>NZ_BAAGQL010000019.1:0-162246 GCF_054783495.1 Luteococcus sediminum | reverse complement strand
GGACGATGGGTGTCTTGGCAGAAACCGATCCTGCACCACCCGACCCGCATGCACCCACCCGAGTCGACCATCACCCCTTGCCAGAGCATCACTGCCGATGTTCTACAGGCAGCCCTGATGAGAAAACCTCACTGCTCCACAACTTCATCGACAAGATCACCGCCAGCAAGCACAAGCTGACCATCACGACACGCTACTACGACGACGGGGAACCCATCACCCACGAACAGCTCACCAGACACAACAACATGGGTACTCGTTGAACTCTCAAAGAGAGTTCAACGAGTACCCTCAGGGGGTATTTGTGGAGGTGGCGGGAATTGAACCCGCGTCCTCGAGAGGCGAACCAGGTCTTCTCCGGGCGCAGCTGCGGTTGATGCTTTTCTCGGCCCCCACGCTCTCTGCAGCACGTCGTGGACAGGCCCAGTGGCAGTAAAGTCCCGATCAACCCCTGCCACACGGGTTGATCAGCAAGCCTCCTTGATGAGGCCAGGATCCGGACGGAAGGCTACATCCGGTCTGACCCTTCGGTCACTGCTCAGGCAGCGAGAGCGAAGTCTGCGCGATTGGTGTCGGCAGTTATAGGTTTCCGGGGAACATTAACGTGTTGACCCTGGATTCACGGCCCGCTTCACCTGGAACTACCGTCCCAAGTCGAAACCAGTCACCCCCTGTTGAGTTGTACCCCGGGCTGCACCAACAGCCCGGTTTTTCCATACTACCTGCCCGCCGGCATCAGGCCAAGCGGTTACCCTGCCAGCCGTGCGCCGGTGACGCCCGAATCAGCGCCCCAGCTGGCGCGGCGCGCGCCCCTCATCGAGCAGCTTGAAGGGCACGACGCGCGAGACCGGATTGGTCCAGTCCTCGCCGCTGGCGGCTCTGGCACCACCCACGACGGTGAGCACCAGCCAGACCAGCGCGCCGACCGGCATCGCCAGCTCGCCTGCACCCAGGACGCTCGTGAGCATCCCCACCAGTCCAGCGAGCACGCCCATGACCAGCTGGAAGTTGAAGGCCTTGGCGGCCTCCCGGTGGGTGTGGCTGTGCCGGGGCGTGGCCGCGTAGAAGACAGCTGGGCCGAAGACCCAGGTGCCCAGGCCACTGAGGTGTGCCAGCGCGCTGCCGGTACGAGCCACCGGGCCCGGCTGGCCCGAGGCGCGGCGCGCCATCAGGACGGCGCCGGTCCCCACCGGGATGCGGGCCAGACCGTCGAAGGCCCGGTTCATCTCACGACGCGTGCGCGCCTGGAGCACCATCTCGATGCGCTGGTCGAGCTCCCACTCGGTCAGCCGTTGCTCGGCATAGGCCTGCTGCAGGTAGCCCAGCGCACGCTCACGGTCTGGAGCGGTGACGGGCAGCTGGAGGCTGGGGTGTTCGAAGGCCGAAGGCATCTGTGCAACTCCGCGAGGGGCGAGGGCGTCGAGAGGGCTTGACGTGGTGCGGCTGGACAGGGTGGTGGACATGGTCCAATCCTTGTTCACCAGCGTGGGCAGGCCAATCGGGGCCGGCCCTGAGCCGACCCCGACTGGTGTGGTTCGTTCGCGCCACAGCGGACGCGGAGGATGGCTCAGCGCACGCCCAGCAGGTCGCAGACGAAGATCAGCGTCTCGCCGGGGGCGATGACGCCGCCGGCGCCACGGTCGCCGTAGGCCAGATGGGCGGGGATGACCAGCTTGCGACGGCCACCCACCTTCATGCCCTGGATTCCGGTGTCCCAGCCGGAGATGACCTGGCCGGCGCCGAGCTGGAACTGCAGCGGGCCGCGGCCATAGCTGGAGTCGAACTCCTCGCTGCTGGAGTAGGCGACGCCCACGTAATGGACGGCCACGGTCATGCCGGCCTTGGCCTCGGGTCCGTCGCCGATGGTGATGTCGGTGATCTGGAGCTCGGTCGGGGCCGGGCCCTCGGGGAAGTCGATCTCAGGCTTTTCAGTCATGCCCACCAGCCTGCCACATGAGCAGCGAACCCAGTGTCACCAGCTGCCGATGCCACCGCCGCCACCGCCGCTGCCCGAGAAGCCCCCACCGCCACCGAAGGCCGAGGGCCCACCGAAGCCGGTACCCGAGGTGCCGATCGAGGTGGGTGCCGGCATGGCCGGCGTCGCCGCGTGGTCGATGGTGTTGAGCGAATGCGTGAAGACGTAGAAGTTCCACTGGTCGTAGGGGCCGTAGTACCAGACCGGCGGCTCAGCACTCAGCCGACCCATCCGCACCAGCTCGGCACACAGGTCGGCCCAGCGGTCAGCGAGGCCGAACATGATTGCCCACGGCAGGTAGCGGGAGAAGATGTCCTCCCCCTCCTCGAAGCGCAGCTGCTCCGCCTCGGCGGTGGCCAGGTAGGTGCGGAAACCCTCCACCTGGTCGGTGATTGCACGCCCCAGCCCGGTACGTTGGCCACGCCGCAGCCGGCGTCGGACCACATAGCTGGTGATGATGAGCGGGACCACCGGAGCCAGCAGCCACAGCGCGGGCGAGAGCTCGCCGCCCAGGAAGAACCAGACGAAGACCAGCATGAGCACGCCGGAGCAGCCGACCCCGGCGCCCGCGGCCGAGGGGATCGCGGTGAACCAACCGCGCTGGGCCACCTGGTTGCGGACACTGGTGACCATCGCCTCGTGCGCCGAATGCATGCTGCCCTGGCCGGCCAGGTCGATCTCGCCCCTTGTGCCGGCGAAGAGCCGGTTGAGCAGCACCTGCTCGTGGGGCTCCGTGGCACCCGAGGGGTCGACCAGCGCCACCCGCGTCGAGCCCTGGTCATTGGCCAGCTGCACGACGCCACGCACCGCCAGGTCAACCAGGGTCGCCGTGGTCTCGCGGGTGTCGACCACTCCGTCCACGAGCAGCCCCGCCTCGGCGACGCTCACCTTCGGGGGCGAGAAGGCCACCGGGATCTCGATCTTCCCGGACGGCTTCTGGGCCACCCGCTCCCCCGGCCCCGGCACCACACCGGGCGGCAGCCCGACGAATCGCAGGTCGCGCCCACGTCGTCGCCACCACAGCAGCCCCAGCACCGGCGAGGCCACCAGGCTCGCCAGCCCGGCACCCATGCCCACGCGCTGCAGGGCCAGTTCGTCGGCATCGGCCCGCGGCACCAGCTGCGCACCGCCTCCGGCGACCGCCCCTTGGGCCAGTTTCGCCGAGACAGTCATCACCTCGCCGGGCATCTTGCCGCGCTGCACCCAGGTGGCGCGGCCGTCGGTGAGCGTGCCCGAGGTGCAGTCGCGCTCGGTCGGCGGCTTGGCCGTCGAGCACTTGATCGCCTGCACACCCTTGGGCACCTCGGCGGTCACGGTGATCTCGTCCACCGGGGGCGTTTCGCCGCTGACCGCATCCCAGCTGAACTCGCGGTGGTCTGCATAGTCGCGCAGCGCGCCGTTGACGGTGTAGCGGATCGTCCACGAGGCGGTGCGGCGCGCGATGTAGCGTCCCGGCGTGCCGATCCTCAGGGTGACGAACTCCACCCGGCCTTCGGAGTCGCGCTGGATCGCGTACTGGCCGGAGGCGTCATCACTGGTGACCTGCTGCACCTGCACGTCGTAGACGATGTCCTTGCTGTCGGCATCCTTGCCCGGTGCCGGCTCGCGCACCACGAAGCTGCGCGTGATGCCCTGCTGGTTACCCGGGTTGCCGAAGCGGTAGTCGATCGTCTCGACTGCCTCGACGATGCCGTCGGGACGGAGCCGGTAGTCGATGGTCCACGAGTCGATGGAGTCCTGCGCCGCCCAGGCCGGCTGGGGTGCCAGGGCCCCCAGGCAGCCGAGCAGCAGGGCCGCCCAGAAGGCCCCCCAGCGCCTGGTCATCACTTGCGCCGGCGATTGCGCTCGGCCAGCTCGCGCTGCGTGTCGCGGTTCATGTCGCGCTCGCGGATCGTCTGGCGCTTGTCCCAGTCCTTCTTGCCGGTGCCGACGGCGATCTCGACCTTGGCGTAGCCGTCCTTGAAGTAGATGCTCAGTGGCACGATGGTGCGGCCCGAGTCGCCGACCTCGCGCTCCAGCTTGTCGATCTCGCGACGGTTGAGCAGCAGCTTGCGGGTACGCCGGGCGGCGTGGTTGGTCCAGGTGCCGAAAGCATACTCGGGGATGTGCGCATTGCGCAGCCAGACCTCGCCGTCATCGACCGTCGCGAAGGCATCGGCCAAGGAGGCGCGCCCACTGCGCAGGCTCTTGACCTCGGTGCCCTGCAGCACCATGCCAGCCTCGATGCGATGCCCGATGTGGTAGTCGTGCAAGGCCTTCTTGTTCTGGGCGACGAGCTTTTGCCCCTTTTCGCGTGGCACCTGTATCCCCTTGTCGAGGTCGAATGTGGTGGGCACCGTCACGGTTGACGATCCCACATCACCCTAGCTCGTGCAGCCCACCGGATCGAGCGACGATCCGGGGGCGCCGCTCAGAAGATCGAGGCAGGATCGACCAACACACCGTCCGACCAGGTCATCAGGTGCAAGTGGCAGCCGGTGGAGTAGCCGGTGTTGCCGACGAAGCCGAGCACGTCGCCCTTGCTGACCCGCTGCCCCGGTGAGACCACGTAGTGCGTCGCGTGGTTGTAGCTGGTGGTCACGAAGCGGCCGTCGACATTGCCGTGGTCGACCACCAGGCGGTTGCCGTAGCCCTCATTGAAGTAGCTCTCGGTCACCACCCCACCGCGGGGGGCGATGATCGGGGAATTGCAGGCGGCTGCGTGGTCGAGTCCGTCGTGCAGCTTCCAGATCTTCAGCACCGGGTGCAGCCGCATCCCGAACAGCGAGGTGGTGCCACCGGCGACCGGGGCGATCCAGCCCGAGCCGGAGGTGACGAACCGCGCCGCCTGGCCCCCACCGCCGGTCTCGCTCTCCGCCCGGCTCGCAGCGGCCTCCGCACGACGGGCCGCTGCCGCCTTCTGGGCGGCATCGGCGGCACGCTGCCGGGCAGCCTCGGCGGCGGCCTTCTGGGCAGCGGCCGCCTGCGCCCGGGCACGAGCAGCTGCCGCGGCCCGCGGCCTTCTCGGCCGCGATCCTCTCGGCGATCCGCCGTTCGACGGCGCTGGACTCCTGGGTCCACGCCTGCTGCCGGCGCTGCTCGGCGGCCAGCTTGTCCTCGACTGCCGCCTGGGCCCGCTCATTGCTGGCCACCAGGTCGGTGACGGCCGCAGCCGCCTGGTCGGCAGCCCTCTCAGCCGCAATGGTGGACGCCACCTGGGCCGCGGCAGCCTCCTTCTGGCGCGCGACCGTCGCCTCCGCGGACGCCTGCTCCTCGCGAGCGGCCTCGAGCTTCATCTGCAACTCCTGCAGGCGGTCCATCTGCGCCTGGGTGGCGTTGAAGACCGTGGTGGACCACTGGAACTTCTGGTTCACGTCGCCGGTACTGACATCGGTGACGAAGGCCGCCAGCCCGACCAGCTCGGCGTTCTGCTGGTGGGTCTCGCGCACGCTGTTGCCGATCAGCCGGGCCTCGGCGTCCACCTTCTCCTGGTTCTCGGCCACGTCCTGCTGGGCCTTGCGCAGCTGGGCACGGGCCTGCTCAAGGGCCTTCGCCAGACGGGCATCCTCCGCCTCGGCGCCCTGACGCTGCTGCTGCGCCTGCGCGAAGTGGGCCCTGGCCTGCCCAAGTTGGGTCCTGGACTGCTGGAGGGCTGCCGCCGCTTGGTTGAGCTCTCCGGAGAAGGCGGTCAGCTCCTGCTTGCTGCGGGCCTGTTCGGCAGCAATCCGGTCGCGCTGGTCGGTCAGCTCGTCGGCACCGGCCAGGGGCGCGGCCCAGACGGCCAGGCCGAGGGCACACAGGGTGGCCAGGGCGGTACGCACTGGGTGGGGGCACAGCATGGACGAGGGGGCCGTACGGAGCTCGGGGGAGCCATTCGAAGTCACGTGCATGTCTCTCTTCCAGTACCGAGCAAGGACGCGGGGGCGTCAGACGCGCAGGTACTTACGGGTTGCCAACAGCGTGGGAATGATAGACAGCACGATTCCGACCACTGCAACTCCGGCCATCGCGATCCCCGCGTGGTCCCATCCGATCCAACGTAAAGCCTTGATCGAGACTTCAGCGTTCTTGACGATGATCGTCCAGTAGCCGAAGGCCAGAGTCGCGCAGGCCAGCGCCGCCCCCACAACGCCCGCCACCAGGCTCTCCAGCAGGAAGGGCAGCATGATGTAGAGGTTGCTCGCGCCCACCAGCCGCATGATGCCCAGTTCCCTGCGACGGCTGAAGGCCGCCATCCGGATGGTGTTGCCGATCTGCAGAGCCGCGGCCAGCAGCAGCAGGCTGCTCATGCCGATCGTGGCCCACTTCAACGCGTTGAGCCAGCTGAACAGCGGGTCGAGGACCGTGTGCAGGTCCTGCACGTTCTGCACCCCCGGCAGTGCCTGCGCTTCGTCGACGACGCCGGCGTACTGGGCCGGGTCCTTCAGCTTCACCCGGAACGAGTCCTGCATCTGGTCGATGTCCAGGCTCTCCAGGATGGGCGAGTCGGCGAAGGTCTTGCGAAACTCCTGGTAGGCCTCCTCCTTGCTCTCGTAGAAGACCTGCTGCACCTGCGGATTGGACTCCAGGGTGGTCCTCACCTGCTCGCGCTGGGCGTCGGTGATCCCTTTGCCCCGCTCGCAGGTGCCGCCCTGGGAGTCCTCGACGCACAGGAAGACCGAGATCTCGATCTTGTCGTACCACTTGCCCTTGATCAGGTCGACCTGTTGCATCGTCATCAGGCCGGCGCCGAACAGGCTCAGGCTCACCCACATGGTCACGATGACGGCCAGGGTCATCGAGACATTGCGGCGCAGTCCCGACCATGTCTCGCGCAGTGTGTGTCGCATCTCTTCCTCGTCAGCTGGGGTGGGGCTCAGGCGGTGCCGTAGACGCCCTTGGTCTGGTCACGCACGATGCTGCCGGCGTCGAGCTCGACGACACGGCGGCGCATCTGGTCGACCACCGTCGAGTCATGGGTGGCCATGATGACGGTGGTGCCGGTGCGGTTGATCCGGTCGAGCAGCTTCATGATGCCGACACTGGTGGCCGGGTCGAGGTTGCCGGTGGGCTCGTCGGCGATCAGGATCTGGGGCCGGTTGACGAAGGCGCGGGCGATGGCGACGCGCTGCTGCTCGCCCCCGGACAGCTCCTCCGGCAGCCGATCGGCCTTTCCCTGCAGGCCCACCATTTCGAGGGTCTCGGGGACCACCTGCCGGATCTCTGCCTGCGGGCGACCGATCACCCGCAGGGCGAAGCCGACGTTCTCCTGGACGCTCTTGCCCGGCAGGAGCCGGAAGTCCTGGAAGACCGTGCCGATCTGGCGTCGCAGGGCCGGCACCTTCCAGCTGCGCATCTGCTTGAGGTCCCTGCCCAGCACGTGGATCGACCCATAGGTCGGCAGGTACTCGCGCAACACGAGCCGCGTGAAGGTGGACTTCCCGGAGCCCGACTGGCCGACGAGGAAGACGAACTCCCCCTTGTCCACCTGGACGCTCACATTGCGCAGGGCAGGCTTCTGCTGGCCCTCGTAGATCTTGGTGACGTCGTCGAAGATGATCACGATGATTCCTTGGCCGCACTAGGGGATGGCTGGGGAAGGCGCCGGGAACTGCGTTCTCTGTCGGCCGAGTGGGAGTCTAGGCCCCCGCCCCCGGGCATCCGCGGTGGACACACGAGACGTCAGCCGAAATCTCGGCTGCCGTCTCCTTCCCGTGAGGGTGCCGTTGGTCGCTCAGTCGTGCTCGCGCATGCGCCAGCGGATGCCGGCATCGATGAAGTCGTCGATCTCGCCGTCGAAGACCGCGTCCACGTTGCCCACCTCGTGGCCGGTGCGCAGGTCCTTGACCATCTGGTATGGGTTGAGGACATAGGAGCGCATCTGGTCGCCCCAGCTGGCCTTCACGTCGCCGGCCAGCTCCTTCTTCTTGGCGTCCTCCTCCTGCTTCTTGAGCAGCAGCAGGCGTGACTGCAGCACGCGCATGGCGGCGGCACGGTTCTGGATCTGGCTCTTCTCGTCCTGCATCGAGACCACCAGGCCGGTGGGCAGGTGGGTGATGCGCACCGCGGAGTCGGTGGTGTTGACCGACTGGCCGCCGGGCCCCGAGGAACGGAAGACGTCGACGCGGATGTCGGACTCGGGCACGTCGATGTGGTCGGTGTCCTCGATCAGCGGGATCACCTCGACCGCGGCGAAGGAGGTCTGGCGACGGCCCTGGTTGTCGAAGGGGCTGATCCGCACCAGGCGGTGGGTGCCACCCTCGACGGACAGGGTGCCGAAGGCGAAGGGGGCGCTCACCTCGAAGGTGACCGACTTGAGCCCTGCTTCTTCGGCATAGGAGGTGTCCATGACCTTGACGCCGTATCCGTGGCGCTCGGCCCAGCGGGTGTACATCCGCAGGAGCATCTCGGCGAAGTCCGCGGCATCGACGCCCCCGGCGCCGGCACGGATCGAGACGACGGCATCGCGTTCGTCGTACTCACCGTTGAGCAGGGTCCGGATCTCCAGGGCCTCGATCTCGCCCTTGAGGGTGCCGATTTCCCGCTCCACCTCGGCGGCCGCGTCCGCATCGGACTCCTCGGCGGCCATCTCGATCATCAGCTCGGCGTCCTCGAGGCGCTGGTGCAACTTCTCGACGCGCTCGACGTCGGACTGCAGGTTCGACAGCCGCGAGGTCACCTTCTGGGCATTGGCCTGGTCGTCCCACAGGTCGGGTGCCTGGACCTGCTTCTCCAGCTCGGCGATCTCGGCCCGCTTGGCCTGGGGGTCGAGCACGGCCTCGATCGACGCCAGGGAGGACCGGAGCGTACTGAGGATGTCTGAAAGATCTGCGAGAGCCACGTCGACAGAGTCTACCGGGCCGTCGCGCAATCCCACAGCCGCGGACGGGGCGCCCCACCCGCGCCCTGTGAACGGCCTGTGGTCACCGTGTCCCGCGAGGGCCTGCGTGACAGTGTGGATCCTCTGGGAAGGCACAGCATCCATGCAGGACAAGGAAAGCCTGGGCCGTCCTGATGAGACGGAAGGATTCGGAGGGTCGGGGATGGCAGGTGCACAGCCCGCGCGTCAGGCGTGGATCGACATGGCCAGGGGTGGGTGCGTCCTGCTGGTCGTGCTCTTCCACGTGGTGATCTGGCACCTGCCGATGCTGGACGGTGACCTGCATGCCCAGGCCTGGGCCGCACTCAACAACTTCGTCGGCGGCATCCGGATGCCGCTGTTGCTCCTGCTGTCGGGAATGCTGGCCGCCGGCAAGGTCTCGCGCGGACGTCCTGCGCTGCGTTCAGCCGCCGCCAACTACTGGCTCTACGTGGTGTGGCTGACCATCTACGCCCTGGTCATCCCGCCGCTGCACACCGAGGCCGTCGGGACGGTCCACCCGGGCACCGACTGGCTGGTGCAGCTCGTCGCCCCCGCCACCCCGCTGTGGTACATCTTCGGCCTCGCCGTCTTCATGACCGGCCTGTGGTTGCTGCGCAGCCTGCACGTGCCGATCCCGGTCATCCTGGTGGCCCTGCTGGTCCTCACCCTGTTCGTGCGCCCGGGCGATGTCATCGCCCTCAAGGTGCCCGACCTGGCCTTCTACTACGTGCTCGGCGTCTGGTCGGCCCCGTGGCTGAAGCGTCACGTCCACGCCCAACCATGGCTGCTGCTGGCGGCCGGTGCCGTGCTCGCCGTGACCCCGAGCATCTTCTCGCGTCTGGGAATGCCGCCGATGGCGATGAGCCTGAGCTTCGTCGCCGGCAATGTCGGCAAGGGCCTGGGCGCCCTGGCGATCATGGCGATGTGGGAACGCTGGCTCGGTGCGCTCCGTCCGCTGGCCTGGGTCGGGCGCCGCACCCTGTCGGTCTATGTGATGCACCCGGTCCTGCTGGCCTGCTGGATTGCCCTGGACATGCACTTCGGCGTCGCCTCGAGGCTGGTGGAACTGATGGGACCGGTCGCGGTCATCTACCCGGCCCTGCTCACGATTGCCACCGCCGCCGCCGCGCTGGCCATCGAACAGGTGGTGCGCCGTGGGCCGATGGAGATGGCCTTCGAGCTGCCCAAGCCCTGGATGGCCCGGCTGCAACGCTGGGAGCGCGGGCCGGTCGCGGCCATCGACGCCCCCGCGCGTGGGACGTCGACGCCCCCGGCGCATGGGACACTGTAGGGCGACTAGGAAAGGACATTCCCGTGGGAGCACTCAAGGACCAACTGAAGAGCGAGCTCGTCACCGCCATGAAGGCACACGACGACCTGGCCAGGGGCACGATTCGGATGGCGCTGACCGCCATCCACACCGAGGAGGTCGCTGGCGAGTCCGCCCGCGAGCTCACCGACGCCGAGGAACTGGGTGTGCTCACCAAGGAGGTCAGCAAGCGCAAGGACTCCGCCGAGGCCTACACCTCGGGTGGACGCCAGGAGTTGGCTGACAAGGAGCTCGCCGAGGCCGACTTCCTGTCCAAGTACCTGCCGGCGCCGCTGACCCCCGACGAGGTCACGGCGATCGTCGAGGAGGAGGTGGCAGCCGCCACCGATGCCGAGGGCAACAAGCCGTCGATGCGGCAGATGGGCCAGGTGATGAAGGCCGTCACCGCCCGCACCCAGGGCCGTGCGGAGGGCAAGACCGTCTCCGGCCTGGTGCGCGCCGCACTCGCCTGAGCCCTCGCGGCTGACAGGACCTGCTGCGAGCTGCCACAATGGCTCGCAGCTCCGGGGCACATAGCTCAGTTGGTCAGAGCGCTTCCCTTACAAGGAAGGTGTCGGGGGTTCAAGTCCCTCTGTGCCCACCAGATTGGACGTATTAGAACACCTGACATGGTTGGGTGCGAGGGCGGCGAACGGCTCGTTGAGCTGGATCGCCGCTTTTTCGTCTTCGGTGATGAGGATGCGGTGGTAGAAGGCTTGGTTGGCGAGCCATTTGTCCAAGTCGTCGGTGCGCTCGTACATCCGGCCGCAGTCAGCGAGGAGTCGTAGGGCGGTGGCGAGGTGTTGGCGGGGGCCTTCGTGGTCGTGCCGTTCGGCGTCCAGGCGTTTGGTGACGTCAGCCAGGGCGATCCTGATCCGGTCTTGGTGGCGTTTCAGGGTCGGTAGGTCGATGGCGTCGGCGAAGTGGGCTTCGAGGAGCTTGTCTGCCTCGGCTTCGAGCCGGTGTTTGGTGGTGGTGAGGTCGTCGATGGCTTGGGACCGTTCAGCGAGGCGCTCATCGAAGGTGGCCTCGACTCGTTGCGCGAGCTGCTGGTAGGTCTGCTCGGTGATGGCGATCTGTTGGTAGCAGTCAGTGACGAGTTGTTCGGCGATGCCGACGGGCACGGCCTTCCTCGTGCACGTGGTGCGTTTGGTGGCTCGGCCGGTGCAGATGTAGTAGGCGTAGCGGATGCCTTGTTTGTTGCGGGCGTAGTCGAGCTGTAAGCGGGCGTTGCACGTGCCGCAGTACAGGGTGCCCTTGAGGTAGTGGTCGTGCTTGCGGCGGCGTTCCCCAGCGGTGGCGTGGGTGTCCAAGAGGGTCTGGACCTGCTGCCACGTCTCGGGGTCAACGATGGGTTCGTGTGCGCCAGAATGGAGGGCGCCTTGGTAGCGGACCTGCCCGATGTAGTACGGGTTGCGCAGCAGCTTGAAGAACGTCGAGCGCCCTACGGGTCCAGATGGTCGCTTCGGCGTCGGCACGGTGGTCAATCCTCTCGCGGTGGCTTCGGCCAGCAGGTCGGGGACGGTGTGCTCACCCTTCGCGTAGGTGTCGAAGACCCAGCGGATGAGCGGTGCTCGGTCGGGGTCGATCTCAACGGTGCGGTACTCCCGGCCCTGGTCATCCTTGCATCGGATGTTGCGGTAGCCGATCGGCGCGCGGGATGGGGTGCCGCCGTTGGCGACTTTCTGGGTCATGCCTTTGGTGACTTCGGCGGCGAGGTTGCGGGAGTAGAACTCCGCAATCGAGGACATGATGCCGTGCAGCAGCATCCCGGAGGGGGTCTCGTCGATGTTCTCGGTCGCGGAGACCAACTGGACGCCGGCGTCGATGAGGTGGCGGTGGATGTCGACGTCATCGAGCCGGTTGCGGGCTAGCCGGTCGACCTTGTGCACGATGCAATACGTGACCTGATGGGTCGCGATGTAGTCCAGTAGCTGCTGCAACCCCGGCCGCTTTGCCGACCGGGCCGACTCACCCGCATCGACGATCTCCGCCACCACCTGGGCGCCGAGGGTGTCGGCTTTGCGGCGGTTCGCCTCCCGCTGTGCCGGGATGGAGAACCCTTCGTCGCGGCCACCAGCGGTGGCTTGTTCTTTGGTGGAGACCCGCTGATAGGTCACCGCCGTCACCCGCCCCTCACCCGAGACGGTCAAGGTCTTCGTGCCGGCGGTCGTGGTCATGGTCGGTGGTCCTCATCATCGAGCTTGCATCGGGTTCGGGCTGCGGGGTCTCGGCATGGAGGCAATCGGCTAGGTGCAGCACCAGCGCAATCAGCCGGTCCATGTCCGGCTCGCCCCGGGGCACGGGCTCGGCGATCAACCGGCGCCTGTTCGGTGTGGTGCGTGCATACCTCATGCCCCACAGGTGGACACCCCACCCCAGTACCCGCGGGGACGGTTGGGGTGGTGACGGTTCCGGAAAATGTCCGGGACCGTCTCGTCCTCCGGCGTCGGGCACGAGGGTGCCGGGTGGGGTGGTTCACGGCTGGAGAAAATTTCCCCAGCCGTCCATCCCCACCGAATGACGCACGATCCGAGCCGCTCCACGGCGTCACGCGACACGGCGAGCCCAATGGAGGCTCACCAGCCAGGTACGCACCGCGCCCCGGATGGAGCACCGTGACGGTGGCCTTCACGACTATCTCAGGTGAGGGATACATGTCGAGCAGATCAGCCATGGATGAGCGGATCACCGTCCGATCTGCGCGTTTTCCGGTCATCGGCGGTGGTGGGGAGGGGTTGTCCGCACCACAAGCAACCGGTCAGGTCATCTGCCGTCTGTCGGGTCCGCTGGCGATACTGGTTGCGGTATGCGGTTGGGGTGACTCCCACGAGCTTGGCGAACTGCTCCGCCGCATGGCCTCGATTCCGCCACCCCACCCGGACCCCGATCTCGCCGATCGTCATATCCGACTCCCGCAACAGCCGAGCCATCTCCCGCACCCGCAACCGAGCCAACATCATGATCGGCGGGACGCCGAACTGCTCCACGAACAGGCCCCCGAGCCGAGACGGCGATAGATGTGCATCCTGTGCGAGTTCGGCCAAGGTCCACCGGTGAGCGAGATCAGCCCGCATCCGAACGACCGTGTCACGGATCTCTGTCCTGGCAGGGCCGAGGCCAGAGCGCTCTGTGGCCGTCATCGGGGCAGCTCGCTTCGCTGTCCACAGCACGGGCATTTCAGGCTTGCTCGTTGGGTCGCGGTGAGTCGGTACGCGGATGGACTGACCCCGATGATGGCGGTGAACTGTCGTGCGGCGTGGCCGCGGCTGCGCCACCCGACCCGTGTCATGGCGACACCGATCGGAAGGTCGGTTTCGACCAGGAGCTCGGCCAGTCTGTGGGCTCGGACGTGAGCCAGGTACTGGATGGGCGGCATCCCGAAGCTTTGGCTGAAGGCCCTGCCCAGTTGTGACGTGGACAGGTGCACGAGGTCGGCAAGGTCAGGAAGTCGCCAATCCCGTCCGGGGTCTTGAGCGAGGAGCCGTGCTGCATGGTGTGCGGCTGTTTCGGTCGGGCACGCATGGCTGGGGGTGGTCTCGTCAGGGCAGACTCGCCATGAGGGGTCGATGCTCATCGCCGCCGCCCTCCTGAGGACGACTGCGTGCGGCGGGACGGTGGCGAGGAGCCCGTGGTCTTGAACAAGTCCACCCATGCCTCGACGGGCAGGTCCTTCGGCAGCCCGGCAGCGGTCATACCGTGGCCCCTCAGCCATGCCTGTGCCGCCTGTGGTGAGCCGAGCGAGGTGTTGCGTGCGAGGATCTGGGCGAGCCCACGTCCGGGACCGGTGTAGACGCGGTGGACCAAGGCGTGGAACTGGCGCCGCCATGCCGGGGGCACCAGCGGGTGTTCGCGGCGGTGGATGGTGAGGATTCCGCCGTCGACTCCCGGACGTGGGGTGAACGCGCGAGCGGGAACACGACTGTGCAGCGTGAAGGTGAACCAGGGCGCCCATTGCGCGGTCATCATCGTGGCACCGCCAACGCCTGCTCTGCGCCGCGCAACTTCCCATTGCACGAGCACGATTGCGTCGGTCCATGCCGGGGCGTGCAGGATGCGTCGCAACATGGCTGTGGTCTGGTGAAACGGCAGGTTGCCGACGAGCACATGCGCAGACGGCGGTAGCCGGTAGGTCAGGAAGTCGTCGGTGACGACCTCTGCGTGCGGTGGGAGTCGTGGGGTCAAGCGTCGGGCGAGCCGGGTGTCGATCTCGACGGCGGTTACCGGTCGTCCGAGCTGAGCCAGCGGTGAGGTGAGTGCTCCGTCACCAGGGCCGATCTCAATGATAGGACCCTCGGTGGCGGCCACAAGCCGTGTGATCGTGGCAATGGTGGATGGGTCAGTCAGGAAGTTCTGGCCGTGCTCATGACGGCCACCTCGATAGGTGGGCACTGTTTGCTCCGTGGTTGTTGAGGAGCCGGGCACGCTGAAAGAGCCGCCCGGCCGTGATCACCGGGGGCGGGAGCAACAACCAGTGGAGGGTGCTCGCCGCCGTTAGCGGCTGCGCAGACGCAGCGAAGCAGTGCCGTAAACCAACATGCCAACCAGCGTAGGCGACCCCACCGCCACTCCGCGACCCATTACCCCGTCCACACCCCAAGATGCGCAGATCCGTATCACCCCGGCCAGAAGCAGCTCACAGGCCGTCCGTGCCAGACGAGCCTCCATACCACCGCGAGTGGCCCCCCATGGAGCTGCCACGCGTCTTGCAGATCGAGGAGGGGCGACCTCGGGGCGGCTCGTTGACGCAGCACCAGGTGGTCGCGGGACGTGTGTTCGTCGGGCCTGGACTGACGGGCCGGAGCCTCGATCTGCAAGAGGCGTGAGCACTCAAGGCCGAGCTGCAGCACCAACCGCAGGAAGCCTCGCTGCGGTAGTTCTGCTTCGACGTAGCCAGTTGTGTCAGACCTCACGGATATCCTTGGGGTGGATGTTGGACAACCGTCATGTATGGGCGTGAGTAACGGTGCGGGGTGGACAGTGAGCACAGTAGAGAGCGCATCATCGGCGCCAGCAATCGTCGTGGATCGGATAGGAGACGTGGATGGTGGAGCTCGGAGATCGCGAGAAATACCGACAGCGGCGTCGACGTCCCCGCGCCACGCGGGAGGAGAGCGGTATCGAGATTTCCGACGAGGTTGCTGCCGTCTTTGATCTCGTGCCCGAGGCGGGAGAGGGGTATCGCTGGTATGACTACCCCTACCGTGTGCTGTGGTGGTTGAGCACAGGCTGGCGGCGTAAGTTCACGCCGCCGTTCATGCGGAAATGGCTCAACAACGGCGTTAACTGGCTTATTCCTTTCAATGAGCACGACCGAGACTTCGCAGAGTCGCTCGATGGCTGGATGCACAACATTCGGGCCCCGAGAGATGAACACGTCACGACACCCAGTATCTGGTTGGTCGAACTCTTCCCGCCAGCCGATCTCCCAAGACTTGAAGCGGCACTCCGGAAGAATGGCTGGGATGTGCGCCAGCGTTTTTCGCCGATTGATGAGCGCAATCACGTGATGCTGGCGCGCTCTCGCTCAGGTGGAGGATCGGTGTGGTGGAACCTCATCAACGTCGTGCGACACGATCGCAACTGGTTCGGTATGGACGCTGTCCGCGAGCGTCTCCCGCCGGAGTTTGATTACATCGAACTCAAAGCCGTGCAGGTCGGGCAAGGTCTCACTGCGGTCGTCGCCGAATTTCACCTCCAAGACGAGGCAGCGCAGGCGCTTGACGTTGAGTGGCACAAGCAACACGAACCCTTGCTGCTCTGGGAACGTCCGAGACCTCGCAGTCTTGACCGGCGCTGGGCAACGATCCACCAGGTGCAGCTTGCACGTCGCTCAATGCACTACGCCGCGCGCGACTGGCTTACAGCTCGTCTCCCTGGTTTCTTCGCTCGGATGGAGCGTCCGCAACCATTGCTCGAGCTGATGCTCTTTGACAAGCTCGACCCCACCTTGCTGCCGCAGCCCGCGCAGAATCGCGACCAGCGCGTGTCAGAGGACGATGCCCTGCGTGCCCTTGGCATCGAGCGCCCGGTGTTCCGAATGCTCACCTCACCCGACCTTCCGAAGCTAGTGCTCCACTGTCAGCGGCGCATAGGGAAAGACCCCCTGGGAGATGACCCGACATGGACGCTCTGGGGAAGTCGACCGGCAATACTCAGGGAAGTCGGCCCTGAGAAATTCGAGTACATCGGTGGAAACGACAATCAAAACATCGCCTATCGACTTGCCAACAGTATGAGAAACCTGTTCCTCATGATTTCCGTGTCGGGTTACCTTGAGGCAACTGAGGAGCGCTTCGCCGAGATCCGAGATCGAGCCAGTGCACGACACGGGAAATTCCGTCCGAAGGCGATCCACGAGCTGCGTCAGAGCTTACTTACGTTGAGTCTCGACCTCGCAAGCATGCAACGTGATGTTGCCGCGTTTTGGAAACGGTCTTGGTATTGGGAGGGAGACCCACAGTTCAGCTATGTTCCGACTCCGGACGAGCTTGCACGCGCGCGCAAAGAGAATGAGGCGCCGGAGGTGCCCATCAACTTCAATGAAAGACTCAAAGAGCGACATGAGGATTGGTTCGAGCAGCTGCGGCAAGCGGACAGTGACTACCGCGACATTCTTTCAACCGTTTCATCGCTCGGTTCATCTGCTGACGCTTTCCGGACTGGCCGGCTTGCGCTTTGGGTTGCGATCGTGTCACTTTTCGTTGCGGTCGCAACGGTTCTGATGTCGCAGGTGGGAGGGAGGAGCCTCTTCGAATGGCTCTGGCAGATGATCTCGTGACGATCCTTGCCGCCCGGGTTGTCGTGCGTCGCCGATGGCACTCCCGTGGCCAAGTAGTTGATCGCGGCTCGGAAGGTCGATGTTGCGGTTGGGGAAACCTGAGGTTGCGACCGGTTATTGCACTTTGTCCCCACGACGGTCGCGGACTTAGCTCAACTTGTTCGGGTCTTCTCCCACACCGTCACTCGGTGAATGTCGAATCGGCGGCAGATCGAAAGGACACTCTCGCCGTTGGCGCGAGCGGTTCGAATCGCGTCCACTTCGTTCGGGGCAAGCGGGGTTCGGGATCGTCTCGTTGGGTTCGCCACGACCCCAGGATCTGGCTCGGCCGCCGGTGGTTCTTTGCTCGCGCCACCCCGTTTCGCCTGCTCCCACGCGGAACTCAGCCGTTCCAGCCGCTCCCACGTGTTCGGGCTGAGTCCACCGGCGTCCACCACTCGCGGCAGCACACCGCCGCGTGCCGCCATGGCTGGATCGCGGCATGTCTTACTGCCCAGCAGCAGTTCCCCTCCCCCGATCCCTGGACCAGCGTGCGCCACCACGGAGCCGTCGGAGACCGGGCCGCCGACGACACCCCAGCCATCCAACGAGCCATTGACGCCGCCGGCGTGGGCGGAACCATCTTCCTGCCCCTGGGCACCTATCGCACCAGCGCCCCGCTGCGCGGCCTCGCGCAGCAGACCTTCCGCGGCGCCGGCGGAACCACGGCACCGGGCGAGGCCATGTGCCCGGCACCCAGCTGCGGGGCTCCCATGCGGGACCCGTCCTGGAGCTGGCCCTCAACAGCGCCGTGCGGGAGCTGCGGCTGATGGGTCCCGGAGACCAGGTGGTCGGCAGCGTCGGGATCAGCGCCCGACGCAGCTCGGCCCTGGTCCTGGAAGACGTGACCATCTGGAACACCTCCGCGGGGCTCGACCTCGAGCAGTGCTGGTACGCCCACCTGGTGATGTGCTCCTTCTGGCACAACGCCACCGCGGTGCGCATCGAGTACTGCTACAACGTCTCCGCCCACGGCGTGCGGATCTCCGGACTGCTCGCCGACGGCAGCGGCAATGGCCTCGGCATCGAGATGCTGGACCGCTCGATGCTGACCATCCATGGTGGCGCCATCGAGCAGTACCGGACGGGCATCAGTCTGGGCACCTCGATGTCCGTGACCCTGTTCGGTACCTACATGGAGACCCGGACCGGCGGCGTCAGCGGTGTCCGGGTGGACGGTATCGGCGCCTCGGTCGTGGCGACCGGCGGCCAGGTCTATGTGATGAACCAGGCCGCCTGGATCGACTTCACCCCCGGTTCGGGAGAACGCCAGGTGGCCTCGGGCAACAAGTTCAGGGGCGGCATCGCTGGCCAGCAGGTCCTGGCCTGCCGCTGGCACCCCGCCTCCCACGATCGCCTGAGGGTCAGCGTGACCAGTGACTCGTGGCACGACGTCGTGCCCGACGAGGCGGTGCGCCACCACAGCGAACCCCTGCCGACGGCCAGTCTCGTCAAGACCCCCGCTCCGCCCCCCCGGGGGTGCCGGCGGCCTGGTGACCAGCACCCAGCCACTGGCCGGCACCGGGCAGATGTGGACCTCCACGGGCTCTGGCCGGCGATGTCCCCAGCTGGGATCCACCGAACCCGAACTCGGTGCGCAATTCTTCGACACCGTCCAGGGGCGCCCCCTGTGGTGGGATGGGCGCACCTGGGTCGACGCGCTCGGCGAGCCCGCCGACGGCATGGGCGTGCGCCTGGCGACGGCTGTCCCCGGTGAGGTGCTCGACCGGACCGGTCGAACCACACAGCTGGTGCAGGGCGGGATCCGCGAGGGTGCCGACCGGGTGCGCCGCCTCTTGGCGCGCTGGCGCACCGCGCGCAGTTGAAAGTTGCACGCAGGACATGCCCGGATTGAATTCCTGCCACCGGATGGATCTACTCTTTCCCGGTGATCAAGACCGTGGGACGTGGCTCCCGCTTCAACACCTGGTTCCTCCGCCGCGACGATGCCGGATCGGAGCACACCTCCACGCCTGACCAACCGCTCAGCCAGCAGCACGCCAAGGCCTGGACTGCCGTGATGTGCCTGACTGGCGTTGACTACTTCTCCACCTTGGGCTACCAACCCGGCATCGCCGCCCTCGCCGCAGGCAACCTGGCACCCGTCGCCACGCTCGTCCTGGTGGTCATCACCTTGTTCGGCGCGCTGCCCATGTACCGTCGCGTGGCCCAGGAGAGCCCCCATGGTGACGGTTCGCTGTCGATGCTGGAGCGCCTGCTCACCTTCTGGTCGAGCAAGGTGCTGGTGCTGATCCTGATCGGCTTCATCGCCACCGGGTTCATCTTCACCATGACCCTCTCCGCTGCCGACGCAACCGCCCACATGATCGAGAACCCCCTGCTCAAGGAGTACCTTGAGGGGCATCAGGTGGCCATCACGCTGCTGCTGCTCACCCTGCTCGCGGCCGTCTTCATCAAGGGCTTCAGCGAGGCGATCGGGGTGGCCGTGGTGCTCGTGGTCACCTACCTGGGGCTGTCGATCGTGGTGATGGTGCGCGGTCTGGCCGAGGTGCTGGCCCACCCGGAGCTCGTCGAACGCTGGAGCCAGGGCGTGGTGCAGCAGAACGGCAACTGGTTGGGGGCCTTCGGGGCCTCGATGCTGGTCTTCCCCGCCCTGGCGCTGGGCCTGTCGGGCTTCGAGACCGGCGTACTGGTGATGCCGCAGGTGCGAGGTGACAAGGATGACACCCTTGGCGCCCCGCGCGGTCGCATCCGCAACACCAAGAGATTGCTCACCACGGCCGCGCTGATGATGAGCGTGCTGCTCATCGGATCCTCGGTGGCCACCACCCTGCTGATCCCTGCCCCCGAGTTCCAGCCTGGCGGCGAGGCCAATGGGCGGGCCCTGGCCTACGTGGCCCACGCCTACCTCGGCGAGCCCTTCGCCACTACCTATGACATCGCCACGATCGCGATTCTGTGGTTCGCGGGAGCCTCGGCTATGGCGGGCCTGCTCAACGTGGTGCCGCGCTACCTGCCCCGCTACGGGATGGCCCCCACCTGGGCCAGCGCCACCCGCCCCCTGGTGGTGGTGCTGTGGACGATCGCCTCCGTGGTGACCATCAGCTTCGATGCCAGCGTCGATGACCAGGCTGCGGCCTATGCCACCGGCGTGCTGGCCCTGATGACCTCGGCAGCCGTGGCGGTCACCCTGACCGAGCTGCTGCGGCGCCGGTGGCTGCCCGGAAGCTACTTCAGCCTGATCAGCGCGGTCTTCATCTACACCTTCGTGCAGAACGTCATCACCCACACGGCTGGCCTCTACGCCGCGCTGGTCTTCGTCGCCCTCATCATGCTGGTCTCGCTGTGGTCGCGCACCCGACGCTCCTTCGAGCTGCGCTCGCCCGGGGTGAACTTCGACGACGCCTCCCGCGAGATGCTGCGCGAGGCGATCGCCACCCAGGAGCCGGTGCGCTTCATCGCCCACAAGCCGGGCAAGCACGAGGTGAACGACTACGACATCAAGGCGCTGGAGGTGCGGCTCGACAACCACATCCCCAATGACGCCGAGGTCATCTTCCTGGAGGCGCAGATCGACGATGCCTCCAACTTCGAGGCGCCCGTCGAGGTCACCTGTGAGCGGATCGGGCGTCACCGCATCCTCCGGGCCCGCGGCACCGCCGGGCCGAATGTGCTCGCGGCGGTCCTGCTGGAGGTCAGCAAGCACACCTCGGAGCCGCCGCACTGCTACTTCGAGTGGTCGGAGAAGAGCCCGCTGGGCAATGTCTTCCGCTTCCTGATCTCGGGGCAGGGTGACACGCCGCCGCTGGTCCACGAGATCCTGCGCAAGGTGGAACCGGAGGCACGCTGGCGGCCCCAGCTGCACGTGGGCTGAGGCCCATTTGGGCGACACCGGAAAGATCTCGGAAGATCCGGTCCCCTGGAGGGACCAGATCTTCCGAGATCTTCTAGTTCGGTGTCGCGGTGATGCTCCTGGCGCCTCCGCTCAGCACCTGGTCAGCCCTGCAGCACCTCGTCGATGCGGCGCAGCTCATCCTCGGCGAAGTCGAGTCGATCCAGCGTGGCGAGGTTCGCCTCGAACTGCTCCGGGGAGCTGGCACTGACCAGGGTGGAGGTGACGCGTTCGTCACGCAGTACCCAAGCCAGTGCCATCTGGGCCAGTGACTGGCCGCGCTCGCGCGCGATCGCATCCAGCATCTTCACCTTGGCCAGCGTGGGCTGGTCGATCTGCTCGCGCAACCCCGGGGTGCGCGCCGCGCGGGAGTCCTCGGGGATACCGTGCAGGTAACGGTCGGTGAGGATGCCCTGGTGCAGTGCGGAGAAGGCGATGATGCCCATCCCCTGCTGCTCGCACTCGTCGACCAGCCCGTCCTCCACCCAGCGGTCGAGCATCGAGTACCTGGGCTGGTGGATCAGCAGCGGGGTTCCGAGTTCGCGGGCGATGCGGTTTGCCTCGCAGGTCTGTGCGGGGTTGTAGCTGGAGATGCCGCCGTAGAGGGCCTTGCCGCTGCGCACGGCCTGGTCGAGCGCCATCATCGTCTCCTCCAGTGGCGTCTCGGCATCGAAACGGTGCGAGTAGAAGATGTCGACGTGGTCCAGCCCCATGCGCTGCAGGGACTGGTCCAGGCTTGCCAGCAGGTACTTGCGGCTTCCACCACCCTGGCCGTAGGGGCCGGGCCACATGTCATAGCCGGCCTTGGTGGAGATGACCATCTCGTCACGATGTGCTCGGAAGTCATCGGCGAAGAGCCGGCCGAAATTGAGCTCGGCCTGGCCATAGGGCGGGCCGTAGTTGTTGGCCAGGTCGAAGTGCGTGATGCCGGCGTCGAAGGCGCGGCGGGCGATGGCCCGCTGGGTCTGGCCGGTGGTCAGGTCGCCGAAGTTGTGCCACAGGCCGAGGCTCAGCACCGGGAGCTTGAGACCCCAGCGCCCGCAGCGGCGATAGGTCATCTGGTCGTAACGGTCAGGAGCAGCGAGGTAGCCAGTCATGGAGCCATTGTCCCGCTTCTTGCGGGAGCCGAGGTTGACATTGGTCCGACCGCGGGCGAAGAATTGCCGCCGTCTCGCGCCAGTGTTCGCCGTCGAACTACTGGACGTCCTCCATGCTCCTGCCGGACGTTCTGGGCGCATGTCCACGAAGGGAGCACCTCTCGTGACCCTGATCAATGCCAGTGCCATCGACTACCTCATCCTGGCCCTCTACTTCGCCTTCGTCCTCGGCATCGGGCTCCTTGCCCGACGCCAGGTCTCCGGCTCCCTGGACTTCTTCCTGTCAGGCAGATCCCTGCCGGCATGGGTGACCGGTCTGGCCTTCGTCTCGGCCAACCTGGGAGCCGTGGAGATCATGGGCATGTCGGCCACCGGCGCCCAGATCGGGCTGCCCACCATGCACTACTTCTGGATCGGCGCCGTGCCGGCCATGATCTTCCTCGGCGTGGTGATGATGCCCTTCTACTACGGTTCGAAGGTGCGCTCGGTGCCCGAGTTCATGCTGCGGCGCTTCGGCCCGGGGGCGCACCTGGTGAATGCCATCTCCTTCGCGGCCGCCCAGTTGCTGATCGCCGGCATCAACCTCTACCTGCTGGGCAGCATCGTCCATGCGCTGCTGGGCTGGCCCCTGTGGGTTGCGCTGGTGGTGGCCGCCGCGATCGTCCTGAGCTACATCACGCTCGGAGGCCTCTCGGCCGCCATCTACAACGAGGTGCTGCAGTTCTTCGTCATCATCGCCTCCCTGCTGCCGCTGGTGCTGCTGGGACTCCACCGCGTCGGTGGCTGGAAGGGCCTCACGACCCGCATCGCGGAGGCTGCCGCCAGCGCCCCGGCCTCGGCCGGCGTCGCCCCGGCCGAGCAGCAACTCAATTCGTGGCCCGGCCAGGCCCTGTCCGGTTTCGACAACCCCGTGCTCTCCGTGGTCGGCATCGTCTTCGGGCTCGGCTTCGTACTGTCCTTCGGCTACTGGACCACCAACTTCGTCGAGGTCCAGCGCGCGATGGCCTCCGACTCGCTGTCCTCGGCCCGCAAGACCCCGATCATCGGCGCCTTCCCCAAGATGTTCGTGCCCTTCGTCACGATCGTGCCCGGCATGATCGCCGGCGTGCTCGTCACCGAGATCGCACAGCTCAAGGCAGGTGGGCACCCGGCTGGCGGTGCCTCCGGCACGGGTGTCACCTACAACGACGCACTCTTGCTGCTGATGCGCGACCTGCTGCCCAATGGCCTGCTGGGCCTGGCCATCACCGGCCTGCTGGCAGCCTTCATGGCAGGCATGGCCGCCAACATCTCGGCCTTCAACACCGTCTTCAGCGTCGACATCTGGCAGACCTACGTGGTCAAGGGCCGCAAGGATGACTACTACGTCGGCATCGGCCGGCTCGCCACCGTGCTGTCCACCGTGGTGGCGATCTTCACCGCGCTCATCGCCGCCCGCTTCCAGAACATCATGGACTACCTGCAGACGCTGTTCGGCTTCTTCAACGCGCCGCTGTTCGCCACCTTCGTCCTGGGCATGTTCTGGAAGCGCATGACCCCGGCCGCCGGCTGGGCTGGCCTGGTGACCGGCACCTGCAGCGCCATCGTCGTGTGGCTCCTGAGCGAGCAGGGCTACATCACGCTCCCCGGCCAGGGCACCGCCTTCCTGGCGGCCTCGGTCGGTTTCGTCGCCGACATCGTGGTGAGCGTCCTGGTCTCCCTGGTCACCCGCCCCAAGCCGGTCGCTGAGCTCGTCGGGCTCGTCTATTCCGAGACGCCCGCGAGCCAGCGCACCGATCCCAACGAGGCCGCCATGCCCTGGTACCAGCGCACGGGCCCGCTGGCAGCACTCGCCGGCGTCATGGTCATTGCCCTGAACTTCGTCTTCTGAGCGACAGGAATCCACCCATGAGCAAGAACCAGACACCCCGCCGCCACACCGCAGGGGTCTTCGACATCCGCACCATGATCGGCCTGCTGATGGGCCTCTACGGGCTGCTGCTGACCGGGATGGGCCTGTTCTCCCACGTCCCGCTGGACAAGACCGGCGGCATCAATGCCAACCTGTGGGCAGGCATCGCCCTGCTGGGAGTGGGTGCGGTCTTCCTGACCTGGGCGCGCCTGCGGCCAGTGGTCGTCGACGAGGCCCGCCTGGAGCAGGACCGCCAGGAGGAGCAGCACCTGGACCGTCCCTGATCCTGGCCTCAGCCCAGGATCGGCACCGTGGCGCGGGTCTGGCGCACCTGCGCGAGGTCCAGCTCTGCCACGAGCAGCTGCGGGCCGGGCCCGGCCTCGGCGAGGACCTCGCCCAATGGCCCCGCCACCAGCGAGGCGCCCACACCGAAGGAGGTGCCGGCCTGCTCGTCGAGGGCCTGGTCGCAGCCCAGCACGAAGGCCTGGCAGTCCATTGCCCGGGCGCGCACCAGCAGTCGCCACTGCTCGGCCTTGCGCGGCCCGTCGGCCCAGGCGGTGGGCAGGCAGACCAGCTCGGCACCGGCACGGCCCAGCGCGGTGAACTGGTCGGCGAAGCGCACGTCATAGCAGGTGGCCAGTCCGATCCGGGTGCCCAGTGCCTCGAAGGTGACCAGCCGCTCCCCCGGCGCCGTGCGATCCGACTCACGGGTGCCGAAGGCGTCGTAGAGGTGGACCTTGTCGTAGTGGGCCTCGACATCGCGCCCGTCGGTGGCCAGCACCGTGTTGTGCACCCGGCCGTCGCCGGCCGGACGGAACATGCCCACCACGACGAGCAGGTCATGGGTGCGGGCCAGTTCCCTCACCCGGGAGGCCCACGGTCCGTCCAGCGGTTCGGCGAGCGGGCGGGGGTCGTGGGCGAAGCCCAGCATGGACGCCTCGGGCAGCACCAACAGCTCGGCCCCCTCGGCCGCCGCTGCCACGACATCGCGCTCGACACGTCGCAGGTTCTCCTGCGGGTCCGGCCCGGCAACCCACTGGCCCAGGGCGGCACGGAAGGGGGAGGATCGCTGCTGCACTCTCATGGACCCATCGTCGCGCGACGCGGGGAGTAGGATCAATCTTCGGCCCGGGCCCGGGCCGGCAAGCGTCACACTGGGAGCATCGTGGGCATTCTGGTCAAGATCCTGGCCGCCGTGAAGGAATTGCGGTGGTACTACGTGGGCATCATCGTCTGTTCGGTACTCACCGCCGCCACCACCCTGCTGACGCCCTTCATCGTCAAGCGCGCCACCGACGAGGTGGTCGCCAGCCTGCAGGGCGCAGGTCACGGGCTGCAGGTGATCCTGTGGCTCGCCGTCGCGCTGCTGGTCGCCGACCTCGCCAACACGCTCATCAGCAATGTCGGCGGCTACCTGGGCGACGTGATGGCTGCGCGGCTGCGGACGCGGCTTTCCCAGCGGTACTACCGCAAGCTGCTCCTGCTGCCCCAGCGCTACTACGACACCGCCCTGACCGGCACCGTGATCAGCCGGCTCAACCGCTCGATCACCGAGACCACCCAGTTCCTGCAGAGCGCCAGCAACAACTTCTTCCCGATGATCCTCACCCTGGTCGCTTCGCTGGTGATCACGGCCTTCTACTCGCCCTGGATCTCGCTGCTGCTGCTGCTCGTCTTCCCCACCTACATGTGGCTGACCACGCTCACCAGCAAGCGCTGGCAGAAGCTCGAGGCCGTCAAGAACTCCCACGTCGACATCGCCGGCGGCCGCTTCGCCGAGGTGATCGGACAGATCCGCGTGGTGAAGTCCTTCGTGCAGGAGAAGCGGGAGCTGGCCAGCTTCAGCGGACACTACGACGCCACGGTGGGCCTGACCAGCAGCCAGTCGCGCTACTGGCACACCATGGATGCTGCCCGGCGCGGCGCAATGAACCTGATCTTCTTCGTCATCCACGCGATCGTCTTCGTGCGCACCGTGCAGGGCCAGTTCAGCGTCGGTGAGATGGTGCTGCTGATCCAGCTGGTGAGCCTGGCCAAGCAGCCGGCCATGATGATGAGCTACCTGGTCGACACCGCCCAGCGGGCGATCGCCGGCAGCCGCGACTACTTCGAGGTGATGGCCGAGCAGCAGGAGCGCCCCGCGCTGGCCGCACCGGTGGTGGGCGATCCCGCGGTGGTGGCCGAGGGCGAGCCGATGGTGGAGTTCCGCGAGGCCACCTTCGGCTACGAGGACGGCTCGGACGTGCTCCACGGGGTCAGCTTCGCGATCGACCGCGGCGAGCGGGTCGCCCTGGTGGGCGAGTCGGGCGGCGGCAAGACCACCCTGGTCAGCCTGCTGCTGGGCCTCTACGAGCTGCGCTCGGGCCAGGTGAAGGTGGCCGGCCACGATGTCGGCGCCACTGCCTCGGAACTGTTGCGCGGCAGCGTCGGGGTCGTCTTCCAGGAGGCGAGCCTGTTCAGTGGGACGGTGCGGGAGAACATCGCCTATGCCCACCCCGAGGCCACCGACGAGCAGGTGGAGCAGGCCGCCCGCCAGGCCAATGCCCACGGCTTCATCATGGGCTTCGAGGACGGCTACGACACCCTGATCGGCGAGCGGGGACTCAAGCTCTCCGGCGGTCAGAAGCAGCGCATCGCAGTGGCACGGGCCATGCTCAAGGACGCCCCGATCCTGGTGCTCGACGAGGCCACCAGCGCACTGGACTCCAAGAGCGAACGACTGGTGCAGCAGGGGCTTGACCGGCTGATGGCGGGACGCACCAGCGTCATCATCGCCCACCGGCTCTCGACCATCGCCAGCGTCGACCGGATCGTCACGCTGCGCGACGGGGCCGTCGACGAGATCGGGACCCCCGCGGAACTGGCGACCACCGGCGGCATCTACGCAGAGCTGCTGGCCCTGCAGTCAGGCAGCAAGAATGACCGCAAGCGCCTGAAGAACTACGACATCACTGCCTGATCCCCCCGCCCCGGACTGCGCCGGGAACGTCGGCGGCAGTGTGGGTCACATCTTGGAGCCGCCGGAGCGGACCACCTTGTTGCCCTGCCAGTCGGGGCACAGGTTGGACGGGGCCGTCATGGCCATGCCGGCGGTGCGGACACCCTCTGCCAGGTCGGCCGGGTCGATGTAGCCCTCACGACCCACCTTGGGGGTCATCAGCCAGATGACGCCATTCCTGCCGAGGTCCACCATGGCGTCGACGAGCCCGTCGACCACGTCGCCGTCATCCGAGCGCCACCACAGCAGCACCATGTCGACGGCCTCCAGGGCCTCCTCCACCAGGTCTGCGTCGATCGCGTCCATCACGTCGTCGCGAAGGTCCTCGTCGACGTCGCTGTCCCAGCCGATCTCCTGGACGACCATGCCCTTGCCAAGACCCATCTGGGCAATGCGCTTGTCGGCTTCGTCCGAGTTCCCCGGCTGTGCCGCGGTTACCACCGTCTGTTCCCACTTTCTGCCCGGGCCGGGCACCTCCCGGCTCCACTTCAAGGCCAAGCCTGCCAGATCGATGCCCGCTTGCGGAACCGAGGCACCCCGCACGGCACCCGCGCAGTGCGGGTCCCGTCCTGGAAGACGACGGTGCGCGCCCCCTCGCCGAGGGGGCGCGCACCGTCAGGAGTCGTCCAACCAGCGACTCAGGCGTCGCCGCCCGCATTGCCGGAGGTGCCGGCATTGACGTCGAGCAGGTTGTACTTCTCGGCAGCCTTCAGCGGCCAGTCAGCAGGAACCTCTCCCTTGGCGGCCAGCAGCTGCAGCGCACGCACCGCCATCGACGGGCCGTCGATGTGGAAGAAGCGACGGGCAGCCTGGCGAGTGTCGGAGAAGCCGAAGCCGTCGGCACCCAGGCTGGCGAAGTCGCCCGGGACCCAGTTGGAGATCTGGTCCTGGACGGCACGCATGTAGTCGCTCACCGCGATGACGGGACCGGGACGGTCCTGCAGCTTCTGCGTCACATAGGGAACGCGGGCCTCTTCCTCGGGGTGCAGGAAGTTGTGCTCGTCGGCGGCCAGGCCGTCGCGGCGCAGCTCGCCCCAGCTGGTGACGCTCCAGACATCGGCCACCACGCCGAAGTCCTTCTTGAGCAGCTCCTGCGCCTCCAGCGCCCACGGCACGCCCACGCCCGAGGCGAGCAGCTGCGCGCGGCGTGCATCCTGGCCCACGCCCTCGAAGCTGCCCTCCTTGAGCAGGTACATGCCCTTGACGATGCCCTCGGCGTCGACGCCCTCCGGCTCCTTCGGCTGCACGATCGGCTCGTTGTAGACCGTCAGGTAATAGATGACGTCCTCGGGCTTCTCGCCGTACATGCGACGCAGGCCGTCCTTGACGATGTGCGCGATCTCGTAGGAGTAGGCCGGGTCATAGCTCACGACCGCCGGGTTGGTGGCGGCCAGCAGCGGGCTGTGGCCGTCCATGTGCTGCGTGCCCTCGCCGGTCAGCGTGGTGCGGCCGGCGGTGGCGCCCACCAGGAAGCCGCGGCCGAGCTGGTCGGCCACCGCCCACATGGAGTCACCGGTGCGCTGGAAGCCGAACATCGAGTAGAAGATGTAGATCGGCACCATCGGCACGCCGTGGGTCGAGTAGGAGGTGGCGGCCGCGGTGAAGGCAGCCATCGACCCGGCCTCGTTGATGCCCAGGTGCAGGATCTGGCCGTTGGTGGCCTCGCGGTAGCTGAGCATCAGCTCGTGGTCCACCGGCGTGTAGTTCTGCCCGTGCGGGTTGTAGATCTTGATCGTCGGGAAGAACGAGTCCATGCCGAAGGTGCGGGCCTCGTCGGGGATGATCGGCACGACGTGCGGAGCGAAATCCTTGTCGCGCATCAGGTCCTTGAGCAGTCGCACGAAGGCCATGGTGGTGGCGATCTGCTGGTTGCCCGAGCCCTTCTTGACGCCGGCATAGGACTTCTCCTCCGGCAGCTTCAGCTCCTTCTTCGGCGTGCTGCGACGCTCCGGCACGAAGCCACCCAGCTCGCGACGGCGCTCCAGCATGTACTTGATGCGCTTGTCCTCGGGACCGGGGTTCACATAGGGCGGCTGGTAGGGGTCGGCCTCCAGCTGCTCGTCGGTGATCGGCATCTGCAGGCGGTCGCGGAAGCCCTTGAGGTCGTCCAGCGCCATCTTCTTCATCTGGTGGGTCGCATTGCGGCCTGCGAAGTGGGTGCCGAGGAAGTAGCCCTTGATGGTCTGGGCCAGGATCACGGTCGGGGCGCCGGTGAACTCGGTGGCGCTCTTGTAGGCCGCGTAGACCTTCTGGTAGTCGTGGCCGCCGCGCTTGAGGTTCCAGATGTCCTCGTCGGACCAGTCGGCCACCATGGCGGCGGTGCGCGGGTCCTTGTTGAAGAAGTGCTCACGCACATAGGCGCCGTCATTGGCCTTGAAGGTCTGGTAGTCACCGTCGCGGGTGGTGTTCATCAGGTTGACCAGCGCGCCATCGGAGTCGTTGGCCAGCAGCGGGTCCCAGCCACGGCCCCAGATGACCTTGATGACATTCCAGCCGGCACCGCGGAAGAAGGCCTCCAGCTCCTGGATGATCTTCCCGTTGCCGCGCACCGGGCCGTCGAGGCGCTGCAGGTTGCAGTTGACCACGAAGGTGAGGTTGTCGAGCTCCTCATTGGCCGCCCACTGCAGTGCACCGCGCGACTCGACCTCGTCCATCTCGCCATCGCCCAGGAAGGCCCAGACCTGCTGCTGCGAGGTGTCCTTCAGGCCGCGGTTGTGCAGGTAGCGGTTGAACTGCGCCTGGTAGATGGCATTCATCGGGCCGAGGCCCATGCTCACCGTCGGGAACTGCCAGAAGTCCGGCAGCTGGTGGGGGTGCGGGTAGCTCGGGAGCGCCCGGATCTTGCCGTCGACGATGTGGCTCTTCTCCTGGCGGAAGCCGTCCAGGTCGGCCTCGTCCAGGCGGCCCTCGAGGAAGGCGCGGGCGTACATGCCGGGGCTGGCGTGGCCCTGGAAGAAGATCTGGTCGCCACCGCCGGGGTGGTCCTGTCCGCGCCAGAAGTGGTTCAGACCGACCTCGTAGAGGGTGGCGGCCGAGGCATAGGAGGCGATGTGGCCGCCGACGCCGATGCCGGGGCGCTGTGCGCGGTGCACCATGACTGCGGCATTCCAGCGCAGCAGCCGACGGTAGCCGCGCTCCAGCTCCTCGTCACCGGGGTAGGCGGGCTCCTGCTGTGGCGGGATGGTGTTCACATAGTCCGTGCTGGTCAGCGACGGCACGCCGATCTGGCGCTCCCGGGCGCGCTCCAGCAACTTCAACATCACGTAGCGGGCACGGTTGCGGCCCTGCGCGTCGATGATGCCGTCCAGCGACTCCAGCCACTCCGCTGTCTCCGCAGTGTCGGCGTCCGGCAGGTTGGTCGGCAGGCCATTGATGATGGGGCCGGGTTCCTCGCGTGGGATCACGCTGCGTCCTTTCTCGTCACTGGGCTCGGGCCACGAGGCCTTGCGCCTCAGTTCATTGTCCACCCGCTGCGTCGGAATTGCCACAGCGGGGGCCTTGTCAAAGCCTAGGTCCGGGGCGGTGCCGCTGGGCGGCACGGGTACTGCTCCCAGTCTGTCACGTTCCGGTCCGAATCGGCCTGTCAGGATCGCTGATCCACTCTGACCACGACCCGGCATGGAGCACCAGTCCATCCAGGCCGATGCTCGAGGCGGCCAGTACCACCTGGCTGGCAGTCAGTCCCGAACCACAGCTGAGCACGTCGCCCGCCTGGGCCGGGGCGAGGACCTCGCGCAGCTGCTCCGGCATCCCGAAGCCTCCCTGGGCTCCGGCCAGCAGGCTGGCGGGCAGGTTGCGTGCGCCGGGGATGTGGCCGGCGAGGGGATCGATCGGCTCGAGCTCGCCGCGGAAGCGTTGCGGGGCGCGCACGTCGAAGAGCTGGTGCCCGCGGGCCTGCAGGTCCGGCAGCGCATCGGAGCCCACCACCGGCAGGTGCCCGGGAACGGCGGTGAAGCTGCCCGCACCAGAGGGAGGTTCGACTGTCGTGAGCCCGCCCCCGGCCCGCCGCCAGGCCTCCATGCCACCGTCCAGGACGAGCACCTGCTGGTGGCCGTGGTGGCGCAACAGCCACCACAGGCGCGCCGCGGCCAGGTTGTTGCCCTGGTCGAGGGCCACCACGACACTGTTCTGCTCGATCCCGCAGCGTCGCATCACCGCCTCGAAGTCGGTTGCCTCCGGCAGCGGGTGGCGTCCGCGTCGCCCGTCACCCACGGGCCCGGACAGCTCGGTCTCGACGTCGACGAAGTGGGCCCCGGGAATGTGCCCGGCACGGTACTGCTCGCGCCCCCAAGCGGGCGCGCCAAGCTGGTGGCGAACGTCGACCACCACGGTCTTTGGGTCCTCGCGCAGCACTGCCAACTGGGCCGCGTCGACCAGCGGCCCTCGCCCCACCAGCGGGCTCATGGCTGCTGCCCTGCCTCGCCGGAGTCCTCGAAGGGCAGCGGCTCGTGGTGGGACTCGTGGCCTGAGCGCAGCTTGGTGAGCCGCGCCCGGTGGTGGCGGCGGCACAGGACCTCGTAGCGGAGGCTGGCGCGCGAGTCGGGGTCGCTGCCGATGTCACCGACGGCCACCTGGTCTCCCTCCACCACCATCACGCCGTCGATGGTGCGGGCATTGTGCGTGGCCCGGCGGCCGCACCAGCACAGTGGCTGCACCTGCAGCATCTCCATCCGGTCGGCCAGTTCCACCAGTCGCTTGGAGCCGGGGAACATCTGGGTGCGGAAGTCCGACAGGATCCCGAAGGCGAAGACGTCGATGTCCAGCTCGTCGACGATGCGGGCCAGCTCGTCGACCTGCTCGGGCAGGAAGAACTGGGTCTCGTCGCAGATCACGTAGTCCAGGCGTCCCCCGCAGGTCAGGTGGGCCACGACGTGATCCATGAAGCTGAACTGGTCATCCACCTCGATCGCCTGCCGGGAAAGCCCGATCCGGCTGGTGATGACCGCCTCGCCGGCCCGGTCGAAGCGGGTGAACAGCTGCCCCACGCGGTCGTGCGAGCTCTGGGTGTAGTCCATCTGCAGGGCCAGGGTGGACTTGCCACAGTCCATCGGACCGGTGAAGAAGACCAGTTCGGCCACGGGATTCTCCTCTGGGATGGTGTCGGTGCGGCTGGGGTCACCAGCTGGCGGGATGGTCGACGAGCAGGGGCACCTGCAGCTCGGCCGGGGTCAGCGAGCCGTGCTGGCCCACCAGCTCCATCTCGCCCGGCAGGGCACGGGTCATCACGGCCCAGTCCTGGCGCATCGCCACCAGCACATCGCCGAAACGACCCGCCAGGGCGGGATCGAGCGGCCCGAACCAGCCCTCGGTGACGGCCTGTTCCCGGGTGCGGACCACGGCACGCTCCTGCAACTCGTCCTGCCAGGTGTCGGCGACCTTGTCCGGCGAAGCCGTCCACAGCTGACGCATCCGCCCCTCGCCGGCCAGCAGGTCCACTGCGCGCAGCATCCGGGGATGGTCCTCGACCACCACGTGGCGTTCGGCCGGGACGTCGACCATCCCGTGGTCACCGGTGACCAGCAGGCAGACATCGTCGTCGAGGGCCTCGCGCAGCCGGCCGGCCAGCCGGTCGGCGCCAGCCAGGGCCTGGAGCCACTGGGGCGAGGCAACGCCCTTGCCGTGGCCGGTGTGGTCCAGCTGGCGCTCGTAGACGTAGACCAGGCTACGATCACCGCGGCGGCTGGACTCGACGACCGTGTGGACCCGGGCCTCGACCTCTGCCTCGGGATGGCCGACGAAGTCCGCGCCCCGCAGGGCCGACGTGGTCAAGCCCGAGTTCTCGAAGTGTGCCGGACCGGTGGAGGTGACGGCGACGCCCGCGTCCGCCATCCGTTGCAGCATCGTGGGGCGTGGCTGGAAGCCCGCGACGTCCTGGGGCCCTCCCTCCCAGGTCAGCGCATTCATGGCCCGGTGGGTGCCCGGGCAGCGGAAGGAGTAGCCGGCCATGCCATGCCGTCCCGGCGGCAGTCCGGTGCCCAGGCAGGTGATGGAGGTGGCCGTCGTCGACGGCACGCCACTGGTCAGGGCCGTCGCGTCGCCGTAGACCTCGGCGAAGTACTCGGTGTGCTGAAGGCTTCGGCGCAGCAGCGCATCGCCCAGCCCGTCGACCAGCAGCAGCACATAGCGCTGGGCCGAGGGCAGTGACAGGCTGTCGTACTCGCATCCGGGCACGCCCAGGTGGGCACCGATCGAGGGCAACAGGTCGGCCAGGGTGGAGCTGCCGTAGCGGGGCAGCAGCAGGTCTGCCGGCAGATCGGGCTCGCCCGCCGGCGAAGGGCTCATCGGACGCATCCCGTGCGTCGCTGGAGGCTGGTGGCGAAGTCGACCAGCCGGCGCACCTGTTCGGACCCGTCGGCTGCCTGGCTCATCCGCACCGTGATGTCGTCGCCCACCAGGGTTCCGGTGTAGCCGTGGTCGGCGTCGCAGCTGGGGTCGCCACAGCCGGCGGGCTCGAGGTCGAGCCGGCGCATCGTGCCCCAGGCGACGGTCAGCCAGGTCTCCTCCACCTGGGAGGACGCGGTTCCATAGCTCTGCGGGGAGGACACGACGCGGGACAGGGCCACCTGGGTCACCTCGGACAGCGCCATCGCCTCGCTCGAGGTGACCGCGCACCCGGGAGCGGCGGGACGCCCCAGCGCGTCGGTGGCCGGCCCGTCGTCGGTGTGCACCACCAGCAGGCGGGTCTGCGTGGTGACCAGCACCGTCACGTGGCGATGGATCTCCTCCCCGGCAAAAGTCGCCTCGTGGTGCACGAGGTGGGTCTGGACCTGCTCGTCACCCAACGCGAGGGCGACCGAGTCAGCGACGAATTCCGGGAAGTAGCCGCAGTCGTCGATCTCTTGCGTCAGCGCGGCGGGCAACAGGGAGGCATTCACCCTCGCATCGTCCCATGTCGGTACAGTTCGACGCATGTCGACCAGACCCTTCCTGGGTGCCAGGGCCGAGGAGGCCCTGCGGCGCCGCGTGAACAAGCGCCTCATCTCGCGGGGCTGGCGGCCCTCCGTGATCCCCTTCGTGGGCTACGGGACCACCGACCACATCAGGGTGCTGGCCAGGGTGGTGCTGCGCAGCCGCGAGCCCCAGTCCCACCTGGGCATGGCCACCGAGTCCTTCCTGCAGCAACGGGGCTGGCGCAACTTCTTCACCGCCCCGGCACCGCGTGCCCAGGTGCAGGTGCGGTTGGACGGCTCCCGGGTGGACGTGCAGGCCGACCGCGGTGGCTATGTGGACGTGCGGCTGCGCATACAAGGCCTCTCCTCCGGCGTGCACGACGTCGAGGTGGTCACCGAGGACGGGGCGGTCAGCCTGGTGCCGGTGACGGTGGTGCCCAGTGAGGAGACCTTCGGCCTGGTCAGCGACCTCGACGACACCGTCATCTCCACCTCCCTGCCCCGTCTGTTCATCGCGGCCTGGAACTCCTTCGTGGTCACCGAGGAGGGACGTCGTGCCATCCCCGGCATGGCACGGATGTACCAGCAGATGCTGGCCGACCACCCCACTGCCCCGGTCATCTACGTCTCCACCGGCGCCTGGAACACCCACGCCTTCCTCAACCGCTTCCTGGAGCGCCACGGCTTCCCGCGCGGGGCGATGTTGCTGACCGACTGGGGACCCACCAACACCGGCTGGTTCCGCAGCGGCCCCGACCACAAGCGACAGTCGCTGCGCGAACTGGCCCGCGACTTCCCCAATGTCCGCTGGGTGCTGGTGGGTGACGACGGCCAGCACGACCCCGCCCTCTACGGCGAGTTCGCCGAGCTGCAGCCCGACCGGGTGCGGGCGATCGCGATCCGCCAGCTGTCCATGGCCGAGCAGGTGCTGGCCCACGGCTCCACCACCGTCCTGGCCGACGACGACCACGTCACCTGGAGCCCCGAGCGGGCCCCCGAGGTGCGCGCCCCCAATGGTGACGAGCTGTGGCCGCTGCTGCGCGAGGCCCTGGACGAGGTCGACGGGTGCGGGCCGAAGAACCAGGAGCGTCCGCAACACGGCTGAGCCGCCGACCCGCACGCGGTCCTGTCCCCTCCCGTGGGTGGAGGGCAGTAGTCTTCACGACGCGAGGAAGCGCGCCCTGGACGGACGCGCCCCGGGTCTGCCGCCGCGGGCCCCCGCCACGCACCCCAGCACCTAGTGAGGAGCAGTACGCCTTGGCACCCAGGAGCAGCCGATCGGTCGAGGAGCCCGAGGAGGACTTCACCGAGCGGATCACCGACATCGACGTCACCAGCGAGATGGAGACGAGCTTCCTCGAGTACGCCTACTCGGTGATCTACTCGCGCGCCCTGCCCGATGCCCGTGACGGGCTCAAACCGGTGCAGCGTCGCATCCTCTACTCGATGGAGGAGATGGGCATCCGGCCCGACAGGTCGCACGTCAAGAGCGCCCGCGTGGTGGGCGAGGTGATGGGCAAACTGCACCCGCACGGCGATACCGCCATCTACGACGCCCTGGTGCGCACCGCCCAGGCCTGGTCGATGCGGCTGCCCCTGACCGACGGCCACGGCAACTTCGGCTCCCTCGACGCCGGCCCGGCCGCCATGCGCTACACCGAGTGCCGGATGGCGCCCTCAGCACTGGCGATGACCGCCGGCCTGGACGAGGACACCGTCGACTTCAAGCCCAACTACGACGGCAAGCAGACCGAGCCCTCGGTGATGCCGGCGGCCTTCCCCAATCTGCTGGTCAACGGCGCCACGGGCATCGCGGTGGGCATGGCCACGAACATGGCCCCACACAACCTCGGCGAGGTGGTGCAGGGGCTGCGCCACCTGATCAAGCATCCCGATGCCGACCTCGACGAGCTGATGCGCTTCATCCCCGGGCCGGACCTGCCCACCGGCGGCAAGGTGATCGGCCTGGACGGCATCCGTGACGCCTACGAGACCGGCCGCGGCTCGTTCAAGATCCGCGCCACCACCCGCATCGAGCAGGTGACCCCGCGCCGCAAGGGCATCGTGGTCAGCGAGCTGCCCTTCGCCGTCGGCCCGGAGAAGATCATCGAGCAGGTCAAGAGCCTGGTGCAGAACAAGAAGATCACCGCCATCGCCGACATCAAGGACCTGTCCGACATCAACAACCACACCCGCTTGGTGATCGAGGTCAAGAACGGCATCAATCCCGAGGCGATCCTGCAGCAGCTCTACAAGAGCACCAAGCTCGAGGACTCCTTCGGCATCAACAATGTCGCCCTGGTCGACGGGGAGCCGCGCACGCTGGGACTCAAGGAGCTGATGGAGGTCTACCTCCAGCACCGCTTCGACGTGACGCTGCGGCGTACCCAGTTCCGCCTGGCCAAGGCCACCGACCGGCTGCACATCGTCGAGGGCCGGCTGCTGGCGATCGTCGACATCGACAACGTCATCGCCATCATCCGCGGCTCGGAGGATGCCGCCAGCGCCCGAGCCAAGCTGATGGAGGTCTTCGAACTCACCCCGGTCCAGGCCGAGGACATCCTGGACATCCCGCTGCGCCGGCTCACCAAGTTCAGCGTCATCGAACTGGGGAAGGAACGCGACGAGCTCCACGAGCGCATCACCGCGCTGACCGAGATCGTCGAGGACCGCGACGTGCTCGCCAGGCTCGTCAGCGACGAGCTGGCCGAGGTGGCCCGCACCTACGGCGACCCACGACGCACCGTGCTGCTGGCCAGCTCCGGGCAGGCCAGCGTGGCCAGCACACCCCTGGAGGTGCCCGACGCCCCCTGTTGGGTGATGCTCAGCTCGGCCGGCCTGATGGCCCGGATGGACACCGACGCACAGATCCCGGTGGGCGGCCCCCGGGCCCAGCACGACGTGGTGGTCTCGGCGATCCGGGCCACCAGCCATGCCGAGTTCGGGGTGGTGACGAACAAGGGACGCCTGATCCGGGCACGTGCGATCGAACTGCCCACCGTGGTGGCGGGGGCCAACTCCCCCACCCTGCGCGGGGGTTCGAGGGCGCGGGAGCTGTACGACTTCGACAAGGGTGAGCACCCGCTTGCCCTGACCAGCCTCGAACCGAACTCCTTGGGCCTGGCCCTGGGCACCCGACACGGGGTGGTCAAGCGGGTCCGGCCCGAGGTGCCAGCGAACAAGGACAGCTGGGAGGTGATCCGTCTGGACGGCAAGGACGAACTGGTCGGTGCCGTCGAGCTGGTCAGCGAGGAGCACCACCTGGTCTTCGTCTCCAGCGATGCCAGTCTGCTGCACTTCCCCGCCTCGCTGGTGCGCCCCCAGGGCCGCACCGGTGGCGGCGTGGCCGGCATCAAGCTGGCCAAGGGCGCGACCGCACTGTGGTTCGGCGCCGCCAGCGAGGACGGGGCCGTCGTGGCAACCGTCGCCGGGAGCTCCAGCGCCATCGACGGCACCGATCCGGGGACGGTGAAGCTCACCGGCTTCAGCGAGTACCCGGCCAAGGGCCGTGCCACCGGCGGCGTGCGCTGCCACCGCTTCCTGCGAGGGGAGGACACCCTGCTGCTGGCCTGGGCGGGTGCGGCGCCGGCGATCGCGGCGGCAGCCAGTGGCGCCGCCATTGACCTGCCCGAGGCGACGGGCCGGCGCGACGGCTCGGGGGTTCCTGCCAGCCAGCCGATCGCGGCGATCGGCTCCCGGCTGGCGGCCTTGCCCCAGGAGGCCGAGGTGGATGGCCACACCGGCTCCGACGAGGCCCCCGCCGGTGCCGGTTCCCCGGTGCCCGGCGACGACCCCGTCCCCGGTGACGAGGCGACCGAGGACCTGGACGGCCAGGACAGCCTGTTGTGAGGCCGTGGCCTGTCGTGCTCTCCTGCGGGACGGATCGCGTCAGGCCGCGCCGGCACGATAGTTTTCGCACCATGGCTGACTTCAAGGACCTGCTGGAAGCAAACGACCACTACGCGGAGAACTTCCACGACGGAGGTTTCGACGGCATCGCCCGGGCCGGTGTCGCCGTCGTCACCTGCATGGACTCGCGCATCGAACCGCTGGCGATGCTCGGGCTCAAGCTGGGCGACGCCAAGATCATCCGCACCCCTGGTGGCCGCATCACCCCCGACGCGTTGATCGGCTGCATCCTGGGCGTGCACGTGCTCAACGTGGACCGGATCATGGTGATGCCGCACACCCGTTGTGCCATGGCCCAGGGCACCGATGCCGAGATTGCCGAGATGATCGTCGAGGCCGACGGCACCGACCTGCGCGGCATGACCTTCGGGGCCAATCCCGACCAGGCCAGCACCCTCGACTTCGACGTCCGCCTGCTGCGCACCCACCCCGCCCTCAAGGGCCGCTGCCTGGTGGGCGGCTTCAGCTATGACGTCGACTCGGGCAAGCTCACCCAGCTCCACTGAGCCCCGGCCCTGCCCCATCCGGCCCTGCCCCATCCGGCCCTGCCCCATCCGGCCCTGCGCCGCCAGCCTTTCGCTGGCAGCGCAGGGCCGATGCCTTGAAAGCAGGGCGGCCCGGGGGTGAGGTGGAGTCATGACTGGATCCACGACCCCCCTCCGCGACCGATCCCTCGATCTTGTGACCCAGGGCTACCTGTGGACGACCCGCCTGCGCGCCGCCAGCAGTGACCCCCAGGCCGACGTCAGGCTGCCGATCCGACTGCTCGGCAAGCCCGCCCTGCTGGTCAACGGCGAGAAGGGCGTGGACCTGTTCTACGACTCCGAGCGCATCCAGCGCGGCGGGGCGATGCCCTCGGTGGTGGGCGGTGGCCTGTTCGGCGAGGGCTCGGTCCACGGCCTCGATGGCGAGCAGCACACGGTGCGCAAGGCCATGTTCGTGCGGGCGGCGATGAACCGCCCCCGCGTCGACAACCTGCTGGCCGACGCCCAGCAGGAGTGGGCTGGGATCATCGAGCTGTGGCGCGGCGGCGAGGACCTGAGCGTCTACGACGCCGCGGTGCTGGTCTACGGCCGTTCGATCATCCGCTGGGCCGGCTTCGACGTCGACGCCGAGACCCTCGACCACATCGCCACCACGCAGGCCGAGATCGTCGACGGCTTCGCCGCCGCCGGCCCCGCCATGGTCCAGATGCACCGCGACCGCAAGAAGATGGATGCCTGGTTCACCGAGCAGGTGCGCCTGGCCCGTGCCGGCGAGATCGTCGTGCCGGAGGGCTCGCCCTTCCAGATGGTGCTCGACCACGTCGATGCCGACGGCCAGCCGCTGGACGACCACCTGGCCGGGGTCGAGGTGCAGAACCTGATCCGTCCCACCATCGCGGTGGCCCGCTTCGCCGCCTTCGTCGCGATGGCCCTGGCCGGCCATCCTGAGTGGCGCGACCGGGTGCGCGCCGAGACCGCCGAGCGCGGCACCACCATCGAGGGCCCGGTGGCCACCGCCGTCGCCGAGGAGGTGCGCCGCCACTTCCCTTTCGTGCCGCTGCTGCCGTCGGTGGCGAAGAAGGACTTCGTCTTCGAGGGCGAGCAGGTGCGCAAGGGGCAGCGGGTGCTGCTCGACTTCTACGGCACCAACCACGACGAGAACAGCTGGGACAAGCCGGGCAGCTTCGACCCGCAGCGCTTCCTCGACGATCCCTCGCACCGCGAGAGCGACCACTTCATCCCGCAGGGCGGCAAGACGGCCGAGACCGGCCACCGCTGCCCGGGCGAGTGGATCGCGGTGGGCCTGCTGGCGCTGACCGTCGCTGAGCTCTCCGAGCTCGCGATGGAGCTCCCCAGCGACCTGGACTGGAAGATGACCCGGATGCCCACCATGCCCAGGGACGGGGTGCGGCCGGTCTCGGTCGACAAGGCCTGATCCACGACGCCTGGAGCCACAACTGTCGAAGGGCCCGGTGGGATCTTCCCGCCGGGCCCCTCGCATGCTCAACGACGGTGGGTGATGCCCTCGACGCGCAGTGGCCAGAAGGCCAGCAGCCCCAGCAGCAGGGTGACGACGATGCCCATGATCCCCCAGCGGGCACCGAAGAGGCCGGTGAAGGCGCCGACAAGCGCCGGCGCGATGAAGCTCGCCACGCGCCCCACCGTCGCGTAGAGGCCGAAGGTCTCGTTCTCCAGCCCCACGGGGATCATCCGGGTGAGCAGGCTGCGGCTGGCTGACTGCACCGGCCCCACCATGGAGGCGATGAGGATTCCGGCCACCCAGAAGACTTGCGAGCTGTCCGCCGCGACGGTCACCAACCCGAGCACGACGATCGAGGCGAGGCTGGCCAGGATCACCGGACGGGGGCCGAGGCGGTCGTCGAGGCGTCCCAGCAGCCAGGTGCCTACGGCGGCCGCGACGCTGGCCGCCAGGCCGAAGTAGATCACCTGGGCCGGGCTGAAGCCGTAGGCGGTGGCCGCGATCACGCCGGCGAAGGCGAAGACCGCATTGAGCCCGTCGCGGTAGATCGCCGCGGCCACCAGGAAGTGCAGCAGGGGCCGCTCGGAGCGCCACATGCGCGCGACCCGACGGGCAATGGCGGCATAGGCGACCGCGGGGCGAAAGGGTGCCCGGGAGGCGGGGTGCCCGTCGGGGCCGAGCAGCATGATGGGCAGGCTGAAGACCAGCATGAAGCCGGCACACAGCAGCGCCACCGAGCGGGCATTGAGGGCCTCGGCGCTGGGGATGCCGAGCATGCCGCCGTCCAGGATGAAGCCGAACAGCGCCAGCACCAGGCAGACGACCCCTCCCAGGTAGCCCAGCGCCCAGGCGGTGCCGGAGATCCGTCCGACGGTGTCCGGGGTGGAGACGTGTGGCAGCATCCCGTTGTAGAAGACCCCGGCCAGGTCCTGGGTGATGCTGGCGGTGGCGAGCAGTCCGGCACCCCACCACAGGTAGGAGTCCTCGGGCCTAATCCAGAAGCAGGCCGCCATCAGCGCGATCGTCACCATCGTGGTGGCCGACAGCAGCACCCGGCGCCGCCGCACCCGGTCTGCCAGGGCCCCCATCAGGGGCGCCAGCACCGCCAGCACCAGGCCGGCGATGGTCTGCAGCTGGCTCCACACGAGCTGTCCGTGGGCCTTGTCGTCGGCCACCGTGCCGGTGAGGTAGACGCTGAAGACGAAGCTCAGCATCACCGTGTTGAAGGCATTGCCGCCGAAGTCGTACAGGCTCCAGGCGGCGACGACGCGGCGGGAGGCCGGGCTCGGGTCGAGGGCCTTGTGGGGGAACTCGTCCGCAGGGGTGCTGGTCACGCGAGAACGCTAGCCGGTGCCGGTGAACGCAGAGGGGACGAGGCACCCGAGTGGGTGCGGTGCCGGACTTCGGGTCCGTCCGCCGACTGCGAAAGGCCTTGGATGCACGCCCCGGATGTGGTTGCGTACAAGGCATGAGCGAAATTTCCAAGGTCACCGCCAGCCGTCAGGTCCCTGCCGCGCCGCAGGAGATCTTCGACCTGCTGAGCAACCCCGAGCGTCACGCCGAGACCGATGCCAGCGGTTCGGTCGTGTCCACCGACAAGGGCGAGCGCCTCAAGAAGGTGGGCGACACCTTCCGGATGAACATGGTCAAGGGCGACGGCTCCGAGTACCAGACCGAGAACGAGGTCTTCGCCTTCGTCGAGAACCGCGTGATCGGCTGGAAGAACCTGCGCAACCTCACCAGCGAGGTGGAGGTCGGCGCCAAGTGGCTCTACGAGCTCGAGCCCATCGATGCCGAGAACACCCAGCTCTCGCTGAACTACGATCCCACCGAGATCGAGAACCCGCAGGTGCAGGCCCTCGCCAAGGAGAAGTTCGCCGTCAAGTCGAACCTGGAGGCCTCGCTGGCCGCCATCGCCGAGGCACTGGCCTGATCTCCTGCCGGACTCTTCCGGCACCAGCACGCACGTCGCCACAGCTCTTCACCAGCTGTGGCGACGTCGCCTTTCACCTCTGCTCGACGCTGAACAGGTCCCCGGGGGCACAGCCCAGGGCGTCGCACAGTGCGGTGAGGGTGGTGAAGCGCACCGCCTTGGCGCGGTTGTTCTTGAGGATGGACAGGTTCACCACGCTCAGCCCGACCCGCTCGGCCAGCTCCGTGAGCGTCATCTCGCGCGCGGTGAGCAATTCGTCGATGTGGCAGACGACGCGGTGCTCGTCGGCCGGCATCAAATGACCTCGTCGAGTTCGCCCTGCAACTGCCCACCGCGCCGCAACACCAGTTCGAAGGCGAAGACCAGGTAGAGGGCGAGGACGGGCAGGAACATCTCGCCGATGGGCGTCCATGGGCGCAGCCCCGCATCGAGGGAGCCGATCACCCAGTTCGCCCCGAGGACGCGCAGACCGTAGGCGACGACCAACGCCACCAAGCTCCACCGGATGCCCGCCACGGCCTTCATCACCGGGCTGCCGAAGGTGCCGTCGACATGGGAGGTGGCCCGCAGGAGGAAGGCGATGGCCAGCGCCACGACCCCCCAGAGGATCGGGACCATGGCCGCGCCCAGCTTGAGCATGATCATGCCGCCGGTGGCCGCTGCGGAGGCGTCCACCGCGACGGTGTGGGGTGCCACCAGGTGCACCCCGGCGGGTAGTCCTGTCAGGGTCGCTGTCGCAACCGATGAGACGGTGGTGACCACCTCCTTGGCGGTCAGGGCAGCCACGGCATTTCCCCCGCCGTACAGCAGGCCCAGGGCGGCGAAGAAGAAGCCAACCCCGGTCGGCCCCTGCAGGGTGGACCGGTGCTCGCCTGCTGTCCTGTGCTGGTCGGTGCACATCTCGAACTCCCTCCATATCGAATGTCGTTATTAACGATACTCGATATGGAGGCTTTGGCAAGGTGCCGCGGCAAGCTCAGCCGGCGGGAAAGGATCAGGCGTCGATCTGCTCGGTGTCCAGGCGGTAGGCACCCCCGATGATGAACTCCTTGCGCGGGGCCACCTCATTGCCCATCAGCATCTCGAAGGTCCTCTCCGCCGCCTCGGCATCGTCGACGGTGATGCGTCGCAGCAGCCGGTGGCGGGGGTCCATCGTGGTCTCCTTGAGCTGGTCGGCGTCCATCTCGCCCAGGCCCTTGTAGCGCTGCGGCTCCTTGAAGTTGACCTTCTTCTTGGTGAGCTCGGCGAGCTTTCGCTGGTACTCGGCGTCGGAGTAGGTGTAGATGTAGCGGTCCTGGCCCTTGCGGGGATTGGTCAGCTCGAAGCGGTGCAGCGGCGGCACCGCCGAGTAGACCCGGCCAGCCTCGATCATCGGGCGCATGTAGCGGAAGAACAGGGTGGCCAGCAGGCAGCGGATGTGGGCGCCGTCAGAATCGGCGTCAGCCATGAAGATGACCTTGCCGTAGCGGGCCTGGTCCAGGTCGAAGGTGCGTCCGGAGCCGGCGCCCACCACCTGGATGATCGAGGCGCATTCCTGGTTCTTGAGCATGTCGCCGACGCTGGCCTTCTGCACGTTGAGGATCTTGCCGCGGATCGGCAACAGCGCCTGGTGCTCGGAATTGCGGGCCCGGCCGGCGGTGCCCAGCGCCGAGTCGCCCTCGACGATGAACAGTTCGGACTTCTCGCCGTCGGCGCTGCGGCAGTCCTTCAGCTTGGGAGGCAGGGTGGAGCTCTCCAGCGCATTCTTGCGGCGCACGTTCTCCTTGTGCATGCGCGCGGCCACGCGGGTGCGGGAGGCCCCGATCACCTTCTCCATCACCTGGCGGGCCTGGGCCTTCTCGGCCGGCTTGGACGAGTTGAGGAAGGCGCCCAGCTCGGACTCCACCACCCGCTGCACGATCCGGGTGGCGGGCGGGGTTCCCAGTACCTCCTTGGTCTGTCCCTCGAACTGGGGCTCTGCCAGACGCACCGTGACGACGGCGGTGAGCCCCTCCAGGCAGTCGTCCTTGACCAGCTCGTCGCCCGACTTCATCAACCGGGTGCCCTCCATCGCCCGGGTGAAGGTACGGGTCAGCGCCCGCTCGAAGCCCTGCACGTGGGTGCCGCCCTTGGGCGTGGCGATGATGTTGACGAAGCTCTTGACGGTCGTGTCATAGGCGTTGCTCCACCGCAGGGCGATGTCGACGCTCATCTCGCGGTCGACGTCCTGCGGGGTCATCGCGCCGGTGGCGGCGTCGAGCATGGGAACGGTCTCGGTGAACTGCCCCTTGCCCTGCAGACGGATCACGTCGGTGATCGGCGCGCCCTGGCTGAGGTAGTCGGCAAACTCACTGATGCCGCCCTCGTGGTGGAAGACCTCCACCAGGCCCTCGCCCAGCCGGTCGTCGGTGACAGTGAACTTGAGCCCCGGCACCAGGAAGGAGGACTGGCGGGCACGGGCCACCAGCGAGGCGAGGTTCAGCTCGGCATCCTTGAGGAAGATCTGGCGGTCGGGCCAGTAACGCACCCGAGAGCCGGTCACACCGCGCTTGGCCTTGCCGACCACGCGCAAGCCGGACTGGGGCGTGAAGGGGGCCTCTGGGCCGTCCCCGTCGAAGACGCCCGGCACTCCCCGACGAAAGCTCATCTCGTAGGTCTTGCCGCCACGGTCCACCTGCACGTCGAGCCGGGCGCTGAGGGCATTGACCACCGAGGCACCCACGCCGTGCAGGCCACCGGTGGCGTTGTAGGCGCCGCCGCCGAACTTACCGCCGGCATGCAGCTTGGTGAAGATCACCTCGACGCCGCTCAGGCCGGTGCGCGGTTCGGTGTCCACCGGCATGCCGCGGGCGTGGTCGTCCACCTGGATCGAGCCGTCGGCATGCAGGTGGATCTCAATGGCATCGCCGCTGCCGCCCAGGGCCTCGTCGATGGCATTGTCGATGATCTCCCACAGGCAGTGCATCAGTCCCTTGGTGTCGGTGGAGCCGATGTACATCGCGGGACGCTTGCGCACTGCCTCGAGCCCTTCGAGGACGAGAAGGTGCTTGGCCTCATAGTCGCGTCCGCCCTGCGCACCCGTGGGCTGCTGGGCGGTGGTCTTCTTACTGGTGGGGATCACATTGCTGGGCACCCCGACAGGCTACCGGGCAGCTGTGACAGTTCAGCCCACGGCGCACGGCAAGGACCCGGGCTGCAGCGCGCCACCGGATAGGGTGGAGGGAACAAAGTGTGGAGCGCGTGCGTTGCACATGATGTCACCACCCGGCAGGCGGACCGCCTGTCACCCGATCAAGGAGGCCGAAGTGACCACCACCGTCATCGACGAGCGCCAGCTGGACGCAACCGACCGTTGCGATCGCTGTGGAGCCCAGGCCTACCTGCGCGTCATCCTCGCCTCGGGCGGGGAACTCCTCTTCTGCGCCCACCACGGCAAGGCACACCAGGACAAGCTGCAGCAGGTCGCTCTCAAGATCCAGGACGAGACCAGCCGCATCAGCTGACTCGACGGCACGACCAGGGCAGGGCTCCACACCTTCGGGTGGGAGCCCTGCTCTTTGTCTGCCGTGGACTGCCCAATGTGGCAACGTGGGGACCATCCCCGACGAAAGGAAGGCCCATGAGCGAGGTCACCGACGCCAGCACCACCTGCACCTGCGAGAAGTGCAAGCCCGAGTGCACCTGCCAGGAATGCAGCTGCTCCGACTGCGCCTGCTCCACCTGCCAGCACTGAGTCGCGGTCAAGGGCGGGCATGCCGCCCTTGACCGCGCAGACGGCGAGGCCCGTGCCCTGTGACCAGTTCACTGGGGACGGGCCTCGTCTCGTCGAGCGCCTCAGCAGCAGCGCGCCGAGGGGGCGCGGGACTCGTGGTCCCACCTGGCCCGGTAGAACTCGCCCCGGGTGGGTGCCTCGAGGCCCGGATGGCGGTGCCGGCGGTGGGCCAGGTAGCGGTCATAGGCGTCCAGCCCACCCATCCCGCGCGCAACGCGCCGCGTCCAGTGCCACAGCTCACGGGCCGTCATCGTGGCGCTCCGCTGGCCTGCAGGTCGAGGTGCTCACGGCTGGCATCGAGCCCTGCCTCGCGCCACTGCTGCGAGACCCGTCGTTCGACGTCGCTGGCCGCGAAGCTCGAGGGTGCGAAGATCCGCGAGTCCACGCGGGGCGTCTCGGCATCGAGCAGCCCACCGGCGCGCCAGGCCTTCCAGCTCACCCACGCACCGATGCCGAGCACCGCCAGAACCAGGGCCGCATAGAGGATGGACAGCACCCCCTGGACGGCGGTGTTGCGGATCACCATGGCGATCTCGTTCGGGTTCCTGGCGGTGAGGTAGGTCTGCTCCCCGGCGGCGGGCGCGGCCTTGGCTGCGACGTGGTTGGCCCAGTAGCCGATCTTGGGATTGCTCGAGAAGATCTTCTCCCAGCTGGCCCACATGGTGATGAACACGTCCCAGGCCAGCGGCAGGCCGGGGATCCAGGCCCAGCGGAAGCAGCCCTTCTTCATGGTGACGGTGAAGCACAGCGTCAGGGCGATCGCGGCGAGCAGCTAGTTGGCGATGCCGAACAGCGGGTAGAGCATGTTGATTCCACCCAGGGGGTCGGTGACGCCCATCACGACGAGCGCTCCCCATCCGAGCACGGTGAGTGCGGTGGTGATCCAGGCACCCGGGCGCCACTGGTGGTCGGCGAAGCGACCCAGGCCCGGCACATTGGCCAGCAGGTCCGAGATCATGGAGCGGGCGACGCGAGTGCCGGCGTCGATGGTGGTGAGGATGAACAAGGCCTCGAACATGACGGCGAAGTGGTACCAGAAGGCCTTCGCGGCACCGATCAGCGGGATCTCGCCGAAGATCTGCGCCATGCCGAAGGCCAGCGTCGGCGCACCGCCGGTCCGGGAGATGATCGTCTGCTCGCCGACGCCGGCGGCGGCCTGGCTGAACACCTCCGGCGTCGCGTCGTGCAGCGGCTGCCCGCCGGGACCGACCAGACCCAGGCCATTGGTGTAGGCGGCCGCACTCTCGGGCGTGCCGCCGGTCAGCCCGAGCGGGGCCTTCATGCCGAAGTACAGGTGCTGGTCGATCACGCAGGCGGTGATCAGCGCCATCATCGCCACGAAACTCTCGGTGAGCATGCCGCCGTAGCCGATGATGCGGGCCTGTGACTCCTTCTGGATCAGTTTCGGGGTCGTGCCGGAGCTGATCAGGGCGTGGAAGCCGCTCAGCGCCCCACAGGCGATGGTGATGAACAGGAAGGGGAACAGGTTGCCGGCGAAGGCCGGCCCGGTGCCGGTGCGGGCGAAGGTGGTGACCGCGGGCATGCCCATCACCGGCAGCACCACCAGGATGGGCAGTGCCAGGAAGACGATGGTGCCCACCTTCATGAAGGTGCTCAGGTAGTCGCGCGGCGCCAGCAGCAGCCAGACGGGCAGCACGGCGGCGGCGAAGCCGTAGATGGCGATGGCATAGGCGAGCTGCACCGGGCTCAGGATGAAGGTCTCGGCCAGGCTGGGGTGGTGGCTCACCCAGGAGCCGCCGGCGATGGCGGCCACCAGCAGCACGATGCCGATCAGGGAGGTCTCCCCCACCCGTCCCGGACGGATGCAGCGCATGTAGACGCCCATCAGCAGGGCGATCGGGATGGTCATGGCGATCGAGAAGACGCCCCACGGGCTGTGGGCCAGGGCACCGATGATGACGATGGCGAGCACGGCGATCAGGATGACCATGATGCTGGTGACGCCGAGGATGGCGAACCAGCCACCCACCGGGCCCAGCTCGTCCTTGGCCATCTGGCCCAGGGAGCGGCCGCGTCGCCGGATCGACAGGTGGAGCACCATGTAGTCCTGCACGGCGCCGGCCAGGATCACGCCGAAGACAATCCACAGGGTGCCGGGCAGGTATCCCATCTGGGCTGCCAGCACGGGTCCGACCAGGGGCCCGGCGCCGGCGATGGCGGCGAAGTGGTGACCGAACAGCACCACCCGGTGGGTGGGCATGAAGTCCTTGCCATTGGCCAGTTCCTCGGCCGGGGTTGCCCGGGTGTCGTCGGGGCGGTGCAGCTTGCGCTCGATGAACTTGCCGTAGAAGCGAAGCGCCAGCACATAGCTGCCGACGGCGGCAATGACGAACCAGGCGGCGCTGACCCGTTCGCCCCGCTGGACCGCGATCACGAACCATACGACGGCCTCAAGCAGCGCGATCGCGCCGAAGACGACCTTCTCTCGTCCGGAGAGCCGGTGGTCGGGACGGACCGCGACGGGCGGCAGCGCGGGGTCGGTGTGGATCATCCGCTGGCTCCCAGGGTCGGCCTGGGCCGGTGTGGTGCTGGACACGTCTCATCCTTCGTGGTCGTTGGCTGGCCAGAGGCCAGCCAACGACCATGAAGTGGGATTCTCGTCTCACATCGCCATCACTACCCATGGCTGACCAGCCCCATCCCCTGCACCTCGCGCAGGGTTTCGATGCGGGTGGCGACGTCGAAGGTGGTGGCGGTGAGCATCAGCTCCTGCACGCCGGTGCGGTCCACCAGGGACTGCAAACGGGGTGCGACCGTCTGCGGGGTACCAGTGAACTTGGTCGCCGGGAGCTGGCGCAGCATCTGCTCGTCCAGCGGGCTGACGCCCCGCTCGGCGGCCGTCTCGGGCGAGATGACCGGGCCCAGCCGGTTCGTGCGCAGCGCCAGCGCCATGTGCTTGGACGGGCCGGCCAGCCAGTCCGCCTCCTCGTCGCTGTCGGCCGTGATGACACTGGTGCAGATCATGGCGTGCGGCTCGGCGAGTGCGGGCGAGGGCTCGAAGCGGGAGCGGTAGGCCTTCATCACCGAGACCTCGTCCATCTGCCCGAAGTGGTGGGCATAGCAGTAGCGCACGCCGAGCATGCCGGCCAGCTGCGCCGAGTAGGCCGAGCTGCCCAGTAGCCAGACCTCCGGGGCGGTGCGGGCACTGGGAGTGGCGGCGAGGGTGGCCGACATCGGCTCCTCCAGGCGGTTGTCGCCCAGCCAGCTCATCAGTTCCAGCACGTGCTGCGGGAACTCCTGCACCCCCAGGGCATCCGAGCTGCGACGAAGGGCCGCGGCGGTGCGCTGGTCGGTGCCGGGAGCGCGCCCGATGCCCAGGTCGATCCTGTTCGGGTAGAGGCCCTCGAGCAGGGCGAACTGCTCCGCCACCACATAGGGGGCGTGGTTGGGCAGCATCACACCACCGGAGCCGACGCGGATGCGCTCGGTGTGGGCGCCCAGCGCGGCGATGATCACCGGCGGATTGGTGGAGGCGACGGCGGGCATGTTGTGGTGCTCGGCCACCCAGAAGCGGTCGTAGCCGAGACGGTCGGCGGCCTGGGCCAGCTCGATCGAGCGCTGCAGCGCCGTCGGTGTGTCGGATCCCTCGACGACGGTGACCAGGTCCAGGACGCTCAGTGGCAGTGGGGTGCTCATGCCTGCTCAACCGTCGAGGCGGTGGCTGCTATTCCAGCCCCGCCGCGACGGTTGCGGTCCCCGATCCCCCAAAGGTTTGCCGGGTCAGTCCAGCAGGCTGTGCGGGGCACGCTCTTGGTCGCGCACGGGAGGCGGAGGGGTGCCGTCGCCGAAGGGGCGTCCGCCCAGCGCCTCGCGGCCGTGCTCGGTGAGCCAACCGTCGAGGTCGGGGCCCTTGGGGACGATGGACAGCGGATTCAGGTCGGTGTGCACGACGTAGTAGTGCTGCTTGATCTGCTCGAAGTCGATCGTGTCGCCGAAGCCGGGCGTCTGGAAGAGGTCGCGGGCATAGGCCCACAGCACCGGCATCTCGGCGAGCTTGTTGCGATTGCACTTGAAGTGTCCGTGGTAGACCGCGTCGAAGCGCACCAGCGTGGTGAACAGGCGAACGTCGGCCTCGGTGATGGTCTCGCCCATCAGGTAGCGCTGCGCGGCCAGGCGCTCCTCGAGCCAGTCCATGGCCATCCAGAGCCGGTCATAGGCGGCGTCATAGGCCTCCTGCGAGCCAGCGAAGCCGCAGCGATAGACGCCATTGTTGACCTCGGTGAAGACGCGCTTCATGACCGCGTCCATCTCCTCGCGCAGGTGCTCGGGGTAGAGCTCGGGAGCGCCCGCGCGGTGGAAGTCGGACCACTGCGTGGAGAAGTCGAGGGTGATCTGGGCGAAGTCATTGGTGACCACGGCACCGGTGGTGGTGTCGACGATCGCCGGGACGGTGATGCCGCGGCTGTAGTGCGGGTCGCGGGCCAGGAAGGCGTCCTTGAGCTTGTGGATGCCCAGCACCGGGTCCTTGCCGTCGGGGTCCAGGTCGAAGGTCCAGGAGTCGGCGTCGTGCGTGGGGCCGGGCATGCCGACGCTGATGGCATCCTCGAGGCCGAGCAGGCGGCGCACGATCAGGGTCCGGTTGGCCCAGGGGCAGGCGCGGGCGGCAACCAGGCGGTAGCGGCCCGGCTCGACGGCGACGGCATCCTGGCCCGGCTCGACGGACTTCACGATGCGCGTGGAGATGTAGCGACTGTCACGCTCGAAGGCCTTGCCGTTGGAGCTGTAGACGCCGCCGGTGACATGTTCCTCACGGTCATTTTGATTATCCATTCAACTATCCTAGCCCTCACATCGCCCCCGGGCCACCAACGAGCCACGCCTTGGGCGCGTTCCCACCAGCCCAGCCACGCACTCAGACGGTTGTCAGACTGGCTGACTAGAATCGCTGCCGATGAGCTATCTCGATGTCGTGGCCGATGCGCTGTGGCCCACCCGACCCACCAGCTGGCGCGAGCTTCCCGCGCGCCTCATTCCGGTCTTCGGCAACATCGCCAAGCTCACCGCCGCGAGCGTCGCCGCCTATGCGATCACCCGCGAGGTCGTCGACGGCCCCATCGACCTCACCGCCGCGCTGACCGCAATGCTGGTGATGCAGGCCTCCGCGGCCCGGACCGTCAAGAAGGGCCTCTTGCGGGTGGTGGCCGTCGGCTCCGGCGTCAGCCTCGCCCTGGGAGCCACCTACCTGTTCGGGATGCACTGGTGGAGCTTGGCGCTGGTGGTCTCCTGCGCCCTGGTGCTCGCCAAGATCCTGCGGCTGGGCGACTCGGCGCTGGAGATGCCCATCTCAGCCATGCTCATCCTGGGACAGGGCACCGACGTGGCCGCCGAGACCCGTGTCGTCGCCACCTTGATCGGCGTCACCGTAGGAGTGCTGCTGCCCCTGGTGCTGCCGCCCTCCATCCCCTACCGTTCGGCAGCCTCGGCAGTGCGCAAGGTGGGCGCCGACCAGCGGGCTCTGCTCGTCAAGGCGGCCGACGCCATGGAGCAGGGCCCCATCACCCGTGCCCGCGTGGCCGATTGGAGTGACCGCGCCCGCACCCTGACGGGCAACATCGCCAATGCCCACGACCACGTCGTCAAGCTCACCGACGTGCGCAAGTACAATTCCCGAGCCATGGGACGTGCCGACATCGCGCCGATCCTCACCAGCGGCCTGCACACCCTGGAGAGCTGCCTGCTCAGCCTGCGCTGGATCTTCATGGCGATGGAGCGCGAGGTACCGGCACCGATGCACCCCTCATTGAGCAACGTGACCAGCCGCCAGCCCACCGTCGACGACCATGCCCAAGCAGCCCTCGCCGTGGTGCTGCGGCGCTTCGGTGAATGCCTGCAGTCCTTCGCCGCCATGGTGGAGGCGGAGGCCAATGGCAATGAGGAGAAGGCGCACGAGGCCTTCACCAAGAACTACCGGCGTCTTCGCGACGCACGATCCGACCTGTCCCTGCTGATGGACTTCCAGGACCCGGACTCCCCGCAGTGGCTGCTGCGCGGCGGTATCCTGCCGGCGCTGGACCAGGCACTGCAGCAGCTCGACATCGACTCCAGGGTCCGGGTGCGGGAACGCTGGAAGGCCTCGCAACTGGGACGCCGGCTGGAGAAGGGCCAGATCGGTCCTCGGACCAATCCCCTTGACCGGGCCCGCCATGCCCGCATGCTCGCCCGCCAGCTGCGGCGTCCGGCCCCGCCGCCAACCGAGGAGGACTTCCTCGACGACGACCGCGACACCCAGCCGATCCCGGTGGTCACCCCCGAGATACTGGCCGCCGAGCCCAGGCCGAGAAGGCGCCTGCGCAAGCATCGGCGCTGAAAATGCCGCTCTGGCGGCGCATGACACGTTCACATGCCATCCGTGGCCGTATGAGCCGCATTCCCAGCTGATGCCCCGGTTACTCGGCCTCGCGACGCACCAGGCGGAGCTCGTCGATGCCGTACTCGGGGCTCGGACGCACCGCGCCGTCGGCGACGAAGCCATTGCGTTCCAGGAAGCGGACCGCACGGTCGGCACCCTGCGGCACCCACGCATAGCAGGCCATGTCGCCGATGGTCATCTCGAGCAGCCGGCCCGCGGCGCCGCTGCCCTTCACCTCGTCGGCGAGGTGGATGCCGGCCAGCTCCAGGAGTACGGGGCCGTCCAGTTCGCGGCGCGGCACGGCATGGGCGACGCCCACCACGCGGCCGTCGCGCGAGTCCAGCAGCACCCAGAACCAGGTCCCCTCCTGGCTGGCGAGCGCCCACTCGTGCAGGCGAATCTCGACGAAGTCCTCGCTCGTGCGCTCCTGCAGCAGCTCGGCCGGGACCAGCGGGGCCAGTGACTCGCGCCAGGCGGTCTGCTCGGCCGCGACGGCCCCCTGCAGCTCGACGGGGTGCTCGGCGCGCTTGATGCGGTACGGGGTCTTCGGCATGGCCCTGACCCTAGCGAACAGGGCCGCGACCCGGCCCCACCCGGCAAGCCCACAGACGACAGCGGCCCCCTCACGAGGAGGGGGCCCGCCAGTTTGATCAGGATGGATCAGTCGAGGTAGTCGCGCAGCACCTGCGAGCGCGACGGGTGACGCAGCTTGCTCATCGTCTTGCTCTCGATCTGGCGGATGCGCTCACGGGTGACGCCGTAGACCTTGCCGATCTCGTCGAGCGTCTTGGGCTGGCCGTCGGTCAGGCCGAAGCGCATGCTGACCACGCCGGCCTCGCGCTCACTGAGGGTGTCGAGGACGTCGTGCAGCTGCTCCTGCAGCAGCGTGAAGTTCACCGCATCGGCGGGGACGATGGCCTCGGAGTCCTCGATCAGGTCACCGAACTCGCTGTCGCCGTCCTCGCCCAACGGCGTGTGCAGGCTGATCGGTTCGCGGCCGTACTTCTGCACCTCGACGACCTTCTCGGGGGTCATGTCGAGTTCCTTGGCCAGTTCCTCCGGCGTTGGTTCCCGACCGAGGTCCTGCAGCATCTGGCGCTGGACGCGGGCCAGCTTGTTGATGACCTCGACCATGTGCACCGGGATGCGGATGGTGCGGGCCTGGTCGGCCATGGCGCGGGTGATGGCCTGCTTGATCCACCAGGTGGCGTAGGTGGAGAACTTGTAGCCCTTGGAGTAGTCGAACTTCTCCACGGCGCGGATCAGGCCCAGGTTGCCCTCCTGGATCAGGTCCAGGAAGAGCATGCCGCGGCCGGTGTAGCGCTTGGCCAGCGAGACGACCAGTCGCAGGTTGGCCTCGAGCAGGTGGTTCTTGGCGCGCTTGCCATCGGCCGCGATCCACTCGTAGTCCTCGACCTCGGCCGGCTTCAGCTTGGCGCGAGCGTCGTCGTCACCGAGCTGCTCGTCGGCGAACAGCCCAGCCTCGATGCGCTTGGCCAGCTCGACCTCCATCTCGGCATTCAGCAAGGCGACCTTGCCGATCTGCTTCAGGTAGTCCTTGACGGGGTCGGCGGTGGCACCGGCCACCATGACCTGCTGCTCGGGCTCGTCGGTGTCGTCGGCATCGGAGACCACGAAGCCCTTGGACTCCTCGACGAGCTCCTTCTCCTCCTTGGCCGTCTCCTCCGGCTTGAACTCGGTCTCGTCGACGTCATCGAGGGTGCGCTTCTTGCCACCCACGGTCAGCACCACGTCGTCCCCGTCACGCTTGACCTCCACCTCAAGGCTCTCACCGGTCGCGGCGCCCGCAATCGTGACGGTCTCCTCGAGGGCGGCCTTCTTGGTGGCGCGCTTCGCGGTGGTCTTCTTGGCGGCTGTCTTGGCTGTGGTCCGCTTGGCTGTGGTCTTCGCGGCCGTCTTGCGGGCCGGGGCCTTGGCGGCAGGCGTGGCTGCCTCGTCGGCGGGTGCCTTCTTGGAAGAGGTGGGCGTCACAGAGGATCCTCTCGGGAGTCCGGCGTCCGTACCGCATCGGGCGGGTACGGATGTATGGACATGTTCAGGACGGGAGTGCCGACCAGCGCCGACCCCGACCCCATTTCAGGGCGTGCGAGGGCCGGTGAAAGTCAATAGCCTTCCCGCCGCCATTCTGGCACGCCTTCGACCTCCACCCAAACGAGCGTGCCAAGTAGGCTGCGGGCATGCCGACCTCCACTGCAGACTCCACCCACCACACGGAGCCCCAGCCGCCCGTTGCCGCCCGGCACCGCGTGGTGCGCAGCTTCCACGGCGACGAGCTCGTCGATGACTTCGAATGGCTGCGCGAGAAGGACTCCGCCGAGGTCATCGCCCACCTGGAGGCGGAGAACCGCTACACCGAGCAGGTGACTGCCCACCTGGAGGACCTGCGCCAGGAGATCTACGACGACATCTCGGCCCGGACCAAGCAGACCGACCTGGGCGTGCCCGCCCACGTCACGCACACCGTCGACGGCGCATCCCACGGCTGGTGGTACTACATGCGCACCGTCGAGGGTTGCGACTACCCGCTGCACTGCAGGGTCCCCGACGTCGACGGCACCCGCCCCGACCTTTCCGGCGAGGTGCCTGGCGAGCAGGTGCTGCTGGACGGCAATGTCGAGGCCGAGGGGCGTGACTTCTTCTCCGTCGGCGGCTTCTCGGTCTCCCCCGATGGCACCATGCTGGCCTGGAGCGTCGACCACCGCGGCGATGAGCGCTACCAGCTGTACGTGCGCGATCTGTCCACCGGCAGGGACTTCGGCCCCACCCACGAGGACCTGGCCCACGGCGTGTGCTGGGCAGGGAACCGGCACCTGGTCTACTCCCGCGTCGACGATGCCTGGCGTCCCTTCCAGGTGTGGTGCCACGAGCTGCAGACCGATCCCGAGCAGGACCGGCTGCTGTTGCAGGAGGACGACGAACGCTTCTGGCTGGGCGTGGACGAGTCACGGTCACGCGGCCACCTGGTCTTCGGGGCCAGCTCCAAGCTGACCAGTGAGTACTGGTTGCTGGCCGTCGGCGAGCTCGACCAGGCCCCTCGCAGCGTGGCCGGGCGCGCCGAGGGCGTCGACTACCAGGTGGAGGTGGCCGGCGACCGGTTGCTCGTGCTGCACAACCGAGACTTCGTCGACTACGAGCTGGCCACCGCACCGTTGCAGAGCTCCACGGCCGAGGACTGGCGTCCGGTGCTGCCCGGTACTCCCGGCGTGCGGTTGGAGTCGGTTGACGCCCACGCCGCCCATGCCGTGGTCAGTGCCCGGCGCGACGGGCTCAGCGCCGTGGCCGTGCTGCACCGCGAGGGCGAGGACTGGTCGGGGCCGCATTGGGTGGACTTCGATGAGCCCGTCCACGAGGTGGTCGCTCACTCCGAACCCGACTGGAATGCCACGACGGTCCGGTTGCGCTACACCAGCCTGGTGACCCCGCCCAGCGTCCTGGAGCTGGACCTCGCCAACGGCAATCTGGCCGAGCTCAAGCGCACGCAGGTGCTCCCGCACCCGGTGCACGGCCCCCACGATCCCGCCGACTACGTGACCGAGAGGCTGTGGGCCACCGCCGAGGACGGAACCCGGATCCCGATCAGCCTGGTGCGTCGCGCCGACGTGGTGGCCGACGGCACCGCGCCGTGCCTGCTCTACGGCTACGGCTCCTATGAGGTCAGCACCCCCCCGGCCTTCTCGATCAGCCGGCTCAGCCTGCTGCAGCGCGGCATCGTCTACGCCATCGCGCACGTGCGTGGCGGTGGCGAGATGGGGCGTCGCTGGTATGACGAGGGCAGCCAGCTGGCCAAGCCCAACACCTTCACCGATTTCGTCGCCTGCGCCCAGCACCTGGTGGACCAGGGCTGGACCAGCCCCGACCGCCTCGCCGCCCGCGGTGGAAGCGCCGGCGGACTGCTGGTGGGAGCCGTCACCAACCTCGCACCCGAGCTCTTTCGTGCAGTCCATGCCGCTGTGCCCTTCGTCGACCCGCTGACCAGCATCACGATGCCCGAGCTGCCGCTGACCGTGGTGGAGTGGGAGGAGTGGGGCAATCCGATCGACGACGCCAAGGTCTATGCCTGCATGAAGGGCTACAGCCCCTACGAGAACATCGCAAGCGGCCCCTATCCGGCGATCCTGGCCACCACCAGCCTCAACGACACCCGCGTGCTCTACGTCGAACCCGCCAAGTGGGTGGCGAGGCTGCGCGAACGGGTGCAGGCCAGGCCAGGCCACGAGATCTTGTTGCTCACCCAGATGAGCGCCGGCCACGGGGGCGTCAGCGGCAGGTACGGGTCCTGGCGCGAGGAGGCCTTCGAGCTGGCCTGGATCATCGACCAGATCTCCGGCCCGACGCGCTGAACCAGAGCCCCGGTCCCAGGGAGAACCCCGAGACCGGGGCTCTGGCGGGTACGACCACGGTCGCGGCTTGTCCGCTCACAGCATGATTTCCATGCACCGGAGCATTCCGTGGAAACTTTTTGGCCGCTCGTGCGTTGTGCTGGGTGAAGGACGGCGAAAGGTGGTTGGAATGGAATCTCGAGGACGAGTTCGCAGCATCGAGGGAATCGACGGCAAGGACTCCGTCGGTCTCTACCTCGAGTCGATCGCACGCACCCCCCTGCTCACGGCGGAGGACGAGGTGATGCTGGCACGCACCATCGAACTGGGGCTCTATGCCCAGGCCCTGCTCGACGGGACCGAGAAGACGAGGAAGAAGGTCACCACCGAGCAGCTGGAGCTGATGGCCGCCGAGGGCGAGGCCGCGATGCGTCGGTTCGTGCAGGCCAACCTGCGCCTGGTGGTCTCGGTGGCCCGCAAGTTCGGCCGCGCCCAGATGCCCCTGCTCGACCTGGTGCAGGAGGGCAATACCGGCCTGATCCGCGCGGTCGAGAAGTTCGACTACGCCAAGGGTTTCAAGTTCTCCACCTATGCCACCTGGTGGGTGCGCCAGGCGATCAGTCGTGGCATCGCCCAGCAGGGCCGCATCGTGCGCCTTCCGGTCCACGTCGCGGAGCAGGTCAACCAGGTCAATGCGGTGCGCCGCAACCTGGAGCGCCAGCTGGGCCGTGAGCCCGAGGTCCCCGAGATCGCCGAGGAGCTGGGCCTGACCGAGGAGCGCGTGGTGGACCTGATCCGCTACAGCCGTGAGCACGTCAGCCTGGATGCTCCCGTCGAGGAGTCGGGCGACACCTCCCTGGGTGACCTGATCGCCAAGGAAACCGCCCCAGGTCCGGACGAGATGGTACTGGACGCGGAGGACCGCCAGGCGCTCGAGGACATGTTGGAGGGGCTCGACGAGCGCTCCGCCGACGTGGTGCGTCGCCGCTACGGCCTGTCCGACGGCCGACAGGCCAAGCTCGCCGACATCGGCGCCGTCTGGGGCATCACCGCCGAGCGGGTGCGCCAGATCGAGCGCAATGCCCTGGCCCAGCTGCGCGAGGCCGCCTGAGACACCGGCCCAACGGCGACGGCCGCGTTCCCACCACGGGGGCGCGGCCGTCGCCGTCTGTGGGTGCGGCTCACTCGACGACGCGGATCAGGCCTTCCTGGCTGCAGGTGGCCACCAGCTTGCCGCCCTGCAGGATGCGTCCGGTGGAGAAGCCCAGCGCCTTGCTGGCCGACGGGGAGACCTGGTCGTAGAGCATCCACTCATCGGCACGCACGGGACGGTGGAACCACATCGAGTGGTCGATGGAGGCGATCTGCATCTTCGGGCCGCCGAAGACCACCTTGTGTGGCACCACGGAGACGCTCAGCAGCGTCATGTCCGACAGGTAGGCCAGCACGGCCTGGTGCAGCAGCGGGTCCGCGGGCAGGGCGCTGGTGGTGCGGACCCAGACCCGCAGGTGGGCACTGTGCGACTTCGCCTCGATGGCATTCGACATCCCCGAGTCCCCGGCGAAGCGGACCTCCAGGGCCTCCCACTCGTTGAGCATCGGCACGTCGCCGACCATGCGCGACATCACGTCACGCATGGTCGGGCAGTCCTCGGGAGCCGGCACATTGGCCGGCATCGGGTCGGAGTGGTCCAGGCCGGGCTCGTCGATGTGGAAACTGGCATTGAGCGCGAAGATGTTCTCGCCGTTCTGCCGGGCGACGACGCGTCGCACGCTGAGCGATCCGCCGTCGCGGATCTTCTCCACGTCGTAGATGATCGGCTTGTCGGGCCGGCCGCCCTTGAGGAAGTAGGCGTGCAGCGAGTGGCACATCCGCGACGGGTCCACCGTGCGGCCGGCTGCCACCAGCGCCTGGGCGAGCACCTGCCCACCGAAGGTGCGCTGCCAGTCGGTGACGGGTTGCTGGCCGCGGTAGAGGTCGTGCTCGATCTCCTCGAGCTGCAGCAACTGTACGAGTTCTTCGGTGTTCTGTGGCACCAGGCCAGTGTTCCACCGTTGACCGGGTCAGGCCACCAGCTCCACGCCGGCCAAGGCGATGCCGGCCACCCACGCGGTGGTGAGCAGACCCAACAGGAAGGGACGCGGGCCGACCTTGACCAGGCTGGAGACCTTCACCCCCAACCCCAGCGCGAACATCGCCGCCGCGAGCAGTGCCGTCTGCCCGGTCTTGATCGTCGGCAGCCATCCGGCGGGCACGACATGTGTGGAGGCCAGCAGGACCATGGCGACGAAGCCCACGACGAACAGCGGCACGACGGGCGGACGGCTGGCACCCTCCCCTGCGGGACGGGAACGTCGCATCCAGGCGCCGAGCGCCACGGCCACCGGTGCCAGCATCAGCACGCGAGCCAGCTTCACCACGACGGCCACCGTGAGCGCCTCCGGACCCAGCGCGGCACCCGCGGCGACCACCTGAGCCACCTCGTGGATCGAGGCCCCCGCCCACAGACCCGACGGCTGCACGCCCAGCCCGAACAGGCGGGCCAGCAACGGCACGATGGGAATCATGAGCGTGCCGTAGAGCACCACGAGGGCGATCGCCGTGGCCACCTCGTCATCGTCTGCGTCGACGACGCTGTTCACACCGGCGACTGCGGCAGCCCCGCAGATGGAGACGCCCGAGGCGATCAGCAGGCACTGGCTCCGCGCCATGCCCAGGGCCCTGCCCAGCGCGAGACTGCCAGTGATGCCGCCGACCACGACGGTGATGATGACGGCCACCATGCCGAGTCCGAGCTGGGCGATGTCCCCCAGCACCAGTTGCAGGCCCAGCAGCACGATGCCGATGCGCAGCAGGCGCCCGGCACTGCACTCGATGCCGGGCTGGAAGCGCGGCGGTGGCGTCACCAAATTGGTCACGGCCGCGCCCAACAGGATGGCCACCAGCAAGGCACTGAGCGTGGGGACGGCACGGTTGACCAGGACGGCGAGCGCGGCGCCCCCAGCACACAGCAACAGACCGGGCGCGAGTCGGGAAAGTTGGTTCATGCATCAATCCTCGCTAGCCGGACCACCTCACAGAAGACCTCGCTTGCCATGGGGTCATATCATCGACGCATGACCAGATGGCCGGAGCTGGCAGTGCTGGACCTTTTGGCGGCGACGGCCCGCACAGGGAGCCTGACCTCGGCCGCCCGCGAACTGGGCATCGCCCAGCCCAATGCCAGCCGCTCCGTCGCCCGCCTTGAGCGGCGCCTCGGCCTCACCCTGCTGGTGCGTACCCACAGCGGGTCGACACTCAGCGAGGCCGGTCAGCAGCTGGTGGAACTCGGCGCACCCCTGCTGGAGCAGGCCCACACCTTCCTCGATGGTGCGCAGGCGCTGGCGAGCCAGGCCTCCCGCCAGATGGAGTTCGCCGCCAGCCAGACCATCGCCGAGTACCTGGCGCCCGGTTGGCTCGCTCACCTGCACCAGTTGGACCCCCACGCGGGCTGGCACATGCGGGTCACCAATTCCCGCACCGTGATCGCCCAGGTGCTCACCCACCAGGTGCCCGTGGGCTTCATCGAGACCCCAGACCTGCCACACGGCATCACCTCCCGCACCGTGCGCACGGACCGGCTGTGTGTCGTCGTGGCCCCGAACCACCCATGGGCGCGCCGTCGCCGTCCACTGACCCTCCCGGAACTGGCCAGCACCTCGCTGGTCGTGCGGGAGATGGGATCGGGCACCCGGGAGACCTTGGATGCGGCGCTGGCCAGCCCGGACGCCGCCAGTCCGAGGCTGGTGCTGAGCAGCAACCAGGCCGTTCTGGGCGCCTGCGCCGCCGGGGCCGGGCCGGCAGTCCTCAGCGAGCTGGCGGTGCGCGGTGCCGTCGACCAGGGGCGGGTGCGACGGGTGGACCTCGACGAGCCCGACGTGCTGGCCCGTCAGCTGAGGGCGATCTGGATCGGCCGCTTCCCCGAGCCCCTGGCCCGCGAACTCGTGCGGATCGCGGCCGAGAACTCGCGCTGACCGGGCCGGGCCGGCAGCTCAGCCGGCATCGGCCATCGCCTTGCGGATCCGCTTGGGTGAGACGCTGACGGCGGTGCGCAGCTGCTGTGCGAACTGCTGGATGCGGTACTCCTCGATCAGGAAGCCGACCTGCTCCACCGCGGCCGGCAGGCGGCCCGGCGGCTGCTTGGCGCACAGGGCCGCATACTCGGCCTCCAGCTGGTCCACCAGGTCGGCTGACTGCTGGTCGCGACGGGGACTCGCGGCGGCTGCCGCGAGTCGCACGGTAATGCCCTGGACGTACCGGGGCAGGCGCGGATACCAAGGGTCGGGCGTGGCGCTGATGAAATTGGTGAAGACCAGGTTCTCCAGCTGCGCCGTGACGTCCTCACGCACCTGGCCGGCCGGGAAGGAGTCGATCGCCAGCCTGGCGGAGGTCTGCTGGCGAAGCGTCTCGGCGGCGGTGGCCACCACCGTGCGCATCGCATCGGCCTGCTCCTGGCGCACGAACAGCGCCATCTGCTCGTAGCGGGCCTGGTCGCGCACCTGCTCCAACCCGATCCCCTGCTGCGCCGCCCACTGGCGGGCGAGCTCCCCGGCGGCCTTGAGCCGGGCATCTGCCAGCAGCGCCGGGACGCTGGCATAGGGCGAGTTGCCCAGGGCCAGCTTGTCGGCATTGCCCAGGTGGCTCACCACCCACTTGGTCGGGTCGGGCAGGGTGAGCACCAGCAGGCGCCGAAGACCCAGCTCGTGGCTCTGGCGCGCGGCCTCGACGGTGTCGAGCACCACCACCCCGACGCTCGAGCCCTCGTCGCGCAAGGCCGGGTAGCCGACGGCCCTCGTGCCGTTGCGCTCCACGCTGAGCGTCTGGTCGATGCTGCCCATCGTCCAGCTGGTGGCACCGGTGACCGCCTTCTTGGCCGAGGCCCGGGTCAGGGTCTGGCTCACCTTGCGGGCCAGGTCCTGGCGCAGGTCGGCGAAGTTCTTGCTGCGCCTCGTCTCGCGTCCCTTCTCGGTGATCCGGAAGGCCACCTGCAGGTGGTCGGGCACGGCGTCGGGATTCCAGGTGTCCGCATCCACCGTGACGCTGGTGATCTGGCGCAGCGCCCGGCCCAGCTCGTCACAGAAGCGCCTGGTGTGGTCGGGGCCCTCGCCGAACTTCCGGGCCTGCTCCAGCCAGTCCAGCGCTGCCCGGGCATGGTTGGGGGCCGGGACGAAACTGGTGCGCACGCTCTTGGGCAGGGCGCGGATCAGCTCGGTGGCCAGCTCGGCGCGAAGGCCCGGCACCTGCCAGCTGAAGGGCTCGGCCGAGAGCTGGTTGAGCTGCTCCAGCGGGATCTGCACCGAGACGCCGTCATGGCCGGATCCCGGGTCGAAGACGTAGTCGACGGGTAGGGTGATCGTGGCGCCGGTGTTGGTGGGCACGCTCCAGTGGTCGGGAAAGTCGCCCGCGTCCACCTCCTCGGCCTGGGGCGCCAGCAGGTCGTCGAGCTGCATCTCCAGCAGGTGCTTGTTCTCGCTGCGGCGCAGCCACTGGTCCAGGGCGTGCACGCCGGTGACCTCGGCGGGCAGGCGGGCGGCGTAGAAGTCGAAGAGCTGCTGGTCGTCGACGGTGATGTCGCGACGGCGGCTGCGCTGCTCCAGGTCCTCGGCCTGCTCGCGCACCTTCTGGTTGTGGTGGAAGAAGTGGTGGCGCGTGCGCAGCTCGCCCTCCACCAGGGCCTTGCGGATGAAGATCTCGCGCGCCTCGTCGGGGTTGATCCGCTCGTAGCTGACCAGCTTGTCGGCCACGATCGGCACGCCGTACAGCATCACCTTCTCGTAGGCCACCACCGCGCCCGCGCTGGTGGACCAGTGCGGTTCGGAGTGGGTGCGCTTGAGGACGTGGCCGGCCACCTGCTCCACCTGGTCGGCGGTGATCGCCGCGACAGTGCGGGCCCACAGCCGGCTGGTCTCCACCAGCTCGACGGCCATCACCAGGGGCGGCGGGTTCTTGGCCAGGGCGGATCCGGGCTGGATCGCGAAACGGGCACCCCGTGCGCCCAGGTACTCGCGCGGGCCGGGACGGCGCCGCTTGCCATTGCGGTCCTTCTTCGGCTGGTCGGCCTCACGGACATCGGCCAGTCCGACGTGGCCGAGCAGGCCCGAGAGCACCGCGGTGAGCACCGCCTCGTCGGAGGCCTCGGCCTGGTTGCGCTGCAGCCCGATCTCCTTGCTGATCTCGCGCAGCTGGGTGTGCAGGTCCTCCCATTCGCGCACCCGCAGGAAGTTGATGAACTCGTCGCGGCACATCCGACGAAAGGCATTGCCGCTCAGGGCCCGGCGCTGCTGGCGCAGATAGGCCCACAGCCGCAGCATCGCGATGATGTCGCCGCCCGAATCGGGAGCGCCCGCTCCCCCAGCCGACGGGTCGGTGTTGGTGTGGGCCGTGTGGCGCAGCGGTTGCCCGTCGGCATCCCGGCGCGGCTCGGAGGCGGCCTTGGTGGGAACCCCGCTCCAGAAGCGCCGGTGCAGCTGGTCGGCCTGTTCGCGCTTCTCGGCGGGGCGCTCCCGCACGTCGGGGATGGCCAGTCCGGCGACGACCACCTGCACCTCGCGCACGCAGCCCAGTCGTTCGGCCTCCACCAGCATCCGGCCCAGGCGCGGATCGAGGGGGATGCGGGCCAGACGGTGCCCGATACGGGTCAGGCGCGGGTGGGAGTGCTTGCCGGGCTTGAGCGCGCCCAGTTCGTCGAGCAGGCGCAGACCGTCGGTGATCTGGCTGCGGTCGGGGGCCTCGACGAAGGGGAAGGAGCCGATGTCGCCCAGGCCCGCCTCGGCCATCTGCAGGATGACGCTGGCCAGGTTGGTGCGCAGGATCTCCGGCTCGGTGAACTCCGGCCGGGCCAGGTAGTCCTCCTCGCTGTAGAGCCGGATGCAGATGCCTGGCGCCACGCGGCCGCAGCGGCCGGCGCGCTGGTTGGCGCTGGCCTGGCTGACCGGCTCGATGGGCAGCCGCTGCACCTTGGTGCGCGCCGAGTAGCGCGAGATGCGGGCCGTGCCCGGGTCGATGACATAGCGGATGCCGGGAACGGTGATGGAGGTCTCGGCCACATTGGTGGCCAGCACGACGCGCCGCCCGGTGTGTGCGGTGAAGACGCGGTGCTGCTCGGCCGAGGACAGGCGGGCGTAGAGCGGCAGCACCTCGGTCTGGGGCAGCTTGAGTGCGTTGACGGCCTCGGCGGCGTCGCGGATCTCGCGCTCCCCCGACAGGAAGACCAGGATGTCGCCGGTGCCCTCCTTGGCCAGCTCGGTGACCGCCTGCGCGATACCGTCCACCTGGTCCTGGCTGTCGCCGTCGGCGCCGTCGCCCTCCAGCGGACGGTAGCGCATCTCCACCGGATAGGTGCGTCCACTCACCTCGATGACGGGGGCGGGATTGCCTGCACGGTCGCTGAAGTGCTCGGCGAAGCGAGCCGTGTCGATGGTGGCCGAGGTGATGACCACCTTCAGCTCGGGGCGCCGGGGCAGCAGCTGCTTGAGGTAGCCCAGCAGGAAGTCGATGTTGAGGCTGCGCTCGTGGGCCTCGTCGATGATGATCGTGTCGTACTTGTTCAGGTCACGGTCGTGGGTGATCTCGGCCAGCAGCACCCCGTCAGTCATCACCTTGACGCGGGTGTCCTTGGAGGCCTTGCGGGTGAAACGCACCTGGTATCCGACCAGGTCGCCCAGGGCAACGTCGCACTCCTCGGCGATGCGTTCGGCCACGGTCCGGGCGGCGATGCGGCGCGGCTGGGTGTGGGCGATGCGCTCGCGTCCCAGTCGTAGGCAGATCTTGGGAAGCTGGGTGGTCTTGCCCGAGCCGGTCTCGCCGGCGACGACCACCACCTGGTGGCGCTCGATCAGGTCGGCGATCTCGTCGGCGTGCTCCGCGATCGGCAGGGCAGGATCGAAGTCGAGGCGAGCGACGGGTGTGGTGGTGGACTCAGTCATGGCCGTCCCAGCCTAGGCCCCCACACAAGTGGGGGGCCGACTCGACGAGCCGCGGGTCCCGCCTCCAACAGCGGTCACGGCAGGTGGTGCCGCAATGGCGATGGGTCCGGCGGCAGCTGCCGCCGGACCCATCGGGCGTCCCCGGCGCTCAATCGTGGCTCTCCGGGGCTTGCCGGCGGCTCGGGAACTCCCCCGAATCCCCTGCTCGCCATGTCGCCTGGGCCGTCTCCCCACGGCCCAACTGACGACTCAATCCTTGCCCTTCAGAGGGGTCCAAAGCAAGCCAATTCTGAACGGTTGCTGAATTCTTCCCACGTCACGAAGGGTTCGCGGACACCATGCCTAGCTGTACTGCCCGGGGACGTTGGTCAATCGTGAGAACGGCGGCTGGTTGCCGCAGGCGGTGTGGGGTCTGTGGTGGTTGTAGTAGTGGAGCCAGCCGTCGAGCTCCCCGCGGCGTTCGGTCTCGCTCGTGTAGTAGCGGGCGTAGGCCCAGCCGTCGGCGAGGGTGCGGTGGAATCTCTCGATCTTGCCGTTGGTCTACGGCCGGTACGGTCGGGTCCGCTTGTGCCTGATGCCCAAGTCTGCGCAGGTGTCGCGCCACAGGTGGGACCGGTAGGCGCCGCCGTTGTCGGACAGGACCCGCTCGACGGTGACACCGCGGGCGTTGAACCACTCCACGGCCCGGACGAGGACTGCGGTGGCGGTGAGGGCGGTTTCGTCGTCATGGATCTCGGCGTAGGCCACGCGGGAGTGATCGTCGATGACGGTGTGGACGTAGGCCTTGCCCATCAGGGGGTCTCGCCACTTGTTGCGAGGCTTGCCAAGTGTGCCGGCCCGGTTCTTCTCGCCTTGTTGTCGGCCGACGTAGCGCCAGCCCCCGCCGTCGGGGATGTTGCCGAGCTTCTTGACGTCGACGTGCAGCATCGCACCAGGATGGTCGTGCTCGTAGCGTCGGACGGGCTCCCCGGTGGCGCGGTCGACGTGCGACAGCCGGTTCAGGTGCGCGTCGGCCAGGATCCGGTGGACCGTGAATGGCGCGATCCCCGGCCGACACGCGAGTTGCACCGGCCCCTCGCGCAGGCGCAGCCGGAGCTGGATGCAGCGCTTGGTCGTGGCCTGGTTGGTCTTGGTGGGCGAGCGGTGCGGGCGGGAGGAGCGGTCTTGCATGGATTGGCCAACCCGGTAGCGGTCGGCCCAGCGTTTCACGGTGGGCCAGGAGACTTGAAAGCGGGCGGCGACCTCGCTGATCGGCCAGCCCTGGTCGACCACGAGCTGGCCGACGATCACGCGGTGGCGTGGTGTGAGGGCGGCATTGGGGTGTGACATGGGATTGCTCCTGTGGCATGGCAACGGCGCTGGATCCCAGGGATCCAGCGCCGTGCGGTTTAAGGTCGGTCAGCCTCGAGCGGTGGCGATGATGTCGCCCCGGCGAGGGTGTGGGAGCTGATGGTGAATCCGATCATTGCCGGGCTGGCGTTCGCGGCGACGGAGAGCTTGTCAGTGTCCAGTGCCGTGACGGTCAGGTAGTAGTGGTGCGGCTGGTCGCCCTTGTGTGGTGCGGCGCCGAGGTAGCGGGCCATGCCGGCGTCATTTGTTGCCTGGACGCTGCTCTTGGGCAGGGTCGTGGACTTGAGTGCCCCGGCGCCTGCGGGGAGGGTATGCGTGGTGGCTGGGATGTCGTAGACGACCCAGTGCTAGAAGCCCGACCCAGTGGGTGCGTCGGCGTCGTTCATGGTCACGACGTAGCTCTTGGTCTTCGCGGGCCCTGCGGTCCAGCTCAATTGGGGCGACTGGTCCTGGCCGTTCGGGACCCCGAACAGACCCGACAACTGCGGCGTCGCGAACTGCTGCCCGTCATGGACTGAGGTGCTGGTGACCGCCAGGCGTGGAACTGCGGGCAGCTTCGCGTAGGGATTGGTCGTCGCAGCATCCGCAGCGCTCGCCGTGCTGGGGTTCGTGGACTGCGAGGGCGGAGCGCTTGGCGTGGTGCTTGTGCTGCAGGCACTGAGTGTGACCGCGGCGGCCATGACGCACGCCACGGTGATGCTGGTCGTCGCTCTGCTCATCGGTGTGCCTTCTGAGCCACGAGTTCGCCGTGGGGCAGGAAGAACCAGGCGTCCGGATCGGAACCCCACCTGCGCCAGTCGTCGGCGATCTGCTGCAGCGCGGACTGGTCGACTCCGTCGGCGGTCGCGCGCTGGGCGAAGTTTGAGGTCAGCACGCGGTCGGCTAGGGAGTTGCCCCACCAAGTGGCCGCCTCGGGCGTCGCGTAGGTCCAGGTGGACGAGCCGGACATCACCACCTCCAGGTCGGCCGCGTTGGCCCAAGCACGCAGGCGCCGCCCAGCGTCGGGTTCTCCGCCGCCCTGGCGGGCGGTGCGGCAGTAGGTGTCACGCCACTGGCCCAGGCCGGGTAGTTCGGGGAACCATGCCATGGCGCCATAGTCGGCATCCCGGACAGCGATGAAACCGTCCGGTGCGCAGTAGCTCTGCATCGCCTGCAGGGCAGCGACCGGGTCGCTGAGGTGCTGCAGGACCTGGTGGGCGTGAACGACGTCGAACGACCCCGGCTCCACGTGCAGGTCGAAGAGGTCTCCGACGACGAAGGTCGTGGTCTGGTCCCCCCGAGCCTGGGCGGCCTGCTGTGCCGCGGCAATCGCCTCGGTGGAGAAGTCTACTCCCAGCACCGGGGCGCCAACGCGCTCTGCGAGGTCGAGAGTGATCGAGCCAGGCCCGCAGCCCAGATCGAGGATCCGCATGCCAGGGCGGAGGCGGTCCAGGAAGTACGCGCAGCTGTTCTCCGCGGTCCTGGCTGCGTGCGAGGCCAAGACGCTGGGCTGATACCCGTGGCTGTACTGCGCCGGGCCCATGTCTGAGATGGAAGTCATGCCCACAGGCTAGATTTGGGAATCTCGCATAATGAAATACATGTCTCATATATCAAGAAAGCGACTCGGCTGTTCGCTGGATCGCTGCGAGGGCATCGAGCACGCCATCCAGCCTTTCGGGAGGCACCGCACCACGCAGCGCGGCCTCCAAGGCAACCACTCGCTCATCAGCAAGACCAAGGCTGGCGCGGCCACGGTTCGTCAGGGTCAGTACGCGCGACCGTCCTCCATAGGGCGAGCGCTCGATTGCGACGAAACCCCCATCCACAAGTCGTATCACGGTCTGACTCATAGCCTGCTGGCTCACCTCACACGCGACCGCGAGCTGCGTGGCAGTCGCCCTGTCAACTCGGTCCAGCGTGAGCAGGGCGCTGTACTGGGCCTTCGTGAGGCCACTGTCCTGAATGACACGATCCTTCGCCGCCTGACTCGCCTCCGAGGCATGACGAAGACGAGTCAGAAGTCGATCCATCGGGTCCATGATCTGAGACTAAAACAAGGAGTTGTGATAACACAATCGGCGGTTTCAACGGATCAACGTCCCCGGTCAGTACACCTGATATGGGTGCAGGTTTTGTCAATAGGGCAGGACGAGGCGCCACCGGGCTGGATGCCGGGTGGCGCCTCATCTTTTGTTGACCCGAAGTGGTGTTGACGAGGGGTTTCGCGTGTCTGTCGACGGCGATGTCAGTCTGATATTCGCGGGTTAGTTACCGCAGGACGGTGCTTTCGGCTCGGAACGTCACGCGTGTCTAGCGTCGAGCGTCGCCGGCATCGTTGATGACGGCTGCTCATAGGTGTATCGCGGGTCGTCCCGGTCGCTGCGTCGCTCCTGGTCTTCCGGTCTCCGGGCCAAGTTTGTGAGTCCTCGAAGGGCTATTCCTCGAGGACGGCCAGGGACCAGCACCAGCCCGCGAGTTCGCGGGCGATCGCCGCGTTGGCGACGTTGTTGGCCTTCTTGCGCTTCTTGAACTGGATCCAGCGATGGTTCAGCCGTCGGTTGCCCAGGTCACCGCGGGCCCTCGCGGCTGGGGAGGCGAGGTCCCAGCGGTCGCGGATCGTCTTGCCGGGGACGTAGCGGTGTTGGTGGTGCCAGGCGGCCTCGACCAGCAGCCGGCGCGCGTGCCCGTTGCCGGTCTTCGTGATCGGGCCCAGCGAGCGTGACTGACCGGAGGAGTTCTCCGACGGAACCAAACCCAGGTAGGAGCCGATCGAGTTGCCGTTGAACCTGCTCCAGTCACCGATCTCGACCGCCAACCCGAACCCGGTCAACGTCGAGATCCCCCGCAGGCAGCCAAGCCGTCGAATCGTGTCGGTCCAGGGACTGTCGGCGGCCATGGTCTCGATGCGTTCATCGAGACGATCACGGCGCGCCGTGATCGTGACAACACTGTCGTAGGCCTCATCGAACGCGGCCTGGACCAACGGCAAGTCGAACCGTTGCCGTCGCAACCAGGCATCATGGGCGCCGACCCACGCCTGCCCGCCGGAGTAGACGATCCCATGGCGCAGCAGCAGTTTCGACAAGCGGTGTCTGGCGCGCATCAGATCCGAACGGCAGTCCTCGCGGGCCCTGACGAGGTCGCGGGCCGCTTCGGTGAGCTCGTCCGGGACCGTCACCGCAGTGAACGCGTCCAGCCGCAGCAGGGTCGAGAGGTGTTCCGCGTCGATCGCGTCGGTCTTCACCCTCGATCCCGAAGGTCGTTGCAGTTTTGATGGGGCCGCGACGACCGTTCGGATATCGTTGCCCTGCAGGGTTCGAGCCAGGCCGTAACCCGTCGGGCCGGCTTCGTAGATCGCCGCCGAGGGTCCGGGCAGGGTCTTGATCCAGGCCGTCACTTCTGCGGGGTCGGGGCAGAGTCGGGCTTTGAAGATTTCTCCGGTCTGGGTGTCCATCGCATGCGCCACCACGCTGCGGGCATGCACGTCCAGGCCAACACTCGTACGCTCGGTAAACAACCGGGGCCTCCCACGTATGTCGGAAAGGCCAGACAGGCCGCCCCTGTCCGGCAACCCACGAATCGTTGCGCGGCGAGGCCCCGGCCTACCAGAGCCTCACCCCGAAACGGGGTCACCCATACCGTCTAGCGGACCAGGGCGACGGGAGCCTGGGCGTGCGCGAGCACGGCCCGCATCACACCCCCCAGGTGGATGCCCAACAGCTTCGGCTTCTGCACCCCCAGCACGAGCAGGTCCACCTGCGAGGAGACGTCGACCAGGACGTCGACCGGCGATCCGTGGACGACCGTCAGCTCCACCTCGACCGAGGGATGTGCCTCGCGCAGAGGCGCGAGGATCCGTTCGATCTCCCGGCGGGCGACCTCGCGCACCTGCTGGTCCTCGCTCCCGGCCGCGCCGGGGAGGACGTGCACCACCTCGAGCAGGGCGCCGCGCTGGCCCGCCTCGCGAAAGGCCCACTCGAGGGTGGCTGGCGAGTGGCTCTGGGCGTCGACGGCCACCGCGACGCGCTGGAGTCCTCCGGTGGGCTGCGGGGTCGCGGCCTGCGAGACCACCACCAGGGGGCAGTGGGAGGCATCGGCCAGTGCGACGCTCGTGGAGCCGATGAACATCCGCTCCAGGCCGCTGACCGAACGCCGGCCCACCACCATCAGGGCGGCCTGCTCGCTCATCCGGCTCAGGACTGCGGCAGCATTGCCGAGCACCACCTCGCTGTCGATCCGCTCCCGCGGCAGTCCCAGCTCGACGGCCGCCTCCATGGCGGTCCCATTGGCCTGGGCGCCTGCCTCCTCGAGGGCACGCGGGTCGTAGACGACGCCCCAGGCGCCGGCCAGCACGGCATCGTCGACGGCGTGCACCAGGTGCAGCGCGCCGTCCATCACCAGCGCGGCGCGCGCGCCGTAGCGCACGGCCCGCAACCCGTCCTCGGAGCCGTCGACCCCGACCAGGATGCGTGGCACGCCCGTCCGGGCGGAGTCCTTGTCACTGGATGGGTAGCCTGCGGTGCTCATCGCTCATCCTTTCTCAACGCCCCATCCGGGCTGAGGGGGCACTTCCATCCTCGCACCGGACGCCCACCGGCGGCCGGTGCGGGCTCAGGGCCGCGAGACGGCCCGGCCCTGTACCTGGTCGATGCTGATCGCCCGCACCACGTCGCGGTCGCCCGGCACATAGGGCAGGGGGGCCAGGAACTCGGGCGAGAGCAGTTCCTCCGAGACGTCGACCAGGCGCCCACGCACCAGTACGCTCCAGCCATTGGCTGCCTCCTGGTCCACGTGGTCCACCTCGAAGGCCACGTCGATGCCTTCCGGCAGCTCGGCCAGCTGGGTGTGTGCAGCGGTGCGGACGACCACCAGGTTGCCGTCCTGGGTGTAGGCCAGCGGCAGCACCGTGATGCCGTCGGGCCCGATGAAGCCCAACCGCCCCACGTGTGCCTCGCCCAGCAGCGTGCGGCACTCGTCCTGGTCGAGAACCTCGAAATGTCCCTCGAACATCGAAACTCCTTCGTCGGCGGCCCGGGCAGGGCCGTTCGCTCCCGAGCCTAGCGAAGCCGATCCTTGTACAGGTGGGACACCCGCCGTGTGGTCGGGCCATTGATTCCAAGCATCACGATCACCAGGCATCAGGATCACCAGGCACCAGGATCAGCCGAGCACCAGGGCCATCACCATGATGCTGGGAATCGAGCCGATGGAGGTGATGAAGACCACGTCACGGGCCAGCACCACCGACTGCTGGTAGCGCACCGCGTGGTTGAAGATGTTCTGCGCGGTGGGCAGTCCCGCCAGCACCACCACGGCCAGGGTCGTCGTCCGGTCCAGCCCGGCCAGCTGCGCCAGGAGCAGGGCCAGCGCCGGCTGCAGCAACAGCTTCATGACGCTCAACACGACGGTCTCGGTGAACAGCGGTCCCCTGCCGGGCAGCGGCCCCAGGCGTAGCGAGACCCCGAAGGCCACCAGCATGGTGGGCACGGCCAGCCCGCCCAGCATCTCGAGCGGCTGTCGTGCCAGGGCGGGAATTGTCCAGCCCAGCAGGTTGATCGCCAGGCCGGCAAGGACGCCCACGGTCATCGGGTTGCGCAACGGCAGGGTGAGGTTGCGGCGGCGCGAGGAGGCCTTGCCGTCGCGGCGCGCGGCGTCCACGTCGAGCAAGGCCAGGCCGAGCGGTTGCAGCACCGCCACCTGCACCAGCAACAGCGGCGCGATCCAGGTGATGTCGTGCAGGACGTAGGCGGCGATCGGCAGGCCCATGTTGCCGGCATTGACGTAGCAGGAGCAGAAGACCGCGATCACCCGGTGGCCCAGGCCGTGGCGCTGGCCGTCGGCTCCCCGCAACCAGGACAGCTCCAGCAGCAGGCACAGCAGGCCGGTCAGGACGGTGGCCACGATGCTGACGGCCAGGTTGCGGGCGAAGATGCGGCCCAGGTCGGCGGTGGACATCATCGTCACCATCAGCGCCGGGGAACCCGCGTAGAAGCTGAGCTTGCTCAGCACCAGCTGCGAGGAGTTGTCCAGGATGCGCCAGTGGGCCATCACCCAGCCGACCGCCACCACCGCCCAGATGGTGATGAAGCCGACCAGGACGCCCATGGACCACAGCCTAGGGCTTGCCCTCTGTGACGGGGGTGGCGTCCCGGATGGCCGTGGCGCTTCGCTGTTGGGCGAAAGACTCTTCCTGGAGGGGGAAAGGGTGCTTCTCTGGGTTCCATGAAGATGTCCAAGGAGCTCGAAGCCCAGTTCAACGCCCAGATCACCCACGAGTTCGAGGCCTCGACCGTCTACCGCCAGCTGGCGATCGAGGTCGACGCCCAGGACCTGCCCGGCATGGCCACTTGGCTGCGCCACCAGGCCGACGAGGAGATCGTCCACGCCAACAAGTTCATCGACCACCTGCTCGACCGGGACAACCACCCCGAGATCGGCACCGTGCCCGCGCCCAACGTCGAGAAGGGCCTCAGCGCCCTGGACGCCTTCAAGGCGGCTCTGGAGCATGAGCAGAAGGTCTCGGAGTCGATCCGCGCGCTCTATCGGGCCGCCGAGGAGGCCGGCGACCTGGACTCGCGTCCCCTGCTCAACTGGTTCCTCAGCGAGCAGATCGAGGAGGAGTCGACCGTCAGTGAGATCATGGGCCGCATCGAGCTCACCGGTCACGACGGCCCCGGCCTGCTGCGCCTCGACGAGGACCTCGCGCAGCGCCCGGTGGCCACCACCGAGCCCAGCGAGGGCTGATCAAGCCGGCCCCATAGGGACATGGGGCCCAGACGAAACCGAGGGCGACCCCCAGCAGGTGCTGGGGGTCGCCCTCGTCATGTCTGCCGCCGGGTGGGTCCGCTGCCGGACCCACCCGCGGGCAGGATCAGCTGCAGCCGCTGGTGGAACCGCAGCCCTCGCACACATAGCAGGAGCCGCTCGGGCGCATCTTGGTGCCGCAGGTCATGCACAGCGGCGCGTCGATGGCGTGCCCGGTCAGGCCCTCCATCATCTCCGTGGTGGTGTGGGCGCTGCCCACGGTCTCCTGCTCCACCTTCGGGCTGGCCTGGATCAGCGAGGGCTGGTTGGCGCCCCGCTCGTCGAAGCGCAGGTCGTCGGCGGCATCATTCTTCAGCGACTCGGACTCGGGCATCTCGGCCTCCTCCTCCTCGCTCAGGTAGGAGCCGGTCTCCACATAGCGGGCGCGCTCTGCGGAGGTGTAGATGCCCAGCTCGCTGCGCTCGTCGAAGCTCAGGTAGTCCAGCGCCAGGCGACGGAAGATGTAGTCCATGATCGACTGGGCGATGCGGATGTCCGGGTCGTCGGTCATGCCGGCCGGCTCGAACTTCTGGTTGGTGAACTTCTGCACATAGGTCTCCAGCGGCACCCCGTACTGCAGGGCGATGGAGATCGCGATCGAGAAGGCATCCATCACGCCGGCCAGGGTGGAGCCCTGCTTGCCGAGCTTGAGGAAGACCTCGCCCAGCTCGCCGTTCTCGTACTGGCTGGAGGTCATGTAGCCCTCGGCGCCGGCCACGGTGAAGCTGGTGGTGCGGCCCATGCGGCTCTTGGGCAGGCGGCGGCGACGCGGACGGTACTCGATGCGCACCTCGGGCTCGGCAGCGGCGGGCGCGGCGGCCTGCTTGGCCTCGGCATCCTTGCTGCCGGCGTCCTTCTTGCCGTCGCTGAGCGGCTGGCCCACCTTGCAGTTGTCGCGGTAGACGGCCAGCGCCTTCAGCCCGAGCTTCCAGCCCTGCATGTAGACGTCGGCGATCTCCTCGACCGTGGCACTCTCGGGCAGGTTGACCGTCTTGGAGATGGCACCCGACAGGAAGGGCTGCACGGCAGCCATCATGCGCACGTGACCCATGGGCGCGATGGCGCGGGCACCCATGGCGCAGTCGAAGACTTCGTAGTGCTCCTGCTTCAGGCCGGGGGCGTCGATGACGTGGCCGTGGTCTGCGATGAAGGAGACGATGGCCTCCGCCTCGTCGGCTGCGTAGCCCAGGTTCTTCAGGGCACGCGGCACGGTCTGGTTGACGATCTGCATGGAGCCGCCGCCGACCAGCTTCTTGAACTTGACCAGGCTGAAGTCAGGCTCCACGCCGGTGGTGTCGCAGTCCATCATGAAGCCGATGGTGCCGGTGGGGGCCAGCACCGAGGCCTGGGCATTGCGGTAGCCGTTGGTGGCGCCCAGGGCGACGACCTGCTCCCACTCCTTGCCCGCGGCCTCGGCCACGACGCTGTCATTGGTGTGCATCGGGCTCAGCGCCTCGGAGGCGGCCTGGTGCTGGCGCATCACGTTCTGGTGCGCCTCGGCGTTTTCGGCGTAGCCGGCATAGGGGCCGACGACGGCGGCGAGCTCGGCGCTGCGACGGTAGGAGGTGCCGGTCATCAGCGAGGTGATGGCGGCGGCCAGCTTGCGGCCACCCTCGGAGTCGTAGCCCAGGCCCAGCGCCATCAGCAGGGCGCCCAGGTTGGCGTAACCGATGCCGAGCTGGCGGAAGTTGCGGGTGGTCTCGCCGATCGACTCGGTCGGGAAGTCGGCGAAGCAGATGCTGATGTCCATCGCGGTGATGATCAACTCGACGGCCTTGGTGAAGCGCTCGGCGTCGAAGACGTCGTCGGCGCCCAGGAACTTGAGCAGGTTGAGGCTGGCCAGGTTGCAGGAGGAGTTGTCCAGGCTCATGTACTCGCTGCACGGGTTCGACGCGGTGATCGGGCCGGTGACCGGGTTGGTGTGCCAGGCATTGATCGTGTCGTTGTACTGGATGCCGGGGTCGGCGCACTCCCAGGCGGCCTTGGCCATCTTCTGGAAGAGCTCGCGGGCGTTGACCTCCTCGATGACGCGACCGTCGCTGCGGGCGGTCAGGGCGAAGAGGCCGTCGTTCTCGACGGCGGTCATGAAGTCGTCGCTGACGCGCACCGAGTTGTTGGCGTTCTGGTACTGGACGCTGGTGATGTCCTTGCCGCCCAGGTCCATGTCGAAGCCGGCATCGCGCAGGGCGCGGATCTTGTCCTCCTCGCGCGCCTTGGTCTCGATGAACTCCTCGATGTCGGGGTGGTCGACGTCGAGCACGACCATCTTGGCGGCGCGACGGGTGGCGCCACCGGACTTGATGGTGCCGGCCGAGGCGTCGGCGCCGCGCATGAAGGAGACCGGGCCCGAGGCGGTGCCGCCGGAGCTCAGCAGCTCCTTGCTGGAACGGATGCGGGACAGGTTGAGGCCGGCGCCGGAGCCGCCCTTGAAGATGAAGCCCTCCTCCTTGTACCAGTTCAGAATGGAGTCCATCGAGTCGTCGACGCTCAGGATGAAGCAGGCGCTGACCTGCTGCGGGCTCGAGGTGCCGACGTTGAACCAGACGGGCGAGTTGAAGCTGAAGTACTGGTGCAGCAGCATCCAGCACAGCTCCTCCTCGAAGACCTGCGCGTCCTTCTCGGTGGCGAAGTAGCCGTGCTCCAGGCCTGCCTTGGAGTAGGTCTTCACGACGCGGTCGATGAGCTGCTTCAGGCCGGTCTCGCGCTGCTCGGTGCCCAGGGCGCCACGGAAGTACTTGGTGGTGACGATGGTGGAGGCGTTGAGGCTCCAGAAGTCGGGGAACTCGACGCCGTTCTGCTCGAAGACGGTCTCGCCGGTCTTCCAGTTGGTCTGCACGACGTCGCGCTTCTCCCAGCTCACCTCGTCATAGGGGTGGGTGCCCTCGGTGGAGAAGACGCGCTCGATGGTCAGGCCGGTGGCCTTCTTGTTGGCCGGCTGGCGACGCGCCGTCCTGCTGGTGTCGGTCATGCTCTTCCTTCTCCTTGGGGGTTTTGTTCCATGTGGCGGCTGGCCGATGCGACGGCCAGCGGGGTTCTTGGGTGGTGTTCAGGCCGGGTCGGGCGCTGGAGCGGAGCTGCGCAGGCGCGCGATCTCGGCCTCGAAGTCCTCGACTCCCTGGTAGTGCTGGTAGACGCTGGCGAAGCGCAGGTAGGCCACCTGGTCGAGTTCGCGCAGCGGCTCGAGGATGGCCACGCCCACCTCGTCGGTGGGGATCTCGCCCTGCCCGCTGGCGCGCAGGGTCTCCTCGACGCGCTGGCCCAGGCGGGCGAGGTCGGCCTCGCTGACCGGGCGACCCTTGCAGGCCTTGCGGACGCCGTTGACCACCTTCTCGCGGTTGAACGGCTCGCTGACCCCGGACTTCTTCAGCACCGAGAGCTGGACCTGTTCGATCGTGGTGAAGCGTCGCTCGCAGGCGGGGCACTGGCGGCGCCTGCGGATGCTGCAGCCGTCGTCGGCGGCCCGGGAGTCGAGCACGCGTGAATCGCCGTTGCGGCAGAAGGGGCAGTGCATGGCCGGGCCTCCGTTCGGGTCAGGGCACGCCGCACCGAGGGCAGCCAGGAGCCCTGCCCATGGGCATGCGTGAGGGGTCGATTGTGGAAGGACATGTGGACACGGTGTGGACAAGTTGTCCCTTGAACCACAATCTGTGGGTCTGACCACCATCCGCAACCACTAGATATGGACAACCGTAGGTCTCCGGCTGCCGAGAATCAAACTGGACACGCCGCCATCCTCATGCCTGTCCGGGGTGGGCGAATCAGCCCAGATTGCGGACCACGGTGAAGACCAGCAGGGGCGCCGCGGACCACAGCAGTACCCGGTCGAGGGTGATCGGGGCCCACCGGCGCAATGGCCTGGGGGCGGGGCCGCCGAGGGCCTCGATCGTCCAGGCGGCCACGCAGACGGCCAGCAGCAGCCCCGCCAGGATGGCGACCGGATTGGACGCCCAGGCGTGGCCGAATTCGCCGTGCAGCAGGTGGATCCCCGCGGTGGTGGCGCCACAGACCGGGCACAGCAGACCAGTGGCGGCACGCAGGGGACACGGCAACCCGCGACCCCAGACCGCGACCAGGAGGCCTTGGGCCAGGCAGAAGCCACCCAGTGCGGCGGTACGCCGCAGGGCATCGCGGGCATCGAAGACACGATCAGTCTCCACCGGCGACACCCAGTCATGACTCATGCCCACCATCCTCCCCTACTGAAGATTGACCAGACTCGCGCCACTGGCCACCGTTGGACCGGTCGAGCACCTAGCATCGTCTGCGACAGAGTCCTGGAACTTCCCCGGACCCCCGGACCCGACGAGTGGAGAAGACCGTGACCAACCCACCCACCAACCCCTGGCAGCAAGGCCAGCCGGAGATGAATCCCCCGGCCGATTCCCTGGGCCAGCCTGCCGCCGACCCCTACGGCCAGCCCGCGGCCAATGCCTACGGCCAGCCCGCAGCCGATCCCTACGGCCAGGCCTACCCGGCCTACGGCCAGCCGGCAGGCCGTACGGCCAACCTCGCCGGATGGTTCAAGCGCGTCGGCAGCCACGTCATCGACTGGCTTCCCTACACAATCCTGAACCGGATCGCTGACCCCATGGTTGGTGGGTACGACCCGATGACCCAGACGGATCGGGTTGGCACCAACCCGACCCTCGGATGGCTCCTGATGGTGCTGGGCTTGGTCTGGTTCCTCTACAACATGGTCTACCGCGACGGCAAGACCGGCCACTCCATCGGTCGTCAACTGCTGGGCACCAAGCTAGTCAGCGAGGCCGACGGCCAGCCAATCGGCATGGGCAAGGCGCTGCTGCGACAGATCTGCCACATCCTCGACACGATCGTCTGCCTCCTGGGTTACCTGTGGCCGCTGTGGGACGCCAAGAAGCAGACCTTCGCCGACAAGATCATGAAGACGGTCGTCATCGACGAGCGCTGACCCGGCTCGGCGACGTCGTCGCTGCACCACCACACGAGGGCCCCGGCAGTTGTTGGGCCCTCGTCGCGTCCTGTCGCCACTCGAGCCCACGGGCCGCCGTCGGCGACGCCCACGGGGGAGCCCATGACTGGACTCAGCGGGACAGTTCGACCAGCACCGGCGAGGGCTGGGCGGAGGGTTCGAGCGGGGCATTGCTGACCGACAGGAAGCTACTGAACCCCACGGCCACGGTCGCCACGGCCAGGACCGCCAGTACTGCCACGATGCAGAAGATGCCGCGGTCGGTCAGCTGCACGGCACTGGCGGCGCCACGCTCCCCAGAACCCACCAGCTCGAGCTGCACCGGTCCGGCCAGGAGTTCGGGCCCCGAGGGCTGCACCGGCCGCCCCACCGGCATGGCCGGCTGCAGGGGCCTGGCCACCGGCCCACGCAGGCGCCCCTGTGCGCGACGACGAATCGTTGCCGGGGTGACGGCGGGGATCCTCGCGACGAAGGTTGCACTCATGACTACTCCTCAGGTCTGGACAAACCCTGCCGCGAGCCATCCGCCCGTCGAACAGGTGTTCGATGCTTGAACACTAGCCCGGTCACCCGGCCTCAATCAAACGATTGTTCGAATGGGGCCGAAAGCTTCAGGTTTCGCGCTCGTGACCGAGTCAAACAGTCCCCCCTGACAGTTTTCGCCGGACACCTCCCACCCCCGCCGTACGAGGCCGCGTGGACCCCTCGAACAGATGTTTGATTGGGACTGTCGCGAGCACTAGTCTTGTGCCATGGCACGTGGAACGAAGGGCAAGTCAGAGGCACGGCGACCCGTCGGACGCCCCAGCGACGAGGAGGTTCGCAGGGAGCTCTCGCGCGGTCGCACGATGGTGGAGCCCAGCGTCGACGGCATGAGTCCACGCCAGCGCCGCGTGCTCGAGGTGATCCGCGAGAGTCTGGAGACCCGCGGCTACCCGCCCAGCATGCGCGAGATCGGCGAGCACGCGGGCCTGGCCAGCTCGTCCAGCGTCTCGCACCAGCTCAAGCAGTTGGAGTCGCTGGGCTACATCCGCCGGATCCCGGGCCAGCCGCGCGCCATGGAGGTGCACCTGCCCCCGTCCATGCTCCCCACCGAGGCCGAGGCCAACGACCCCACCGACGTGGGCGACAGCTTCCCCACCGCCGTCAACGTCCCAATGGTGGGACGCATCGCCGCCGGTGGGCCGATCCTGGCCGAGGAGCGCGTCGAGGAGGTTTTCCCCCTGCCCCGCCAGCTGGTGGGCGAGGGCACGACCTTTCTGCTCGAGGTGCACGGCGACTCGATGATCGACGCCGCCATCTGCGACGGCGACTGGGTTGCGGTCCGGCAGCAGGACGATGCCGACAATGGCGACATCGTCGCGGCGCTGCTCGACGACGAGGCGACCGTCAAGACCCTCAAGAAGACGCCTGGCCAGGTCTGGCTGATGCCACACAACGAGCAGTACTCCCCCATCGACGGCAACCACGCGAGGATCCTCGGCAAGGTCGTCGCGGTGCTGCGTCGCGTCTGAGGCGCGCCCTCCGCGCCCATGAAGAAGGGGCCACCCACGGCGCGTGGGCGGCCCCCTCGACATGCTCGAGGACTATCCCTCCTGCAGACGCCGCAGCGCTCCGACGGCCACCTCGCGCTCGGCTGTCATCCAGAAGTCGGGCATCGAGGCCCGCAGGAAGCCGCCATAGCGTGCCGTCACCAGCCGGGGGTCCAGCACCGCCACCACGCCCCGGTCGGTGACGCGACGCACCAGGCGCCCGGCACCCTGGGCCATCAGCAGACCGGCATGGGTGGCCGCCACCGACATGAAGCCATTGCCGCCGGCCTGCGTCACCGCCTCCTGACGGGCCAGCACCAGCGGGTCGTCGGGGCGCGGGAAGGGGATCTTGTCGATGATCACCAGCTGGCAGGTCTCTCCCGGCACGTCGATCCCCTGCCACAACGAGACCGTGCCGAACAGGCTCACCTCCGGGTCGACGGCGAACTGGCGGGTGAGCTCCGACAACTGGGCATCGCCCTGGCACAGGACGGTCATCTTCGGCAGCTGCTGGCGCACGTGCTTGGCGGCGGCCTCCGCGGCGCGCTGGGAGCTGAACAGCCCCAGGGTCCTGCCACCCGCCGCCCAGACCAGCTCGGCGACCTCCTCGAGCACCTCCGGAGCCGTCCCGTCACGCCGGGGCCGCGGCAGGTTCCGGGGCACGTAGAGGATGCCCTGCTTGCGGTAGTCGAAGGGGGTGCCGACGTCGAACCCGCGCCAGGCCAGCGCATTGTCCGGGTCATGCTGGTCACCCACCAACCGGTCGGCCTTGCGCAGCCCGATCTGGCCCGCCACCTGGGTGAAGTCGCCGCCGATCTTGAGCGTCGCCGAAGTGAGGATGGTCGTCCTCTCCCCCAGGACCTTCTCGCGCATCAGCCCGGCCACGCTCAGCGGCGCCACCTGTGCCTGACGGCCGAAGCGTTCCCGCTCGCTGACCCAGACCACGTCATTGCTGGACAGGTCCGCCATCCGCTCTGCAATGTCGAAGACCTCCTTGGCGGCCGCGGCCGCCTGCTGTTGCTCCGGGTCGACGTCCTTGCGGTTCTTGTCGGCAGCCTTGCCTCCCAGGCCGCTGACCACCCGGCGGGCCACGTCGCGGATGGACTCGAAGGCGGTCACCGCCGCACCCACGGGCTGGGAGATGCGGGCCAGGTCGGTCTCGTCCAGAGCCACCCGCAGGATGTCGGCCGACTCCAGGAACTCCAGGCCCAGGTCGTCGCTGAGCCAGGGCAGCACCCGCTTGGCGACCCGCTCAACCAGCTGGGGGCTGAGCTCAGCCGAGGCGGCTCCGGTGACCCTGCCCACCAGTTCGTGCGCCTCGTCGATGATCACGACCTCGTGCTCCGGCAGCGCGGTGCCTCCATGCATGGCATCGATCGCCAACAGCGCATGGTTGGTGACCACCAGCTGCGATGCCCGGGCCTTCTCGCGGGAGGACTCGACGAAGCACTCCGAGCCGTAGGGGCACCGGTTGACGCCCAGGCACTCGCGCACCGGCATCGAGACCAGGCCCCAGGAGCGGGGGCTGTGGGCGGGGGCGTCGTCGCGGTCGGCGAGCTGGCGGTCCTTGAGCTGCTGTTCGGCCCACTCGCGCAGCATGATCACCTCGGCGCCCAGCACCGAGTCGGCATCGGCGCTGGACTTGCGAAGCCCGTCGGCGAGCTCGGCGCCGCCCAGCAGCGTGTCCTGCTCGTCGGCGATGCCATCGCGCGTCTTGAGCAGGCAGGCATAGTTCGTGCGGCCCTTGAGGATGGCATGGCTGGGTTCGCGCCCGGTCACCTCGCGGACCGCTTTGAGGGCATTGGGGATGTCGGAAGTGGCCAGCTGCGCCTGCAGGGCCAGGGTGGCGGTCGCGATCACGATCCGCTGGCGGGTGGACTGCACGTGCAGCAAGGCCGGGGCGAGGTAGCCCAGCGACTTGCCGGTGCCAGTGCCTGCCTGCACCAGCAGGTGTTCGCCGGTGTCGATCGCCGCCTCGATGGCCTCGGCCATCTGCTGCTGGCCGGGCCGCGGGGTCCCGCCGATCGCGGACACCGCAGCCTGCAGCACCTCGGCCGAGCTCACCTGGCTGGTGCTCGTCTTGGACGCGGCAACTTCCTGCTCCGGCTGGGCCGAGGCGGACTCGTTCTTCTTCTCGGCAGACGGCATCGGGCCAGCCTACCTGCGGACCGGGCCCGCCGTGCGGGTCACGACGGGTCCTGCACCTCGAAGGCCTTGAGCTCTCCGGCCAGGTCCGGATGCACCCGGGCCACGACGCGGGTGCCCTCGCCGGTGTGCTCGACGGTGACCAGCTGGCCGTGCTTGTGGATGCGGTCCACCAGGTCGCCACGACCATAGGGGATCAGCGCGTCGACGGAGACCTCCGGGCTGGGCAGTCGGCTCTCGGCCACGGCCCGCAGCTCCTCGATGCCCTCCCCCGTCCGGGCGGAGACGAAGACGGCATCGGGATACTGGGTGCGCAGCACCTGCAGGCTGTCGTCATCGGCCGCATCGACCTTGTTGATCACCAGCTGTTCGGGGACATTGCCGGCGCCGATCTCGTTGAGCACCGTGCGCACTGCGTGCACCTGGCCCACCGGGTCGGGGTCGGACCCGTCCACGACGTGCAGCAAAAGGTCCGCCTGCGCCGACTCCTCCAGCGTGGATTTGAAGGCCTCCACCAGGTCGTGGGGCAGGTGGCGCACGAAACCGACAGTGTCGGTGAGGGTGTAGACGCGCCCGTCGGGCGTGGTGTGACGACGGGTCGTCGGGTCCAGCGTGGCGAACAGGGCATTCTCCACCAGCACACCGGCGTCGGTGATCCGGTTGAGGATCGACGACTTGCCAGCATTGGTGTAGCCCACGATCGCGATCGAGGGAATGCGGTTGCGACGACGATCGGCACGCTTGTTCTCACGGGTCGCGTTGAGGTCCCGCATCCGCTTGCGCAGGATCGCCACCCGGGTGTTGATGCGGCGACGGTCGGTCTCGATCTTCGTCTCACCGGGGCCACGGCCACCGATACCGGCACCGCCGGCGGCCTGGCCACCGGCCTGGCGCGACAGGTTGCCACCCCAGCCACGAAGCCGCTGGCGCAGGTACTGCAGCTGGGCCAGCTCCACCTGGGTCTTGCCCTCGACGCTCTTGGCGTGCTGGGCGAAGATGTCGAGGATCAGGGCCGTGCGGTCGATCACCTTGACCTTGACCCGGTCCTCGAGGTTGCGCAGCTGCGCCGGTTGCAGCTCGCCGTCGCAGATGACGGTGTCGGCGCCGGTGGCCACCACCACCTCGCGCAGCTCGTCCACCTTGCCGCGGCCGATGTAGGTGGCCGGGTCCGGCGACTTGCGCCGCTGCACCAGGCCCTCCAGAACCTGGGAGCCCGCGGTCTCGGCCAGCAGCTTCAGCTCGGTCATGGCATTCTCGGCGTCCGCCTCGCTGCCGGTGGTCCACACGCTGATGAGCACCACGCGTTCCAGCTGGAGGTCGCGGTACTCGACCTCGCTGATGTCGGCCACCTGCGTGGACATGCCGGCAACTCGCTTGAGGGACAGTCGTTCGGCCAAATCGAGCTGGAGGCCGTCATGGTCCCCTGCGTCGTACTCTTCTGGGTCGCGGCCGTCGGCGTCGAGGTCGCCGGCGCCCAGGTCGTCGTACAGGTCATCGAAGTCGTCGTCATTGCGACGGGAGTCAGGTCGAGTCATCGTTGTCCCAGCTTGTCACCTGCAAGCAAGCCCGGCCAGCCATTTTCGCCCACGGCGGGGCGGTCCTCAGTCGGGCATCACGACCTCACCGCGGCCGACCACCACCGCTGGCCCGGTCAGGTAGGCCTGGCTGCCGTCCAGCTCGACCACGAGGCGACCGCCCGAGACGTCCACGACCACCTCGCCGCCACCGAGCCCGGCGCGACGGGCATGGGCCGCCGCCGCGGCAACCGTGCCGGTGCCACAGCTCATGGTCTCCCCCGCCCCGCGCTCGTGGACGCGCATGGCGATGTGGTGCTCGTCGATGACGTGCACGAACTCGATGTTGGTGCCCTCGGGGAAGGCCTGCGCGGGTTCCCAGACGGGTTCATGGGTCAGGTCCAGTGCCGACAGCTCGTCCGCACCGTCGACGAAGCAGACCGCATGGGGGTTGCCGACATCCACGGTGGTGGCCTCCCAGCGACCCTCCCCCCTGCTGACCTGCACCGGCTCGTCGCCCAGCCGTACCTCGCCCAGCAGGGTGCGGATCGTCCCGTCGTGCTGCGGCCAGGCACGGCGCAGACCGGCGCGGGTCATCACCTCGATCTCGCGACCGGAGACCAGGCCCTCCTCCAGCAGGTAACGCACGAAGACGCGCAGACCGTTGCCGCACATCTCGGCGATGGACCCGTCGGCATTGCGGTAGTCCATGAACCAGCGCTCCGGCTCGTCCTCGTGGTCCTCGATGGACGAGGCCATGGTCACGCGCAGCAGGCCATCGCCGCCGATGCCGGCACGCCGGTCGCACAGGAATCGGACGTCATCGTCGTCCAGGCGCACCATGCCGTGACGATCGGTGACGATCACGAAGTCGTTCTGCGTGCCGTGCCCCTTGGCGAACTTCCAGGTCCTCATGGGCGTAGGTTACGCGCCCGCCCGAGGACCAGACCAGATCCGGACCCCCTGCGAGGCTCAGCCCAGCGCCTGGCAGACATCGTCCACGATCCGTTCAGGACTGGACGGATCGCCCGCCGGCAACCAGACCACCCGCGGGTCACGCCGGAACCACCCCAGCTGCTTGCGGGCGAAGCGACGGGTTCCCACCTTGGTCATCTCGCGGGCGGTGTGCTCGTCCACCTCGCCGTCCAGGTGGGCCAGCACCTGCCGGTAGCCCAGTGCCCGGCTGGCCGTCAGGCCCTCGCGCAGGCCCTGTTCCTCCAGCCGTCGCACCTCCTCGACCAGCCCGTCGGACCACATCTGGTCGACGCGCTCGTTGATCCGCCGGTCCATCACTTCCCGGTCGATCTCCAGGCCGTACTGGAGCACGCGCTCGAGGGCATAGGTCCACTGCGGCAGCCTCGGGCGCAGCTCGCCGGTGAGTTCGAGCACCTCCAGGGCCCGCACGATGCGTCGTCCGTTGCCGGGGTCCATCGACGCGGCAGCCTCGGGGGCGCGCTGGGCGAGCTCGGCGTGCAGGGCGTACGGCCCGACCTCGGCCAGGCGCGCCTCGTGGCGGGCCCTCACCTGCGGGTCGGAGCCGGGGAAGTCGAAGTCGTCGACGATCGCGTGCACGTACAGGGCCGAACCGCCGACGAGCACCGGGACGATCCCTTCGGCACGCAGGCGCGCGATCACCTCACGGGCCAGGGCCTGGATGTCGGCGACGGTGGAGGTCTGCGTCACGTCGAGGATGTCGACCAGGTGGTGCGGGACAGCGGCCAGCTCCGCGACGGTTGGCTTGGCCGTCCCGATGTCCATGCCGCGGTAGACCAGCATCGAGTCCGCGTTGACGATCTCGCTGGGGTGACCCCGCCGCGTGAGCTGCTGGGCCACCCGGATCGCCAGGCTGGACTTGCCGGAGGCGGTGGGACCGTTGAGGACGACCAGGGGTGGGAGCACGCAGCCATTGTGCCAGCGCGGTGTCGGCCCGTTCGCGCGCCAGCTGCGACGCCGGCGGCGAAGTGGTTGCGCCCTCAGCGCAGCACCCGAGCCGATCCTTGACCCGGCCCAGCGCGGGAAGGAAGTGCGGGGCCCTACCGAAAGACCACGGCTCGCTGGTCTTCCCGTTGAGACAGATCGGAAGGAATGACCATGGGCCTCTTCGACAAGGCCAAGGACGCGCTGCAGGGCAACGGCGAGGGCACCACCGCCGACAAGGCCCGCGACCTCGCGAACCAGCACGAGGCCAAGATCGACCAGGGCATCGAGCAGGCCGGCGACCAGCTGGACTCGCGCACCGGCGACAAGCACGCCGCTCACGTGGACAAGGGCCAGCAGTTCCTCCAGGACAAGACCGGCAATCTCTGAGCCTGACCACCTCCCCGCACGGGACGACCGGGGGCGGACACCATCGGTGTCCGCCCCCGGTCGTGTCCGGGCGTCTGGGCCCGTCAGCTCGCGGGCGCGCCAATCGTCGGCATGCCCAGGCTGACCCCGGCTGGTGCCGGCGGTGCCTCGTGGCGGGCCTGCCAAGCGTCCCCACCGCGCGTGCGGCGCAGCTGGGTGATCCCGGCATCGGCATTGAGGTGGTGCGGCGCTGCATGGGTGATGACCGTGGTCGCCACATCGCCCGGGCGGGGCCGCAGCGCCGGGTCGGCGGGGACGGTGACGTGCACCAGGCGGTTGTCGCGGGCCCGCCCGGACATCCGGTTGGTCTCGGCATCCTTCTTGCCCTCCCCCACGGCGAACATGACCTCCACCTCGGCGCCCTCCAGCTTCTGGTTCTCCTCCCAGGCCAGCCGGTTGACCAGTTCCAGCAGGCGCTCGTAACGATCCTGCACGACGGCCTTGGGCACCTGGTTGTCCATCACGCCGGCGGGCGTGCCGGGACGGATCGAGTACTGGAAGGTGAAGGCGGCGCTGAAGCGCGACTGCTCCACCACGCGCAGCGTCTCCTGGAAGTCCTCCTCCGTCTCACCGGGGAAGCCGACGATGATGTCGGTGGTGATCGCCGCGCGCGGGATCTTGGTGCGCACCTCGTCGAGGATCCGCAGGAAGCGCTCGCTGCGGTAGCTACGCCGCATCTCGCGCAGCACCTTGTCCGAGCCCGACTGCAGGGGCATGTGCAGGCTCGGCATCACATTGGGGGTCTCGGCCATCGCGTCGATGACGTCGCTGGTGAAGCTGGCCGGGTGCGGGCTGGTGAAGCGCACCCGTTCCAGGCCCTCGACCTGGCCGCAGGCCCGCAGCAGCTTCGCGAAGGCGCCCCGATCGCCGAACTCCACGCCGTAGGTGTTGACGTTCTGGCCCAGCAGGGTCACCTCCTGCACGCCCTCGTCGACCAGCGCCTGGACCTCGGCGAGGATGTCGCCCGGGCGACGGTCCGTCTCCTTGCCGCGCAGCTGGGGCACGATGCAGAAGGTGCAGGTGTTGTTGCAGCCCACGCTGATGCTCACCCAGGCCGAGTAGGGCGACTCGCGGCGCGTGGGCAGGTTCGACGGGAAGTTCTCCAGCGCCTCGGCGATCTCCACCTGGCTGGCCTGCTCCACCCGGGACCGCTCCAGCAGCACCGGCAGCTTGCCGACATTGTGGGTGCCGAAGACCACGTCGACCCAGGGCGCCTTCCCGACAACCACGTCGCGGTCCTTCTGCGCCATGCAGCCACCCACGGCGATCTGCATGCCGGGCCGGGTGCGCTTGACCGCGGCCATGTGGCCCAGGGTGCCGTAGAGCCGGTTGTCGGCATTCTCGCGCACCGCGCAGGTGTTGAAGACCACCACGTCCGCGCCGCCCTCCTCGGAGACGTCGCGGTCACTGCGCACCAGCCCAGCACCCTCCAGCAGGCCGGAGATGCGCTCCGAGTCGTGGACATTCATCTGGCAGCCGTAGGTGATCACCTGGTAGGTGCGGGGTGCTGCGGGCGCGCTGGTGGCAATGGATGCAAACATGGTGGGACAACTCTAGATTGCGTGGGTGGCCCGCGGTGAATCGTGCCTCGCAGGCGAGCGGCCGCAGGTCCTAGGGTGGGGCCCATGATCTCGCCCACCGGCACCCAGCACACCCTCGTCCACGGCACCCAGCAAGCGGTGGTCACCGAGCTCGGTGCGGCCCTTCGCAGCTACACCGTCGACGGCCGCGACGTCGTGCTGCCCTTCGAAGTAGAGAACTCCCCGATCGGCTGCCAGGGCCAGCACCTGATGCCCTGGCCCAACCGCATCCGCGACGGCCGCTGGGTCCACGACGGCATCCAGCTGCAGCTCCCACTCAGCGAGCCCGAGCGCAACAATGCGATCCACGGCCTGGTCTGCTGGGTGCCCTGGACGACCGTCGAGCAGTCCGACGAACACCTCGTGCAGCGCTACCTGCTGCATCCGCAGCCCGGCTGGCCCGGCGTGGTGGAACTCCAGCTGGAACACCGGCTCTCGGACGACGGGCTCACCGTCACCGTGCGCGCCAGCAATGTGGGCCCCCAGGCCGTGCCCTTCGGCTACGGGGCCCACCCCTACCTGCTGGCCCCCGACGGGACGCTGGCCGACTGCACCATCCAGGTGCCCTTCTCGACAGTGCTGGGCGTCGACGAACGCCTGCTGCCCACCGAGACCCGCCCCGTCGACCAGACCGTCGTCGACCTGCGAAAGCCCAAGCTGCTGGCCGGGGTGGGACTGGACACCGCCTTCACCGGAGCCGAGCGCGTCGAGGGACGTTGGGACATCTGCCTGCAGGGAAGCGAACACCGCACGCTGCTGTGGGGTGACGAGTCGATGCGCTGGGCCCAGCTCTACACCCCCGGCGACGGCCGCAGCCTGGCCGTCGAGCCGATGACCTGTGGGCCCGACGCCTTCAACCCGGGCCCCACCCACGAGGACCTGGTGGTGCTGGAACCTGGCGAGGACTTCGTCGGACAGTGGGGCCTGCTGCAGGAGGACGCCGATGCCTGAGGTGAGGAGGACGGAAGCCGATGTGCCGGCCGGCGTCACGCCCGGTGATGACGTGGTGGTCAGCCTGCGCGGCGTGACCAAGAGCTTCGACGGGCACGAGGTGTTGCGCGGCATCGACCTGGACGTGCGCCGAGGCGAGGTCCTGGTGGTCCTGGGACGGTCGGGCTCCGGCAAGTCCACCTTGGTGCGCACCATCAATGCTCTCGAGCGGATCGACGGCGGCACCATCACCGTCGACGGCTCACCGATCCCCGCAGGCGGAGCGGAGCTCGCCGAGCTGCGCTCCCGGGTCGCCATGGTCTTCCAGTCCTACAACCTGTTCCCGACGATGACGGCCTTGGAGAACGTGGTTCTCGGGCCGGTGGAAGTGCTGGGCCTGGATGCGCAGTCCGCCCGTGAGCGGGGCCTGCGCCTGCTGGCCAAGGTGGGCCTGTCCGAACATGCGGACCGCGTGCCGGGCCAAATGTCGGGTGGCCAGCAGCAGCGTGTGGCGATCGCGCGGGCGCTGGCGATGGAGCCTCGTCTGGTGCTCTTCGACGAGCCGACCAGCGCGCTCGACCCGGAGATGGTCACCGAGGTGCTGGAGGCGATGCTGCAGCTGGCTTCCGAGGGCCTGACCATGGTGGTGGTGACCCATGAGATGTCCTTCGCGCGGCGTGCCGCCGACCGGGTGGTGATGCTGGCCGACGGGACCATCGTGGAGCAGGGACCGCCCGAAGACTTCTTCGACCATCCCCGCACCCAGCGCGCACGCGACTTCCTGGCCGGTCTGGGCGCGGACCGCTGACTGCGGGGAGCCCCGGCCCCATTCCCTCGGCACGAGCTCCTGGCGGCGAAGCCGGTCTGGAGGAATGACAGCGCTCAGTGGGCTATCTCGGTGGCGCGGGATTCGCGCACCACGGTGACCCGGATCTGGCCCGGGTAGGTGAGCTCCTCCTGCACCTCGTGGGCGATCTGGCGCGCCAGCTGGTGCGCCGAGGCGTCGTCGACCACCTCGGGCAGCACCATCACGCGGACCTCGCGTCCGGCCTGCATGGCGAAGACGCGCTCGACTCCGTCGTGCGAGGCCGCGATCTGCTCCAACCGGTCGAGACGCTTGACGTAGGCCTCCAGGGACTCACGGCGGGCGCCGGGACGCGAGCCGGAGATGGCATCACAGGCCTGGGTGAGCACGGCCTCGACGGTGGTGGGCTCCACCTCGTTGTGGTGGGCGGCAATGGCGTGCACGATCTCGGGTGACTCGCCATGGCGGCGCGCCAGCTCGGCTCCGACCATGGCATGGGTTCCCTCCACCTCGTGGCTCAGCGCCTTGCCGATGTCGTGCAGGAAGGCGGCGCGGGTGCAGGTGGCGACGTCCAGGCCCAGCTCGGCTGCCATCATGCCGGCCAGGTGACCGCACTCGACCAGGTGGCGCAGCACGTTCTGGCCGTAGCTGGTGCGATAGCGCAGGGCTCCGATGGTGGGCAGCAGGGCGGGGTCGATGTCGGAGATCCCCACTTCGGCCAGTGCATCCTCGGCGGCGCGCAGGATGCGCTCGTGGATGCGTTCGGTGCTGCGCTCGTGCACCTCTTCGATGCGTGCCGGGTGGATCCGGCCGTCGGCGACCAGTTCCGCTAGCGTGAGGCGTGCCGTCTCCCGGCGCACCGGATCGAAGCAGCTGAGCAGCACCGAACCGGGCGTGTCGTCGATCATCACGTTGACGCCGGTGACCTGCTCGAAGTGACGGATGTTGCGGCCCTCACGGCCGATGATGCGCCCCTTCATCTCGTCGCTGGGAAGGTCGAGGGTGCTCACCACCGATTCGGAGGTCTGCTCGGAGGCCAGGCGCTGGATGGCGGTGACGATGATGCCGCGGGCGCGGGAGTCGGCCTGCTGGCGGGCCTCCCGTTCGATGTCTCGCGCCAATGTGGTCGCCTCCAGCCGGGCCTCGTGCTCGGCCTGGGCAATGACCTCCGCGCGGGCCTGGACCTGGTCGAGACCGGCGACGCGCTGCAGCTCCTCGGCGGCTCGTTCCCGGTCGGCCTGTACTTGCTCCTGCGACTCGGCGATCTCGTCCAGTCGGGCCTGGATGTCGTGCGACTCGGCCAGCGCGCGGTCCTCGCGCTCCCCCAGTCGCTGCTCGCGGGTCTCCAAGGTGGAGCGGAGCTGGCGCAGGTCGGCTTGCTCGAGACGGATTCGCTCCCCCTCCAGCTCGGTGCGCTGCTGCACCTCGGCCAGGCGCCGCTCGAGCTCGGAGCGTCGTGACTCGGCCGAGGCAGCACTGCTGGCGGCCTGGTCCGTGCGATCGCGCAGCTCGCTCCTGTCCCGGTCCGCCTGCTGGCGCGCCTTGGCAAGTTCCTGGCGTTCCTGCTCGTCGCGCTGGCGCTGGTCGGCCACTTCCTGCTCACGGCTTGCCAGTTCGGCCTCGCGACGATCCAGCGCGGCTTCGCGCCGATGGGCCACGTCCTCCTCGAGGCGTGCCTGTTCCCGGCCGACGCGCCGGGTCTGGACGAGTGCTGCTGCCAATCCACTCGCCAGCAGCCCCATCACACCCAGAGCAACCCAGAGCCAGACCATCGTTCCTCCTCCTCGTGGGAGGCGGTCGCGAGGGGGTGGGGTCCGACAGCTCGACGAAGTGGCCTCCACTTCTCCTTCGAGGCTAGTTGTCGGCCCGACCACGGGCAAGACGATCGACCGTCGGCGGCCAGCCCGTCACCACTGGCCGGTCTCGTAGGGGCCCCGGTCGGAATCCATCACCTCTCGGAGCACCTGACTGACCACGCTGGAGGAATAGCCCTTGCGTGCCAGTGCACCCGCCATCCTGCGGTAGGCCACCTCGCGTGGCAGCGAGTGGACCGAGCGCCACTTCTTGCGCGCCAGCTCGGTGGCCAGGGCCACCTCGCTGTCGTGGTCGATCTCGTCCAAGGTCGGGTCGATGAGGTTTCGGTCGACACCCTTGGTCTGGAGCTCACGCCGCACGGCCATCTTCGACAGTTTGCGGCTGGAACGACGGGCTCGGGTCCACTGCCGGGCGAAGCTCTCGTCGTTGACCAGGCCCACTTCCTCGAAGCGATCCAGCAGCTCGTCCCGCACGTCCTCGGGCACGCCCTTGGCATCGAGTTTGCCCGCCAGCTCCTGACGGGAGTGGTCGCGCATGGTGAGGATGCGCAGCGCGATCTCGCGCGCCACCTCCATCGGGTCGGCGTCAGGACCAGCGGCCTGCGCGGGAGCTTCCCGCGCAGGCCGTCGTCCGAACCCTTGGTGACTCATCCGGGGCTACGTCCGCCTCAGAAGGCGACTTCGCCGGTCACCGGATCGATACCCTCGGGCACCTCGTCGGTCTTCTCCTCGGGCTGCTCCCCCATGCCCAGGGCAGCGAGGATCTTGGCCTCGATCTCGTCCGCCACCTCCGGGTTCTTCTTGAGGAAGTTGCGGGCATTCTCCTTGCCCTGGCCCAACTGGTCGGTGCCATAGGTGAACCACGCACCGGCCTTGCGGATCACACCCTTGTCGACACCCATGTCGATCAGACTTCCCTCCCGGCTGATCCCCTGGCCGTAGAGGATGTCGAACTCGGCCTGCTTGAAGGGAGGGGCCACCTTGTTCTTGACGATCTTGACGCGGGTGCGGTTGCCGACGGGCTCCGTGCCGTCCTTCAGGGTCTCGATGCGGCGGACGTCCAGACGCACCGAGGAGTAGAACTTCAGCGCCTTGCCGCCGGTGGTGGTCTCGGGCGAACCGAACATCACGCCGATCTTCTCGCGCAACTGGTTGATGAAGATTGCGGTGGTTCCGGCCTGGCTGAGGGCACCGGTCATCTTGCGCAGCGCCTGGCTCATCAGTCGGGCCTGGAGACCGACGTGACTGTCACCCATCTCGCCCTCAATCTCGGCGCGGGGGGTCAGGGCGGCCACGGAGTCGATGACGATCAGGTCGAGGGCTCCCGAACGGACCAGCATGTCGGCGATCTCGAGGGCCTGCTCACCATTGTCGGGCTGGCTGACCAGCAGGGCATCGGTGTCGACACCGAGCTTCTCGGCGTAGTCGGGATCGAGCGCGTGCTCGGCGTCGATGAAGGCGCAGATGCCACCCGCCTTCTGGGCATTGGCCACGGCGTGCAGAGCGACGGTCGTCTTGCCGCTGGACTCAGGACCGTAGATCTCGACGATGCGGCCGCGGGGCAGCCCGCCAATGCCGAGTGCGATGTCCAGCGAGACCGAACCGGTGGGGATGAAGGCGATCGGGACGCGGGTCTCGTCACCCAGACGCATCACACTCCCCTTGCCGTGCTGCTTCTCGATCTGGGCCAATGCGGCCTCGAGAGCCTTCGTGCGGTCTGCAACAGCCATGACGGCCTTCCTTCCTGGTCCGGGCACCTGCCCGGTCGAAATGGGGTGTCCTGCATTCACCGAGGACTCTAGGAATCGGCTCTGACAATTTTTCACGTCGGTGCCGCCGCTGTGGACAACCTGCCATGTGGACAAGCCCTCAGCGCTCTTGCCTGCGTCTGATCGGTAGGACGCGCCCAGCCTAGAACAATTGTTCGATTGCAACAATGTGGCGCGCTGCCGCCCCCTCAGGCCAGCCACCCCCTGCTGGGGCGCCGCTCCCCGGGACGGGGCCGCGGCCCTGGCTCAGCGAGCGCTGGGCGGAAGCTCCAGCATTGCCCACACGGCTCGCCAGATGGCCTGAGCCGGCACTCCCTGAGCTAGAGCCTCACGGACGGTGCACCCGTCCAACTCTGCCAGCACCACCATCTCCGCCCAGTACTCGACGGTGCCCTCAGGAAGCCACTGCGCCATGCGCCGCCACAGTTCGGTCTCACTCATTGCAGGATCCCGTCATGACGATCAGGCTACCCGGCGCCCCCGGTGGGCCCACCGGCGTGAGATCTGCAACATTTGCCTCGTCATCCCGTGAATCGACCGCTTGGATGGCTAGCCTGAAAGAAGACCTACCGGTGGTCCTTCGTGCCAGCATGCGTCAGAGCCGACGAGTGGACGGGTGCGGAGGATCCCCCTACCCATGACGGAAGGTACTCACAGATGCAACCCAATGACGGGGATGCCATGGCAACCCAGAAGACCAGGACCGAGTCTCCGGACACGTCCGGGGCCACCGTCCTTGACGGGGACGAGCACGAGCTCAAGCGTGAACTCAAGAACCGCCACCTGCAGCTGATCGCGATCGGCGGAGCCATCGGCACCGGCCTGTTCCTCGGCGCCGGACGCACGATCCACCTCGCTGGCCCCTCGATCCTGCTGGTCTACCTGGTGATCGGCTTCTTCCTCTACTTCGTGATGCGAGCCATGGGCGAGCTGCTGCTGTCCAACCTCGCCTACAAGTCCTTCGCGGACTTCGCCACCGACCTCGTGGGCCCCTGGGCCGGTTTCTACGTCGGCTGGACCTATTGGATGTGCTGGGTGGTGATCGGCATCGCCGACACCGTGGCCATCTGCGGCTACCTGGCCGTCTGGTTCCCGGACCTGCCCAAGTGGATCCCGGCCCTCATCGTCGTGATCACCCTGACTGCGCTCAACATGGTGGCCGTCAAGCTCTTCGGCGAGCTGGAGTTCTGGTTCGCGATGATCAAGATCATCACCATCGTGGCCCTGGTGCTGGTGGGTGGCTACCTGGCCATCACGCACTTCCAGCCCCCGATGGCCGGCACCCCGGCTGCCTCCTTCACCCACCTGTGGGATCGCGGCGGCTTCTTCCCGCGCGGCCTGATGGGCTTCTTGGCAGGCTTCCAGATCGCCATCTTCTCCTTCCAGGGCATCGAGATGGCGGGCACCGCCGCGGCCGAGACCGCCGACCCGATGCACAACCTGCCCAAGGCCATCAACTCCATTCCGGCCCGAATCCTGATCTTCTACATCGGCGCGCTGTCGGTGATCATGGCCGTCATGCCGTGGGACCTGATCGACCCCGACAAGAGCCCCTTCGTGGAGATGTTCGGCTTCATCGGCGTGGGCCTCGCCTTCCACATCATCAACTTCGTGGTGCTCACCTCGGCAGCCTCGTCCGCCAACTCCGGTGTCTTCTCGACCTCGCGCATCATGTATGGCCTGGCGCGCGAGCGCAATGCCCCAGGACGCTTCGCACACCTGAACCACCGCCACATCCCCTTCCGGGCACTCCTGCTGACCGCGGCCTGCATCTCGCCGGCCATCGTCCTGGTCATGCTGTCCGACACCGTGATGGATGCCTTCGCCCTGGTCGCCGGCGTCTCCTCGGTGCTCTACATCTCCGTCTGGGGCTTCATCCTGGTGTGCTACCTCGCCTACCTGAAGAGGCACCCCGAGCGCCACGCCGAGTCCATCTACCCGATGCCCGCCGGGCGCGTGATGTGCTGGGCCGGCCTGGCCTTCTTCGCCGCCATGCTCGTCGTGCTGGCACTGGATCCCGGTTCCCGCTTGGCACTGGCCGCAGCACCGGTCTGGATCATCCTGATGGCCGTGCTCTACCGGGCCATGGCGCAGGCGCGCACCGAGGTGCAGCCGATGGACTTCGACGCGGAGCGTGAAGCCGCGATGGAGCGTGTCCGCCTGCACGTGATCGACCACCATGCCGAGGAGGCCGCGCTCAAGAACGCCAAGCAGGCGCGCAAGCGCTGACCCACCAAGGCCGACCATCCCTGTGGGTGGCGGAGGCAGGAAACTGTCAGGACCACCGGTCACAATGGCTCACATGAACCAGCGTGCCGATGACTCCCTGGCGGGCTTCGCCCCCGCCACCCGCTCGTGGTTCTCGCAGGTCTTCGCGGATCCCACACCGGCACAGGTCGCCGCCTGGCAGGCGATCGGGAGCCGCCAGCACGCCCTCGTAGTGGCTCCCACCGGTTCTGGCAAGACTCTGGCGGCCTTCCTCCACTGCCTGGACCGACTGGCCACACAAGCCCGCCCCGGCAAGGTCCGGGTGCTCTACGTCTCGCCACTCAAGGCACTGGCCGTGGACATCGAGCGCAACCTGAGGGCGCCATTGCGGGGCATCCAGCTGGCCGCCGAACAGCTCGGGGAAGCGGCACCGCAGGTGCGGGTGGCCGTGCGCTCCGGCGACACGCCCGCCAAGGACCGGCGCCGCCTGCAGACCGATCCCCCCGACATCTTGATCACAACGCCCGAGTCACTCTTCCTGATGCTGTCCAGCCAGGTGGCCGAAACCCTCGACGAGGTCGAGACCATCATCGTCGACGAGGTCCACGCCCTGGCGGGCACCAAGCGCGGCGTGCACCTGGCGCTCAGCATGGAGCGGCTGGATGCCATGAGCGCCAGGGGCGGCGCCCAGCGCATCGGGCTCTCGGCCACCGTGACGCCACCAGAAAGGGTGGCGGCCTTCCTCGGCGGTGACCGGCCGGTCACCGTCGTGGCACCGCCATCGGCCAAACAGTGGAAGCTCGACGTCGAGGTCCCCCTGGAGGACATGACCGACCTGTCCAGCCCGCCGGGACGCGACGTCCATCCTGGGGAGGACGCGCCGGCCAATGCGTCGATCTGGCCCTTTCTGGAACATCGCATTCTCGAACTGGTGGACGCCCACCGCTCGACCATCTGTTTCGTCAACTCACGACGGGTGGCCGAACGGCTCACCTCCCACCTCAACGACCTGCACACCGAACGCCTCGAGGCCGGCAACCCGGAACCTTCTGCCGCCCCCGCCCAGGTGATGGCCCAATCGGGCGCCACCCGCGGCAATGACGGCACCCGGGCACCCGTGGTGGCCCGCGCCCACCACGGGTCGGTGAGCAAGGAACGCCGTGCCGAGATCGAGGCCCAGCTCAAGTCCGGCACCCTGCCGTGCGTGGTCGCCACCAGCTCGTTGGAACTGGGCATCGACATGGGCGCGGTCGACCTCGTGATCCAGGTCTCCTCTCCCCCATCCGTCGCCAGCGGCCTGCAACGCATCGGCCGCGCCGGACACCAGGTGGGGGCCACGAGTCACGGCGTTGTGCTCCCGACGCATCGCAACGACCTGCTCGAGGCCGCGGTCGTGGCCAGGCGGATGATGGACAACCAGATCGAGTCCGTCCCTCGGCTGCGCAATCCGCTGGACGTGCTGGCCCAGCACCTGGTGAGCATGTGCGTGGACCAGACCTGGCCGGTCGCCGACGCCCTTGCCCTGGTACGTCGTTGCGATGCCTACCGTGAGCTGCCCGAGGCGGTCTGGGAATCGGTGCTCGACATGCTCAGTGGTCGCTATCCCAGTGAGGACTTCGCCGAGTTCAAGCCCCGACTGGTCTGGGACAGGGTGGCACAGACCCTGACCGGACGCCCTGGTGCCCGTCGGCTGGTGGTGACCTCCGGCGGCACGATCCCCGACCGGGGCCTCTTCGGTGTCTTCCTGGTCGGTACCGGGAGCGCCTCGGGCAAGCGTGAACCGGGCCGGCGGGTCGGGGAGCTGGACGAGGAGATGGTCTACGAGTCCCGGGTGGGGGACGTGTTCACCCTGGGGACCACCTCGTGGCGGATCGAGGAGATCACCCCCAACCAGGTACTGGTCACCTCCGCCGCCGGCCTGGCGGGACGGCTGCCCTTCTGGACCAGTGACCAGCCGAGCCGTCCGGTCGAGGTGGGCCGCGCGATCGGTGAGGCGATGGCCGAGATCACCGCCAGCGGCGACCACACGCTCCGGCTCCCGGCCGGGCTGGACCTGCAGGACTCGGCCAGGGCCAACCTGGCCGGCCTGGTGGCCGAGCAGGTCGCCGCCACCAGCGTGGTGCCCTCCAGCGAGGTGCTGATGGTGGAGCGCTTCCGCGACGAGCTGGGCGACTGGCGGGTGTGCATCCACAGCAGTCTGGGGCGGCGCGTGCTGCAGCCGCTGTCGCTGGTGGTGGAGGCGCGTGCCCGCGAGGTCTTCGGCGAAGAGGTGCACGCCGTGGCCGGCAACGACGGGATCGTGCTGCACGTCCCTGATGTCGGCGACCAGTCCCCCGGCGCGGAGCTGCTGATGGCCGACCCGGACGAGGTCCGCGACCTGGTGACCCAGGAGCTCTACGGTTCAGCCCTGTTCGCCTCCCGCTTCCGGGAGTGCGCAGCGCGCGCCCTGCTGCTGCCCCGCCGTACGCCGGGGCGTCGAACGCCCCTGTGGCAGCAGCGGATGCGTTCGGCCCAGCTGCTGCAGGTAGCAGGCCAGTACCGCGACTTCCCGATCGTGCTGGAGGCGATGCGGGAGTGCCTGGAGGACGTCTTCGACCTGCCCCAGCTGGAGGAGCTGCTGCGCCAGGTCACAGCACGGAGGGTGCGCGTGGTGGAGGTGGAGACCCAGGAGGCCTCCCCGATGGCGCGCAGCATGATGTTCGGCTACACCGGCGAGTTCATCTACGACGGCGACCAGCCCCTGGCTGAGCGACGACTCGCTGCGCTCAGCCTCGACCCGGCCCTGCTCGCCCAGCTGCTCGGCCAGGAGTCGGGGCAGATGGTGCTCGACCCGCAGGTGGTGGCCGAGCTGGAGGCGGAGCTCCAGCACCTGGTCGAGGACCGACGGGCGGGCTCGGCGGAGCAGTTCTGGGACATGCTGCGCCACATCGGCCCGCTGGGGTTCGACGAGTGCCGCGAGCGCAGTGACCAGGACCCGACGACGTGGCTGACGGAGCTGGAGGCGGCGGGACGCGTGGGGCGGGCACGGGTTGCCGGTGTGGAGCGGGTCGCCGTCACCGACGACTTCGCCCTCTTGCGCGACGGGCTCGGGATTCCCGTCCCGGCCGGGCTGGCCGTCCCCTCCTCGGTGGCCGACCCGACCTCGGCGATCGACCGCCTGGTGCAACGCTGGTGCCGCACTCACGTGGTGGTGCGCGCTGAGGACATCGCCACGCGCCTGGGCATTGGGACTGCGCAGGTGGCAGCCCGGCTGGATGCGGCCGTGGCCCGACAGGAGGTGCTCACGGGAGATTTCGACGGCGGCGCGGGTGCCCAGTACATGGCTTCCCAGGTGATGCGCACGGTGCGTCGCCGCACGCTGGCGGCCTTGCGGCATGCCGTGGAGGCCGTCGAGCCGGAGGGATTCGCACACTTCTTGGCGCAATGGCACGAGGTCACCGCCCCACCCACCGGGATGGATGGCCTGGTGCAGGCGGTCGAGCTGTTGGCGGGCTATCCGATCCCGTCCTCGATGCTGGAGACCCTCGTGCTGCCCTCACGGGTCGCCGGCTACCAGCCTGCGATGCTCGAGGAGCTGCTCTCGACCGGTGAGGTGGTCTGGACGGGCCACGGCGCGCTCGGGGCCAAGGACGGATGGGTCCAGCTCTGGCCGGGCGATGCCGTCCTGCCCGCCCTGCGCGAGGACGGCGCCGAGCTTTGCGACTTGTCCCAGCGCATCCTCGCGCATCTTCGAGGGGGCGGCGCGTGGCGGGTGGAGGACCTCGACTTCGGCGAATCGGCCTCGGCAGTGACCGAGGCACTGTGGGACCTGGTCTGGGCGGGACTGGTCACCTGTGACAGCTTCCTGCCGCTGCGCGCTGCCAGTGCCCGCGGGGTCCTCAAGCACAAGGTCGCAGCACGCCCCACCCGGCGCTCGGCACTGCGGCAACTCCGTCCGGTCAGCTCGCCGTCACTGCCCGGGCGCTGGAGCGCGGTGCGTGCCAGCCAGGACGGTGTCGAGGCGGACCTGGGACGGATGGCGCTGCAGCTGGGTCGCTATGGCGTGCTCACGCGCGGCAGTGTGCTCAGCGAGGAGATGGGCATGAACTTCAGCCAGGCCTATCGGTTGATGGCCCAGCTGGAGGAGACCGGAGCGGTGCGCCGCGGCTACTTCGTGGAAGGCCTGGGTGCCGCGCAGTTCGCACTGCCAGGGGTCGTCGACCGGCTGCGCGAGGTGGGGGCCTCGGAAGCGACCGAGACGCGCGCCGCCACCGCACCCGTCGTGCTGGCGGCGTGTGACCCGGCCAATCCCTATGGGGCATCACTGCCCTGGCCCGACAGCGAGGGTCATCGGCCGACCAGGCGGGCGGGCGCCCTGGTGGTCCTGCACGCGGGTCGTCCGGTTCTCTTCCTGGAACGGGGAGTGCGCACCCTGGTGACCTTCGGCGCGCCCGAACAGGACCTGTCGTGTGCCCTGGAGGCCCTGGTCGCCACGGCACGTTCCCGTTCACTGCCCACCATGACCATCGAGAAGGTCAACGGCACCCCGGCCCTGACCGACGCCCGCATGGGAGCACTGCTGCAGGCAGCGGGCATGGCGATGACCCCCCAAGGCTATCGCCTGCGGCTCTGACCCGGGGTGGCCGGGGGCACAAGCCTGGCTGCAACCGTCCAGGAACCGGCCCGGACTAGGATCTGGAATGAGCACTTGCGCAGTCACTGCGCTCAGCCGCTCACCAGTGACCTCCAGGAGGCGACATGAACGCCGACATCGCCCATTCGGCCAAGCGCTCCGAGCGCATGGCCGCGATCCTCGCGGCGCTCGCAGAGCGTGGCCAGCTGCAGTTGCGCGAACTGGCGGAGATGTTCGACGCGTCGGCCGCCACCATCCGCAGGGACGTGAGCCAGTTGGCGGACCAGGGCTTGCTGATTCGCAGCCACGGTGCGGTGCGTAGCCTCGGACACACCACCGAACTTCCGGTGAGCCTGCGCGACGGCCGCAATCGTGACTCGAAGCAGGCGATCGCGCGCTGCGTGGCCTCCATGCTGCCCGCCGGGCGGCATGCGATCGCCCTCACCGGGGGCACGACGACCACGGAGGTGCTGCGCGCACTGCACCCTCGCGAGGACCTCACGATCATCACCAACTCGGTGGGGCTGGCACTGGAGGCCGCAGGCCAAGGACGTTCCCGGGTCCTGGTGGCGGGGGGCGTGCTGCGCCCCAATTCGCTGGAGCTGGTCGGCGGGCTCGCCGAGGCCACCTTCCGCCAGGTCAACGTCGGCACCGCCATCGTCGGCTCGGACGGGGTGAGCGTCACCGGCGGACTGACCACCCACGACGAGGTGGAGGCACACACGAACCACACCATGATCGCTCGCGCCCAGCGAGTGATCGCGGTGGCCGACGGCTCCAAGGTGGGACGGATCCTGCTCGCCAGGCTGGCAGGCCTGGACGAGATCGACGTTCTGGTCACCGATTCCCACGCTGATGCCGCCGAGATCGGTCTCATCCGCGCCCAGGGCATCGAGGTACACCAAGTGGAGGCCGCCAGCAGCGGGGCCCTGGGTGGGTGGGCGGCCGCCGGGAGCTGAATCGACCCGGCGAGGCCGCTGCCTCAGGCGGCGACGGTCACGCGCTGCCCCTCGGCCAGGGCGAGCTTGTTGCTGACGGTGGCCAGCACCGAGGACATCGGGACCTCGAGCGCCTTGCAGATCGAGGCCAGCAGTTCGCTGGAGGCCTCCTTCTGGCCGCGCTCGACCTCAGACAGGTAGCCAAGGCTCACCCGCGCCGCCATGGACACCTCGCGCAGCGTCCTGCCTTGGGCGAATCGCTGTTCACGCAACGTTTCACCGATAACTTCGCGCAGGAGTACAGGCTTCACGGGACCCCAACTTTCTGTCTTCTCCGACGCGGTTGTCGAAGAGGTCTGCACCATCTCAACGAACTTGTTGCCCCAATCGCTCCCCTGACGGGGCGGGGTTCAGCTGATGTTCAGCCCAACGAGGTCTTTCTCACCTCGAAGGGGGAATCATCATGCGGGATCCTGCGTGCTCCTGGCATCTCCCAGGTGGGCAGCCAGCAGTTCCAGCGCCGCTCTTCCAGTATTCCATCTGATCGCCGATCGGCCACCATCGAAATGGTGAAATCTGGTGGTCATTGCGTCGCCCACTCCCGCCAGCGCGATCCAGACGGCACCGACCGCCTGGCCATCCTGCGGGGACGGACCGGCCACCCCGGTGCAGGAGACGGCGAGGTCAACACCGAGGGCCCGCCGGGCGCCGCGCGCCATCTGCACCGCAGTCTCCTCGTTGACCACCCCGTGGGCTGCGACGCCCTCGGCATCCACGCCGGCCAGGGCCACCTTGAGCCCACTCGCGTAGGTGACCAGTCCCCCACGAACGACTCGGCTGGCTCCGGGCACCTCGGTGAGCGTCGCCGCCAGGGCGCCGCCGGTCAGGGATTCGCAGGTGCCCAGGGTCAGTCCCCGAGCGGCCAACTGTTCCACGACTGCGCCTGCGACGGGGACCAGGTCGGGCCAGACGACGTGGCTCACGGACGTCCCGGATGTCCCTCGGCGGCCCAGCGGGCCAGGGCCTCGCGGCGCAGCTTGGCGGCCTCGCGCAGGTAGTCCAGGCCGGTGAGCACGGTGAGCACGAAGGCGGCAGCCATCAGGAACCAGGCGATCCACTGCACCCACAGGGGCAGCATGGGCAGCCACATCAGGTAGAGCACGAGGGCAAGCGCCTGCACGAAGGTCTTGGCCTTTCCACCCCGGTTGGCCGCCATCACGCCGTACTTCATGATGGCCCAGCGCAGGATGGTGATACCCCACTCGCGGACCAGGATGATGATGGTCACCCACCACTGCAGTTCCCCCAGGATGCTCAGACCGATGAATGCCATGCCGGTCAGCGCCTTGTCGGCGATGGGATCCCACAGCTTGCCGAAGTTGGTCACCAGGTCGTACTTGCGGGCGATCTTGCCGTCGACGAAGTCGGTGGCGATGGCGAAGCAGAAGACCGCGGTGGTCCACAACCGCCAGTCCCACTCGTGGGGATGGCTCAACAGCATCCACGCGAAGACCGGGACCAGCGCCATGCGCACCCCGGTGAGGACATTGGGGACATTCCACTGGCTCGGGGTCGCGGTCTTCTCGCTCATGATCCTCCTGTGCGCACGGGGTGGGGCCAGCACGGCGACAGCGGCCGGCGTGGGTGCTACAGATGCAGCCTAGTGCTGCGAGGCAAGATTCAGCCCTCGACGGCGGCGATCAGGTCCACGCCTTCGCTGTCGACCACCACCGCCTGCACCAGGTCGCCCGCACGGGCGGTGCTGTCGACCAGCAGGGTGGTGCCGTCGACCTCCGGGCCCTGGTGGCGGGCACGCCCGAGGACCTCGGGCTCGCCGTCGGTCTCCACCGACTCCACGAGCACCTCCACCCGCTCCCCCATCCGGTCCTCGGCGCGCTGGTCGCACAGCTCGGCGGCAAGGTCTGCCAGCTCACTGCGTCGGGCCTCCACCTCGTCGGGGTCGACGTGGGCGTCGAGCCCGGCGGCCTCGGTCCCTTCCTCGTCGGAATAGCCGAAGACCCCGACGACATCGAGGCGCGCCTCGGACAGGAAGTCCTTGAGCACCTGGACGTCGTGCTCGGTCTCGCCGGGGAAGCCGGCGATCACGTTCGAGCGGATTCCCGCGGTGGGGGCTGCGGCACGCACCTGCTCGATCAGGCCGAGGAAGCTGTCCGGGTCACCGAAACGGCGCATCCGGCGCAGCAACGGCGCGGAGGCGTGCTGGAAGCTGATGTCGAAATAGGGAACCACCTTGTCGGTGCTGGTCATGGCGCGCACCAGTTCGGGCCGCAGCTCGGCGGGCTGGAGGTAGCTGACCCGAATCCAGTCCAGGCCGTCGACCTTCGACAGGTCACCGAGCAGCTTTTCCAGGCTGCGCAGGTCCCCCAGGTCCTTGCCGTAGCTGGAGGTGTTCTCGCTGACCAGGAAGACCTCCTTGACTCCCTGCTCGGCAAGCCAGCGTGCCTCGGCCAGCACCTCGTCGGCCGGGCGGGACAGGTAGGAGCCCCGGAAGGCCGGGATGGCGCAGAAGGCACAGCGACGGTCACAGCCCGAGGCGAGCTTCAGCGGGGCGCTGGGGCTGTGACCCAGGCGCCGGCGCAGCACGCGGGGGCCGGAGGCCGGGGCGATGCCCTCGGGCAGGTCGGTGTGGTGGCCGGGCACCGAGACCTGGGCGGCGGCCTCGTGGCGCGAGACAGGGGTCAGCGGCAGCAGGGTGCGACGGTCGCGAGGCACGTGCGCCTGGTGCTGTTCACCGTGCAGGATGCGGTTGAGCTTGTCGGCCACATCGGCGTAGTCGTCGAAGCCGAGCACGGCATCGGCCTCCGGCATGGAGGTGGCCAGCTCGTTGCCATAGCGCTCGGCCATGCACCCGACCGCCACAACGGCCTGGGCGGAGCCGGACGCCTTGAGGTCCGCGGCGGCCAGCAGCGTGTCGACGGAGTCCTTCTTGGCCTGCTCGACGAAGCCACAGGTGTTCACCATCACGGCCTGGGCATCCTCGGGGCTGTCGACCAGGCGGAATCCGCCCTCCTCCAGGCGAGCCGCGAGCTCCTCCGAGTCGACCTCGTTGCGGGCGCATCCGAGGGTCACGAGGTGGACGGTGGTCAGGTCGTCGGCGCGCGGGGCGCCATGGGTGCTCTGTGTCATGGTGCAGCCATTATCCCCGCCCGGGCGGCTGGGCGCAGAATCCCGGCCCGGGCAGGGTCTCAGCCGGCTGCGAGGTTCGCCAGCACGTCCTCGAGGTCGTCGGGCTGGACGAGCACCTCGCGGGGCTTCGAGCCCTCGGAGGGCCCGACGACGCCGCGCGTCTCGAGGATGTCCATCAGGCGTCCGGCCTTGGCGAAGCCGACGCGCAGCTTGCGCTGCAGCATCGAGGTGGAGCCCAGCTGCAGCTCCACCACCAGGCGGGCCGCGTCCAGGACCAGCTCCAGGTCGTCGCCGATGTCCTCGGCCACCTTCTTGCTCGACTCGCCACCGGCGGTGACGTCCTCGCGGTACTGCGGCTTGAGCTGTTCGGTGACGTGGGTGACCACCTCGCGGATCTCCGCCTCGGTCACCCACGAGCCCTGCACGCGCACCGGCTTGCCGGCACCCATCGGCAGGAAGAGACCGTCGCCCTGACCGACGAGCTTCTCGGCACCGGGCTGGTCGAGGATGACGCGGGAGTCGGTCATCGAGCTGGTGGCGAAGGCCAGACGGGAGGGCACATTGGCCTTGATCAGGCCGGTGACCACGTCGGTGGACGGGCGCTGGGTGGCGAGCACCAGGTGGATGCCGGCGGCACGCGCCAACTGGGTGATGCGCACGATGGAGTCCTCGACATCGCGCGGGGCCACCATCATCAGGTCCGCCAGCTCGTCGACGACCACCAGCAGGTAGGGATAGGGCACCAGGACGCGCTCGCTGCCCTCGGGCAGCGTCACCTGACCGGCGCGGACGGCCTTGTTGAAGTCGTCGACGTGGCGGAAGCCGAAGGCGGCAAGGTCGTCGTAGCGCTGGTCCATCTCCTTGACCACCCACTGCAGCGCCTCAGCGGCCTTCTTGGGACTGGTGATGATGGGCGTGACCAGGTGAGGGATGCCCTCGTAGTGGTTGAGCTCCACCCGCTTGGGGTCGACCAGCAACATGCGGACCTCGTCGGGCGTGGCGCGCATCATCACCGAGGTGATCAGGGAGTTGACGAAGGAGGACTTGCCCGAGCCGGTGGCGCCGGCGACCAGCAGGTGCGGCATCTTGGCCATGTTGGCGATCACGAAGCCGCCCTCGACGTCCTTGCCCAGGCCGACCACCATCGGGTGGTGGTCATTGCGCGCCTTGTTGGAGCGCAGCACGTCGCCGAGGCTGACGACCTCCTTGTCGAGGTTGGGGATCTCGATGCCGATGGCGCTCTTGCCGGGGATCGGCGAGAGGATGCGCACGTCCGGCGAGGCCACCGCATAGGCGATGTTCTTGCTCAGCGCCGTGACCTTCTCCACCTTGACGGCATTGCCGAGCTCCACCTCGTAGCGGGTGACGGTCGGGCCACGGGTGTAGCCGGTCACCTGGGCGTCGATCTCGAACTGGTCGAGCACCTCGGTCAGCCGGGTCACCACCTGGTCGGAGGCCTCGGAGCGGGCCTTGGGGACCGAGCCGGGCTTGAGGGTGCTGGCATCGGGCAGGGTGTACTGCACGTCACCGGACAGGGTGAGCTGTTCGACGCGCTGTGGGATCGGCGAATGGTTGGGGGCCTCGAGCGGGGTGCCCACCTGCAGGTCGGGGGCCGCAGTCGCGCCGTCCTTGGCGGCACCCTTGGCGGCAAGGTCGGCCCGGGTGGCACCACCGGGAGCCGCGGAGCCTGCCTCGGTGTCCTCGTCGAGCCGTTCGTCCACGGGCCTGCCAGCGGTGACGGGCTGCTTGCGGCGACGGCGACCGGACTCCTGCTGCTCGACCTGCTCGACGTCGAAGACCTCGGTCTCGCGCTCGTCGCGGGGGGCCTCGATCTCGCCCTTGATCAGGGGGCTGTCATAGGCCTGGTCGACGCCGTACTCGATGCTGGCGCGCGTGCGCTGGGCGCGGTGCTCGGCGGCATTGTGACGGGCCTGCTGGACCCGGTCGGCGATCTCGTAGAGGGGGATGCCGATGATGACGACGATCCCGAAGAACATCAGGGCCACCAGCAGCGGGACCGCTCCCCAGACCGTCAGCAGGTCGGCCAGCAGGCTGGAGGAGATGTAGCCAAGGATCCCGCCGGCCTCGCGCATCTGTTCCGGCTCGCTCGGCCTTGGCAGTCCGTGGGCGATGTTGAGCAGCCCCAGCAGCCCCAGCAGGAAGCAGGTCCAGCCGACCAGCTGGCGTCCGCCGCTGCCATTGCGCTGGGGATGACGCAGGGTGCGCCAGGCCATGGCGAAGGCCAGCAGGGGCACGGCGAAGCTGAGCCCGCCGAAGATCGTGCTGACCCCGACGCCAATGGCCTCGCCCACCACTCCCGGCAGCAGGAACCAGAAGCGTGCGGCGACCACGAGGCCCAGCAGCATGAGGAAGAGACCGGCGGAGTCGCGGCGGTCCTGCAGCTCGGGGGCGTCCGAGGCCCCGCTGACGCTTCGGGCCACGTCGCCGGTGAGCCGGGCGGTGCTGCGCCACAGCGCAGCGAGCCCCCGGACCAGCGGATTCGGGCGCAGCTCGGCCACCGGACGCGGTGCCCTGGAGGAACCGGACCGGGAGTTCTTCTTGCTTCCTGCAGACCGCGAACCAGAGGACGCCTTGCCGCGCTGGGCGGCGCTGGACCTGGCGTTGGCTCCGGACCGCGGTGGGGAAGACGCGCGGGTCGCCATGCGGCCAGCCTAATCCATCGATTCTGGCAGCTCCGGTGTCCACGCCGCCGGGATTGCCAGCAGGCCCCGCGCGGATGGCTTGGTCAGGAGGTGAAGTGGTCCCATCCCCGGGGCCCTGCCCACTGCTGGGAGTCGACCAGCACGGTCGGGGCCTCCTCCGGCGCGCACTCGCGGATCCGTCCGAGTTCCAGCCAACCCTCGGGTACCTGGCCCGGATCGAAGCAGGCTGCCAGGGCGTGGTCCTCTCCCCCACCCAGGACCAGTTCGAGGGGATCCTTGCCGGTGGCTGCGGCGACGGCCCGCACCGGGTCGTCGACGGGCAGCCGCGCAGTGTCGAGGTCGATCACCACCTGGCTCGCCTCGGCGACGTGGCCCAGGTCGGCCAGCAGGCCGTCGGAGACGTCGAGCATGGCGCTGGCCCCGGCCTCGGCGGCCTTTCGGCCCGCGCCGTAGGGCACCTGCGGCACCCGCTGGGCGTCGACGGCCGCGCGCGGGGACCGAAATCCCCGGCCCAGCACCGCCAGGCCGGCCGCGGCCCAGCCCAGCCGTCCGCGCACGGCCACCACCTGGCCAGGACGGGCACCGTTGCGCAGCACCGGCTGACGGCCCTGGGTCTCGCCGGTCACGGTGACGCAGACGGTGATGTCGCGGGCGCGGGTGGTGTCGCCACCCACGATGGTGATGCCGGCCCGCGCCGCCTCCTCGCGCACACCGGTGGAGAACTCCCGGAGCCAGGCCAGCGGGGTGTCGGCGGGCATCCCGAGGGCCACCACCATGGCCACCGGCGTGGCCCCCATCGCCTCGAGGTCGGCGACGTTGGCCGCCACTGCCTTGCGGCCGACCTGCTCGGCGGTGCTCCACTCGGTGCGGAAGTGGACCCCCTCGACCAGCAGGTCGGTGCTGGTGACGGCCGAACCGTTGACCAGGTGGACCGCTGCGTCATCGCCGGGCCCCACCGAGACGGCCGGGGCACTGGGCAGGTCCCGGGTGACCTGGTCGATCAGCGAGAACTCGGAGAGCTCCGAGACGGTCCGTGGCTGTGGCGTCCCGGGATTCGTCGAGCCGGGGCCGGGCCTTCCTGCGGTGGTAGCGTCCATGCCCGACACGCTACCGAAGGCCGTGGTCCGACCGTCACGCGTCACTTCTTCCCACCAAGCGATACAGGAGTCCCCATGGTCCGCGCCTATGTTCTGGTCCAGACGCAGATCGGCAAGATCCCCCAGGTGGCCGCCGCGCTGCGGGAGATGCCGGTGACCGTGCAGTGCGACGACGTCGCCGGCCCCTATGACGTGGTGGTGCAGGTGGAGGTGCCCACCATCGAGGACCTGGGACGGCTGGTGGCCGAGCAGGTGCAGCACATCGAGGGGATCACGCGCACGGTCACCTGTCCCGTGGTGACCTACTGACCCCGGACAGGCCCACATCGGACTGCGGGCTGCACCCTCGCCGGGGCCGCGGTGCTGTCAGCGAAGCCCGAGGGGGCGCTCCAAGGCCAGCTGGATCAGCTCGTCGATCAGGGTCGGGTAGTCCATTCCGGCGGCAGCCCACATCACCGGGAACATCGAGCTGGGCGTGAAGCCGGGCATGGTGTTGATCTCGTTGAGGATCACCTGCCCCCCGGGTGTCACGAAGGAGTCGACGCGGGCCAGTCCCTCGCACCCGGCCGCCTCGAAGGCTGCCCTTGCCACCTCGCGGACCCGCTCGCGCACCTCCGCCGGCAGGTCGGCCGGCGAACTCAGTGTGACGGCCGCCTCGTCGAGGTACTTGGCGTCGAAGTCGTAGAAGGCGTGGTCGTCGGCGACCACGACGATCTCGCCGGTCTCGGAAACCCGTGGCTCGTCGGTGCCGTGGCCCTCCAGCACTCCGCACTCGATCTCGCGGCCCTCGATGCCCTGCTCGACGATCACCTTCAGGTCGTACTCACGAGCGGACTCGATCGCCTCGCGCAGGCCACCGGGCGTGGTGACCCGGGTGATCCCGAAGGAGGAACCCCCCCGACACGGCTTGACGAAGACCGGGAAGGACAGCCCGCAGACGCGCTCGAGTACCGCCTTGGGGTCGCGGCACCACTGGCGGTCGGTGACGACCTCATAGGGCCCCACCGTCAGGCCGGCGCCCTCGAAGACGACCTTCATGTAGTGCTTGTCCATCATCACCGCGCTGGCCAGCACGCCACAGCCGACATAGCGCAGGTCGGCCAGCTCGAACAGCCCCTGCAGGGTGCCGTCCTCGCCGAAGGGGCCGTGCACCAAGGGGAGGACGACGTCCACCTCGCCCAGTTCCCTCGGTACCTCGGCGGGCTCCAGCACCTGCATGGTCTGGTCACCGGCGCGCAGCGGGACGATCACCTGGGAGCTGCCGGCGCTCACCTCCGGCTTCTGGGTCGCGGTCAGGCGCAGCGGGGCCGGGTCGTCGTCCACCAGCACCCACTGACCCTGCCGGGTGATGCCGATGGGCAGCACGTCATAGCGGCTGCGGTCGATGGCACCCAGCACGCTGGCGGCCGTGGAACAGCTCACCGGATGCTCCTCGGAGCGTCCCCCGAAGACGACGGCCACGCGGATGCGTCGCTGCTCGCTGGGGTTCGTGCTGGTCTGCGGCTGGTCGTGCATCGGGGCTTCTTCCTGGTCGTGCTGGTCCCGCGAACGGGTCTGTCCGGGCTCGGGCGACGGCCTCACAGGACGCCGGGCTGCACCGGGGGCTGCTCGTCGGGGTCGGCGAGCGAGGTGGACCCCTTGGGCACCCGCTGCTTCTTGCGGATGTCGTAGCGGTCCTCGGGGGCCTGTTCCTGGCGCAGTTCCGCGGTCAGCCGTGTGATGGCCTCCATCATCCGCTCGTTGGCAACCCGCACGGCTTGGTGCCGATCGGGGGCGTCGTAGAGGTCAGAGAGGTCGAGCAGGTCACCGGCCTTGGCGAGCAAGGGCTTGCGGGGAAGGACACGGGGATGGGTGAGCTTCTTGCCCGGCATGAAGTGGTTGGCTCCCCACTGTCCCACCGGCAGCACCGGGCAGCGGGTCTCCAGCGCCAGGCGGGCCGCACCGGTGCGAGCGGTCATCGGCCAGGTCTCGGGATCGGCGGTGATCGTGCCCTCGGGATAGATGGCCACCATCTCGCCCGCGTCCAGCGCCTCGCGCGCGGCCTTGAGGGAGTCACCCGCGCGGATGGTGTTGCGCTCGACGGGGATCTGGCGGCATCCGCGGGCGAAGAAGCCGACGACGGGGGTCGACCACAGGTCCGACTTTCCCAAGAAGCGCGGCCACCGTCCCGAGGAGATCAGGTAGTCCCCGAGCACCAGGGGGTCGTACTTGCTGATGTGGTTGCTGACCACCAGGACGGCGCCCGAGGCGGGGACCTTGTGCTGGTCTAGCCAGAGGCGGGGACCGATGAGTGTGTTGAGCCCCCGGGCGACCTGGCCGAGGAAGCGGTAGGTGGGCTCGCCTCCGGCCCGGTCGCAGCCGCGACGGCCCTCGACGGTGGAGCTCGGCTCGGACGTCATGCGCGCATTCCTCCTGCGGGTGGTGACGCGGCCGGGCCACGACCAGACTTGTCGTGGTGCGGCACCGCCGCGACGACGTGTGCGAACCAACGCTAGCCCATCGGGGGCCCCGCCCCGCCGGCAACGCCTGCAGCGGTCGGGCCGTGGCAGGATCGAGCCATGAGCCGAGATGACCAGCAGCTGTCGGGCACCGGGAGGGAACAGCGCGGGACGGTGGTGGAGCAGCGCGGGACGGTGGTGGAGCAGCGCGGGACGGTGGTGGAGCAACGCGGGACGGTGGTGGAGATCCTGCTCGACGACGGCACTCGCGCGGAGCTGCCGCTCGCAGCCGAGGTGACTGGGCTGTCGGCCGGACAGCGCGTCCGGATCCTCGACGATCAGGTCGTCGGCCTGCCCCAGGCGCCGGTGCTGGTGCATCCTGCGCAGCGCCGCTAGTGCTGGGCGAGGGGAATGCGGAGGGGGCGGGTCCCGAAGGATCCCGCCCCGAGCCTCGTCTCGCAAGTGGTCAACCGACCGTGGCATCCCCGACAGTCATGGTTGGCCTGCGCTGGCGCGGCGGTGCCGTCCGATTCGTGCCGGTGTGGGGCCGGCGCGAGCCTCACCGCTTGCTGTAGGCCTCGGTGACCCGCTTCTTCAGGTCGGTGCCGGGGCGGAAGCGGGGCAGGTCCATGGCCTCGGCGGGCTTGCGCTCCCCGGTTCGCGGGTTGCGCACGATGCGGGCCTCGCGGTGGATGACCTCGAAGACCCCGAAGCCGGTGATGGACACCTTGCCGGTGTTGGCGACCTCGGTGGAGATGGTGTCGACAACGGCGTTGAGCGCCCGGGTGGCCGACGCCTTGTTGCCATCGAAATGGGCCTTCGCCAGGGAGTCGATGAGTTCTGCCTTGTTCACGTCAACGTGCCTTTCTTCGTCCCCGGCCCCCCGCCGGGTGGTCGCGTCACGGTGCGTGTCGCGTGAAATCAAAGCTAGGTTGAACAATCGTCCCATTCCAAGCCTTCACGCCCCGCAGGGGTCTTTGTTCAGCAAATGCAAAGCGTCCGCTTTCCCACAAGGAAAAGCGGGCGCCCGGCGTATTCGTGGTGCTCAGTCGGCCACCTTGACCGGCAGCGTCCGGGGCTTCCAGCCGGGGCGCGAGGCCTCGTAGGCCTCGATCTGGGAGGCGTGCTGCAGGGTGGAGCCGATGTCGTCGAGTCCCTCGGCCAGGCGGTGGGCGGTGTGGTCGTCGATCGAGAAGGGGTGGACCTGGTCACCGGCGGTGATGGTGCGGGCGCCCAGGTCGACGGTCATCTGCTCCTCGGGGTGCTGCTCGGCGACGGCCCACAGCTGCTCGACCACGTCCTGGTCGACGGTGGCCAGCAGCAGGCCGGACTTGCCGGCATTGGAACGGAAGATGTCGCCGAAGCGGGAACCCACCACCACCCGGAAGCCATAGTTCTGCAGGGCCCACACGGCATGCTCGCGCGAACTGCCGGTGCCGAAGTCGGGACCGGCCACCAGGATTGACCCATCACGCCAGGGTTCCTTGTTCAGAACGAATTCAGGATCATTGCGCCAGGCACTGAACAGGCCGTCCTCGAATCCGGTGCGGGTGATTCTCTTCAGGTAGACAGCAGGAATGATCTGGTCGGTGTCGACATTCGATCGGCGCAGCGGAACGGCAATTCCGGTGTGGGTCGTGAACTTGTCCATCTCAGATGGCCCTTTCGGTCAGGTCGGCCGGCGAGCTGAGGCGTCCGGTGACGGCAGTGGCGGCGGCGACGGCCGGGCTCACCAGGTGGGTGCGGCCCCCCTTGCCCTGGCGGCCCTCGAAGTTGCGGTTCGAGGTGGACGCGCAGCGCTCCCCCGGTGCGAGCTGGTCGGGATTCATGCCCAGGCACATCGAACAGCCGGCCGCTCGCCACTGGGCACCGGCGTCGAGGAAGACCCGGTCGAGGCCCTCGGCCTCGGCCTCCAGGCGCACCCGCGCAGATCCGGGAACCACCAGCATGCGCACGCCCTCGGCCACCCGGCGGCCGCGCAGCACGTCGGCCGCCAGCCGGAGGTCCTCGATGCGGCCATTGGTGCAGGAGCCGACGAAGACGGCGTCCACGGCCACCTCGCGCAGCGGCATCCCGGCCTGCAGGTCCATGTACTCCAGGGCGCGCCGGGCAGCCTGCTGCTCGTCGGGGTCGGTGAAGCTCTCGGGCTGGGGCACGGCCTCGCCCAGCCCGATTCCCTGGCCGGGATTGGTGCCCCAGGTGACGAAGGGCGTCAGGGTGCTGGCGTCGAGGTCGACGACGGTGTCGAAGACCGCGTCCTCGTCGGTGCGCAGCCCTTTCCAGTACTCGACGGCCGCGTCCCAGTCCTCGCCCTGGGGAGCGTGGGGGCGACCCTTGAGGTAGTCGAAGGTGGTCTGGTCGGGAGCGACCATGCCGGCCTTCGCGCCCCATTCGATGGACATGTTGCAGATGGTCATGCGGCCCTCCATCGACATCTCCTCAATGGCGCTGCCGCGGTACTCGACGATGTGCCCCTGCCCCCCGCCGGTGCCCACCTTGGCGATCAGCGCGAGCACCACGTCCTTGGCAGTGACGCCTTCGGGCAGCTCCCCGTCGATGTTGACCGCCATGGTGCGTGGGCGAGACTGGGGCAGGGTCTGGGTGGCCAGGACGTGCTCCACCTCGCTGGTGCCGATGCCGAAGGCGATCGCCCCGAAGGCGCCGTGGGTGGCGGTGTGCGAGTCTCCACACACGATCGTCATGCCGGGCTGGGTGAGGCCCAGCTGGGGGCCGATGATGTGCACGATGCCCTGGTCGCGGTCACCCAGCGAGTGCAGGCGGATGCCGAACTCCTCGGCATTGGCGCGCAGCGTCTCGATCTGGAGGCGGCTGACCGGGTCGGCGATCGGCTTGTCGATGTCGATGGTGGGCGTGTTGTGGTCCTCGGTGGCCAGGGTCAGGTCTGGACGACGCACCGGGCGTCCGGCCATCCGCAGCCCCTCGAAGGCCTGCGGACTGGTCACCTCGTGGACCAGGTGCAGGTCAATGTAGAGCAGGTCGGGTTCGTTCTGGGCGCTGCGCACCACATGCGCATCCCAGACCTTTTCGCTCAGTGTCTTGCCCATGGCTCCTCTTCCACGCGGGAAACGTCTCTCTCGTCATCGCCCAGTATGCATTGAAATATCAGATGACGAGACGTTATTCTCGGTCAATGGACAACACGAGCGGCGTAGGCGTACTGGACAAGGCAGCCATGGTGCTGGGGGCACTCGAGGGCGGCCCCATGACGCTGGCTGGACTGGTCCAGCAGACCGGACTGGCCCGCCCCACCGCCCACCGGCTCGCGGTGGCGCTGGAGCATCACCGGCTGGTCGGCCGCGACCTGCAGGGCCGCTTCGTGCTGGGCCCCCGGCTCACCGAGCTGGCTGCGGCCGCCGGCGAGGACCGGCTGCTGGCCACCGCCGGACCCATTCTTGCGCGGCTGCGCGACATCACGGGCGAATCGGCGCAACTCTTCCGCCGCCAGGGTGAGATCCGCATCTGTGCCGCGGTGGCCGAGCGCCCCAGCGGCCTGCGCGACACCATTCCCGTCGGCTCCCAGCTCACCATGACGGCCGGTTCGGCCGCCCAGGTCCTGCTCGCCTGGGACGAGCCGGACCGGATGCAGCGAGGGCTGGACTCCTCCGCCTTCTCCGCCGTGGCCCTGGCCACCGTGCGACGACGCGGGTGGGCGCAGTCGGTGGCCGAGCGGGAGGCCGGGGTGGCCTCGGTCTCGGCGCCGGTGCGTTCCCCCAGCGGCAAGGTGCTGGCCGCCGTCAGCGTCTCCGGCCCCATCGAGCGCCTGACCCGCCAGCCCGGACGCCTGCACGCACCGGCAGTGGTGGCGGCCGCCGAGCGTCTCTCCGAGGTGCTCAGGCGCAGCGGGGAACAGGGCTGAGGTACCTGGCCGGCAGATCTGCATGGAGGGCCCCGGGCATGCGCCCGGGGCCCTTGCACGTTGCGACTGGGGCCGGCCCGGGCGGCACCCGTCTGCCTACAAGCCACCTGCCGCCGCGGGCGGCCCATCCCTGAAATGCAGGAAGGCCCGGATCCAGTGGATCCGGGCCTTCCCGAGCTGGTAGCCCCGACGGGATTCGAACCCGCGCTACCGCCTTGAGAGGGCGGCGTGCTAGGCCGCTACACAACGGGGCCCTAGCGAGTGCTCCGTTTCCGAAGCGAGTGAAAGCCTAGTGGAATGTGCTTTTCAGGGCAATTCCTGACTTTCGCAGGGGTACCAGGACTCGAACCTGGACTAACGGAACCAGAAACCGTCGGGCTGCCAATTACCCCATACCCCTTCGTTGCAACCTTGGCGTTTTCAGCGGCGCAACGAGGTAGAACACTACCCGAGTCGCGGCTGCATGCCAAATCGGTCGGCCAGGGGGTTACGGGAGGCCAGGTTCATCCGCCCCGCGATCCACGCAGCACACAGGGCGAAGAGCGCAAAACCGGTCAGGTCGCTGACGGCCTGGGCCCAACCGATCGACTGCAGCGCCCTGGCCTCGGCAATGCCGCCACCCAGCGCCGCCCACCCGAAGGCGAACAGGTTGTTGGCCACGTGGCAGGCGATGCCGGCCTCCAGGCCCCCGGTGCGCAGCACCAGCAACCCCGCCAGCAGGCCGAAGCCGAAGCGGTCGACGAACAGTGCCGGATTCTGCACACCGTGGAAGAGCGCGAAGACCAGCGAGGAGCCCACCACGGCAGCAATCCTCGCGATCTGCTGGCCTCCGCCCAGCTGGCTCGCCAAGGAACCGGTGGCCTGCAACAGGTAGCCGCGGAAGAAGAACTCCTCCCCCGCCGCCTGCAAGGGGGCCGTCAGAAGCACCGCCAACAGCCACCACGCGACGTGCGCCTGGGGCTGCAGGTGGAAGCCGGAACCTGCCGAGCCCACCAGCAGCACGCCATTGAGCACCACGGCGGCCACCGGTAGGCAGAGCAGCAGGTAGCGCCAGCGCATCCCCGGCTGGACACTCATGCCCCACTCGACACGACGGCCGTGGACCAGGCGCACCAGGCCCAGCGAGATGAGCGTCAACAGCGCCAGGCCGAGGTGCGCCCCCACCAGGCCGGGAATGTGCTCGAAGGCCAGCGCCTCCCGCAGGTAGACCCCGAAGGGCCCCGGGCGTCCACCCATCAGCCACCCCATCCAGACCACCAGCTGGGCCACCATCGGCACCGCCACGGCGTACAGCGAGAAGGCCATCAGGGCGCCGAAGACCGGCCTGAGCGGGCTCTGGTCGGGGCCGGTGAGGGCATGGGCGAAGTCGACTCCCGCGGGCGGCTCCTGCACACCGGCCACGAGCGGGCCGGAGGTGGCCCGCACCGGCTCGGCGCCACGACTGGACCGGCTCACTCCCTTCTGGCTCACTCCTCGTCCACGACGGGATTGGACAGCTCGCCGATCTGGTCGATGGTGATGCTGACCCGCTGGCCCGGCTCCATCGCGCCGACCCCCGCCGGGGTGCCGGTGAGGATCACGTCGCCGGGCAGCAGCGTGGTGAACTCGCTGATCGCACTGACCAGCTCGGCCACCGAGCGCACCATCAGCTTCGTCGAGTCGTCCTGGCGCACCTCACGGTCCTCGGGAGTGCGCTGGCTGGCCACCTCGGTGGTGACCTGCAGCGCGCCGGCCTCCTCCAGGGACAGGTGCGTCACGATCCACGGACCCAGCGGGCAGAAGGTGTCCGAACCCTTGGCACGCGTCCACTGGCCGTCCGACTCCTGCCAGTCGCGGGCACTGACGTCATTGGCGACGGTGTAGCCGAAGACCACCTCCTGCACACGGTCCGCCGGGACCTGCTTGCAGATGCGACCGATCACGACGGCGAGCTCGCCCTCGTGGTGCAGGTTGGTGACGCCCCTGGGGCGCACGATCGGGTCGTCGGGGCCGATCACCGAGGTGTTGGGCTTGATGAACAGCAGCGGGTTCTCGGGCACCTCATTGCCCATCTCGGCGGCATGGGCCGCGTAATTGCGACCCACCCCGATCACCTTGCTGCGAGGGATCACGGGTGCCAGCAGGCGCACCTCGTCGAGCGAATGGCGCTCGCCGGTGTAGTTGACCGGCCCCGCGAGCGGGTCTCCGGTGATGGCTGCGATGGTCTCGGGGTGCTCCCCGCCGTCGGTGGCGAGTTCGACGAGGCCGAACTGGGGCTCTGCTCCGGCAAGGGCATATCTGGCGATGCGCATGCCTGAGAGGATATCCGTTACGCCTGCGATACTGCAGTCATGGCAGCAGACTTCAACGCACAGGCCTTCAGCGCGGTCGAACTCATCCGCACCAAGCGCGACGGGCACCGGCTGCCCGACGAGCAGGTGCGCTGGCTCATCGAGGCCTACACCGAGGGCATCGTCGCCGACGAGCAGATGAGCGCCATGGCGATGGCCATCCTCTTCCAGGGCCTTGACGACGCCGAGCTCGCCACCTGGACCCAGGCGATGATCGACACCGGTGTGCGGCTCGAATTCCAGGCCCTGAGCCGCGCGACCAGCGACAAGCACTCCACCGGCGGGGTGGGCGACAAGATCACCCTGCCGCTGGCGCCGCTGGTTGCCGCCTGCGGCGTGGCCGTCCCCCAGCTCTCGGGCCGCGGCCTCGGCCACACCGGCGGCACCCTCGACAAGATGGAGGCCATCCCCGGATGGCAGGCGACTCTCAGCAATGACCAGATGATGCGCCAGCTGGAGGAGGTCGGGGCGGTCATCTGCGCCGCCGGTGACGGCCTGGCGCGCGCCGACAAGAAGCTCTACGCCCTGCGTGACGTCACCGGCACCGTCGAGGCCATCCCGCTGATCGCCAGCTCCATCATGAGCAAGAAGATCGCCGAGGGCACCGGCGCGCTGGTGCTCGACGTAAAGGTGGGCTCCGGCGCCTTCATGAAGACCCTCGACGATGCTCGTGAGCTGGCACGCCGCATGGTGGCGCTCGGCAAGGCGGCCGATGTGACCACCGTCGCCCTGCTCACCGACATGTCGACTCCGCTTGGCCTGACCGCTGGCAATGCCCTCGAGGTGCGCGAGTCGGTCGAGGTGCTGGCCGGGGGCGGCCCGGCCGACGTCGTCGAGCTGACCCTGGCCCTCGCCCGGGAGATGCTGCAGGCCGCCGGCAGCGACGCCGACCCCGAGAAGGCCCTGGCGGACGGCTCGGCGATGGACGCCTGGAAGCAGATGGTGCGCGCCCAGGGCGGCGACCCGGAGGCGGAGCTGCCGTGGGCCGCCCAGACCGAGGACGTGGTGGCCGAGCGAGACGGCGTGCTGACCCAGCTGGACGCGATGGCCGTCGGGGTGGCCGCCTGGCGACTGGGTGCCGGGCGCGCCCGCAAGGAGGACCCGGTGCAGGCCGGTGCCGGCGTGGTGATGCACGCCAAGCCCGGCGACCGCGTCACCAAGGGCCAGCCGCTGCTGACGCTGCACACCGACACCCCCGAGGCCTTTGCGAGGGCCCGGGAGGCACTGGCCGGCGGCATCGAGATCGGCAACGAGACCCTCGAGCGCCAGCCCTTGGTGATCGACCGGATCAGCTGACCGATCCGGCCAGCAGGATGATGCCGCAGGCACCGGCCGGGGGGCCGGTGCCTGCGGCATCATCAGGGGTCAGCAGACCCGACGGGTCCAGCCGTGGGTGTCGGCGACGCGGCCGTACTGGATGTCGAGCAGGTGTTGGCGGATCCGCAGGGACTGCGGCTGTTCGACCTGGGGCAGGCGGTACACCTGCTCGCCGACCTTGAGGCTGGCGATCGGGGTGACGACGGCCGCGGTGCCGCAGGCGAAGGCCTCGCTGATGGTGCCGTCGGCGACTCCGGCAAGCACCTCGTCGAGCGTGATGCGACGCTCCACCGGGGTGAACCCCAGCTCGGGTGCCAGGGTGAGGATCGAGTCGCGGGTGACACCCGGCAGGATGTTGCCGTTCAGCTCGGGGGTGACCAGTTGCCCGTCGGTGGTGATGACGAAGAAGTTCATGCCGCCCAGTTCGTCGATGTGCTGCCGGTCGGCAGCATCGAGGAAGAGCACCTGGCTGCAACCATTGGCGATGGCCTCGTTGGTGGCCTTGAGGCTGGCGGCGTAGTTGCCACCGCACTTGGCTGCGCCGGTGCCGCCGCTGCCGGCGCGCGCCGAGTCCAGGCTGACCCAGATGTCAACACTCTCCACGCCGCCCGAGAAGTAGCCGCCCACCGGCGAGGCGATGACGCAATAGGAGGCGGTGTGGGCGGCCCGCACCCCCAGGAAGTTCTCGTTGGCGATCGTGAAAGGGCGCAGGTACAGCGTCTGCTCGTGGCCACTGGGCACCCAGCGCTCGTCGGCCTTGACCAGGGCCTCGACGCTGGCGACGAAGTCCTCGACGGGCAGTGGGGGCAGAGCGAGTCGCTCGGCGGAGTCCTGCATCCGTCGGCCATTGGCCTCGGGGCGGAAGAGCCAGACCGAACCGTCCTCGCGACGGTAGGCCTTGAGGCCTTCGAAGATCTCCTGGGCATAGTGCAGGACGGCGCTCGCGGGGCTGATGGCCTGCGGCGTGTAGGCGGTGATTGCGGCGTCGTGCCAGCCCTCGCCCTTGGTCCAGGTGGCAACGGCCATGTGGTCGGTGAAATGGTCACCGAAGCCGGGGTTGGCGAAGACCTCGTCGATCCGGACCTGGTCGGCGGGGGTGTCGGTACCTGCATGCGCGAAGTCGAGAGCCATGGTGACAGCCTATCGCCGTTCCTCATCATGAGACAGCAGTCTCACTCCATGGACGATGGGGCCTAGGCTGTGCCCATGCAGACCCAGAAACCCACCATCGCCGTCGTCGGTGGAGACGGCATCGGACCCGAGGTCACCGCCGAGGCGGTCAAGGTGCTCACCGCCGCCGTCGGCGAGGACGCCTTCGCCTTCACCGAGGTCTCGCTCGGCGCCGAGCACTGGTTGCGCACCCAGGAGGTGCTGCCGGAGCCCGCCGTCGAGACCCTCAAGGCCAGCGACGCCATCATCCTGGGCGCCATCGGCGCCGCCCCCGGATCGAGCGAGGTGCCCTCGGGGCTGCTGGAGCGAGGCCTGCTGCTGAAGCTGCGCTTCGCCTTCGACCATGCCGTGAACCTGCGGCCCAGCAAGTACTTCCCCGGCACCACCACTCCGCTGTCCAGCCAGGTGACCGAGCGCGGCCCGATCGACTTCGTCGTCGTGCGCGAGGGCACCGAGGGCCTGTACTGCGGCAATGGCGGCGTGGTGCGGGAGGGAACCGTGCACGAGGTCGCCACCGAGGTGAGCGTCAACACCGCCTACGGGGTGGAGCGTGTGGTGCGCCACGCCTTCGAGCTGGCCATGGGCCGTCGCAAGAAGCTCACCCTGGTGCACAAGCACAATGTGCTGGTCAATGCCGGTGGGCTGTGGCGGCGCATCGTCGAACAGGTGGCCCAGGACTTCCCCGAGGTCGAGCACGACTACCTGCACATCGACGCCACCACCATCATGCTGTGCACCGATCCGCAGCGCTTCGACGTGATCGTCACCGACAACCTCTTCGGCGACATCATCACCGACCAGGCCGGGGCGGTCACCGGTGGCATCGGTCTGGCCGCCAGCGCCAACATCAACCCCACCGGTGAGTTCCCCAGCATGTTCGAGCCGGTGCACGGATCGGCCCCGGACATCGCCGGGCAGGGCATCGCCGATCCGACCGCGGCGATCAGCTCGATGGTGCTGCTGCTCGACCACCTGGGCCGCCCTGAGGACGCGCGCCGGATCGAGGCGGCCGTCACCACAGACATCGCCAGCCGGGGGGATGCGAAGCGCTCCACCAGCGAGGTCGGCGACGCAATCGCCGCGGCCGTCCGGGGCTGACGCTCCCGAGCACACGACAGGGCCCCCGAGTACACGACAGGGCCCCCGAGTACACGACAGGGCCCCCGAGCACACGTTCCAGGGTGCGCCCGGGGGCCCTTCACTGTGCGCGGGCGCTGGCGAGGTTGCCCCACGCCACTCAGGCGTACCCCGTCAGCCAACCTGGCGCAGTGCCATCACCGTCGCGACGGCGGCAGTGGCGGCCTCGTGGCCCTTGTCCTCCGACGAGCCAGGCAGGCCGGCACGATCCAGCGCCTGCTGCTCGTCGTCGCAGGTGAGCACGCCGAAGCCGACCGGCTTGCCGGTGCGCACCGCCACCTCGGTGAGGCCTACGGTGGCCCCCTGGCAGACGAAGTCGAAGTGCGGGGTGCCGCCGCGGATCACGACGCCCAGCGCCACCAGTGCGTCGAAGCGGTCGGCCAGCGCCGAGCAGGCACCGGCCAGTTCGAAGGTGCCGGGGACCCGCACCAGGGTGACATCGGTGACGCCGGCCTCGGCCAGGCCTCGCTGGGCTCCGTCGACCAGGCCGTCCATCACGGTGGTGTGCCAGCTGGCCGCGACGATCGCGACCTTCAGCCCGGGGGCCTGGACGGTGATGGTGGGTGCTCCTGCGCCGCTCATGCGGGTTCTCCGTTCGTGGTGGTGATGTCGGTGGTGGTCAGGTCGGCCGGGAGCGCATGGCCCATCCGGTCGCGTTTGGTCCTCAGGTAGGTGAGGTTGTCGGCGCTGACGCCGGTGGCTCCGCTGCGCAGCCCCAGCACGTCGAGGCCAGCCTGGCGCAGGGCGTCGAGCTTCTCGGGATTGTTGCTCAGCAAGGTGATGCCGCGCACGCCCAAGGTGCTGAGGATGGCCGCCGCCGCCCCGTACTCCCGGTCATCGACGGGCAGCCCGAGCTCGGTCTGGGCGTCCACGGTGTCGGCGCCGCCGTCCTGCAGGTGGTAGGCGCGCAGCTTGTTCAGCAGGCCCACCCCGCGGCCCTCGTGCCCGCGCAGGTAGACCAGCACGCCGGGTTCGTCGGCCAGCAACTGCTGCGCACGGCGCAGCTGTGGCCCGCAGTCGCAGCGCAGCGAGCCCAGCGCGTCGCCGGTCAGGCACTCCGAGTGCACCCGGACCAGGTTGGCCTCGCCCAGCCCATGGGGGCTGACCATGGCGAGGTGCTCGGCACCGGTGACCAGGTCGCGGAAGCCGATCGTCTCGAAGCGTCCGGCCTCGGTGGGCACCCCGGTGCGGGCCACCTCCTCCACGCGGTCGTGCAGCTGGCGCCAGGCCGCCAGGTCGGCGATGGTGACCACGGGCAGGCCCTCGCGGGCGCCGAGCTCCAGCACCGCGTCGGTGCGCATCATGGTGCCGTCGTCATGCACCAGCTCACCAATCACGCCGACCGGGCAGAGCCCGGCCAGCCGGCACAGGTCGACGGTCGCCTCGGTGTGGCCGCGGCGGGTCAGCACTCCCCCGTCGCGGGCCCGCAGCGGCACCACGTGGCCGGGGCGGTTGAAGTCGGCGGGCGTGGCGTCTGGATCGGCCAGCAGCCGCACCGTGGTGGCGCGGTCGTGGGCGCTGATGCCGGTGGTGGTGCCCTCGGCGGCATCGACGGTGATGGTGTAGGCGGTGCGCAGGCTGTCCTGGTTCTGCTGCACCATCATCGGCAGCTCCAACCGGTCGGCCCACTGCTCCGGCATCGGGGCGCACAGGTAGCCGGAGCTGTGCCGGATCGTCCAGGCGGTCCACGCGTCGGTGAGCGTCTGGCCGGCGACGATCACGTCGCCCTCGTTCTCCCGGTCGACGTCGTCGAGCACCAACACGGGCCGGCCCTCGCGCATCGCCTGCAGCGCCTCCTCGATGGTGTTCATGCCTGCTCTCCCGCCACGACGCCGGCCACCAACATCTTCTCGACATACTTGGCCAGCACGTCCACCTCGAGGTTCACCAGGTCGCCCACCTGCCGGCTGCCCAGCGTGGTCATCTCCAGCGTGGTGGGAATCAGCGAGACCTCGAAGAAGCCCTCGCCGACTGCGCTCACGGTCAGCGAGACCCCGTCGACGGTGATGGACCCCTTCTCCACCACATAGCGCGCCAGGGCGGCGGGCAGCTCGAAGCGCACCACCTCCCAGCGCTCGCCGGGGGTCCGCTGCAGCAGCCGGGCGGTGCCGTCGACATGTCCCTGCACGACGTGGCCACCGAAGCGGCCATTGGCGGCCATGGCGCGCTCCAGGTTCACCGGGGATCCCTCCACGAGTTCACCCAGGCTGGAGCGGCGCAGGCTCTCGGCCATCACGTCGACACTGAAGGTGGCCTCGTCGTGCTCGACGACGGTCAGGCAGACGCCATTGCAGCTGATCGAGGCGCCGTGGGTGGCGTCGCTGACCACCAGCGGGCCGCGGATGCGCAACACGGCCGATTCGGCGCCGTGCTCGATGGACTCGACCCTGCCGAGCTCCTCGACGATTCCGGTGAACATTCACTTCTCCTTGGTGGTGTTGAGCGGGTTGAGGATGAGGGCGAGGTCGTCGCCGTGGTGCTCGACCTCGACCAGACGCAGCCGGTCGATGTCGGCGATGGTGCTGATGCCGAGGTCGGCGACGGCGGCCGGTCCCGCGCCCAGCAGGGCCGGGGCCAGGCAGCAGACCACCTCGTCGACGAGGCCGGCACGCCACCAGGCGGCGGCCAGGGTGGGTCCGCCTTCCAGCCAGAGGTGGTGGATCCCCTGCGCGGCAAGGCTTTCCAGCGTCGCGCGGGGGTCGCTGCCGGGCAGTTGCAGGAAGCGGCCGTCGTTGCCGCGAACCCGTGCGGAGGCGGGCACCGGGCGGTCACCGACCACGACACGCAGCGGCTGGCGCTCGGCTGGCTGGTCGGCGGCGTCCCGGACGGTCAGGCGCGGGTCGTCGGCCAGCACGGTGCCGGTGCCGACGACGATCGCCCCGCACCGGGCCCGGCGGGCATTCATCGCCCGGCGCATCGGCTCGCCGGTGATCCACTGACTGGTGCCGTCGGCGGCGGCGCTGCGACCGTCGAGGGTGGCGGCGAACTTCCAGGTGACGAAAGGACGGCCGGCGCCACGGGAGAAGGTCCATGTGGCATTGACCGCCCGGGCCTCGTCGGCGAGCAGCCCGCCGCGGACCGGCACCCCTGCCGCAGCCAGGGTGGCGGCCCCGCCACTCGCCTCGGGCGTCGGGTCGGCCTGGGCGTAGACGACCTCCGCGATATCGGCCGCGAGCAGTGCTTGGACGCAGGGGCCGGTGCGGCCAGTGTGGTTGCACGGTTCCAGCGTGACCACTGCCGTCCCCCCACGGGCGGCCTCGCCTGCGGCTGCCAGCGCCACCACCTCGGCGTGGGCGGTGCCGGCTCCCTTGTGCCAGCCCTCGCCGACCACGTCGCCGTGCGCATCGAGGATGACGCAGCCGACGCGGGGGTTCGGATCGGCCTCGAGGCCGTGCTGGGCGAGCTCGAGGGCACGCTGCATAGCGGTGGCCTCGGCTGTGGTCTGCATCATCTGCTCCCGGTCGGTCGACACTGTCGGTGCACCGGGGCGGGCGGGCATCAGCGGATGCGCCGCCGGCGTGCCCGGCCACTGGCCGCGCACGTCCTGGGCAGCCCGACGACGACGCCTGGCTGCTCCACGTGTTTCCTCCCATCCGGACTTTCACCGTCGGTCCTGGAATTGCACCAGCTCAGCCGATCGCTGGCTGCGATCGGGTCGCGGACTGTCACCGCCGGTTCGGACTTGCACCGACCCCGGAACACGTTGGGGCCATTGTGCCACGGCACCCGGGCAGGACGAGCCGGGGTCCGTGCGGCGACCGGGCATCCTGCGTGGCAACCCAGCACAGGCGAAACTCACTTGGGGTCGAGCGAGGGCCAGGCATTGGGCCGGCACCCGTCCAGCCCCTTGCTCTGCTGCATCATCACCGGCGCATTGGCCCCGGCCTTGGGGCATCCCAGGTGCCCCTTGCCGATGGAGTGCCCCACCTCATGGTTCAGCTGGTAGGCGCGGTACTCGTCCACGTCGTCGAAGGTGGGCGTCATGTAGAGCCAGCGGTCGGTGTTCAGGATCACCTTGGTGCCGGCCCGGCAGCTCCAGGTCATCCGGATGTCCAGGGGGCACATCTTCTGCGCGGTGCCCGGGGTGGCCAGGTAGATCGTGAACTTCGCACGAGCCGGATCGGTGACCAGGCGGAAGGAGTTCCCCTGGTGCCCCAGCCAGCCACGGGGATCGTTCAGGATGGCACTCACCTGGCGGGCGGCCTGGTCGACGCCGATGCCGCTGCCATCCTCGGCCCGCACCACGTAGTCATGAACTGCGACGGTCTTGCGGGGCGGTTCGACGGTGAGCGTCGAGTTGCGCCACGTCCCCTTGCCGGTGATGCCGCTGCGACGGATGCCGTCGGTGCCGGCCGGGGCGTCGTCGGCGGCATCGGACGAGGCCGACGGGCTGCTGGTCGGACGTGAGCTGGCCGACGCAGGCGTGCTGCTGGGCGAGGGGACCGCCGGAGACGTCCGGTCATCCGGGTCGGCACGACAACTGCGCAGACTGGCCATGCCGACCAGCAGGAGCAGCAGGGCCAAGGACGCGGCCTTGAGGCGCCGTCCACGCAGGGTCAACCGCGTCGGGGCGAGGATTGGCTCACTCACGGGACCAGCCTAGGTCTCAGGGGACGCGCACGGAGTTGCAGCGCCGAGGACCCGGCCATCTCACTTGGCGAGCCACCCCTTTGACTTGATGGACTCTGCGAGACTGGCGCCGTGAGCACCGCAACCGAGATCCCGCCCCTGGTCAGCAAGGCGCTGAGCCAGTGCCTGCGCACAGGATGGTTGCACACCACCCGAAACGAGACCGGTCGTCTACTGGCCACCCTGGCGGCCAGTCGCACCGGCACCGTCGCAGGCGTCTCCACCGGCAGCAGCACCGGGGTGGCCTGGTTGCGCAGCGGAGCCAGCGAGGCCACGCGCGTGGTCTGTGTGGAGTCAGACCCCCGGCGTGCCGCCCAGGCCCGTGAGATCCTGTTCGGCAGCGACATCGAGGTGCTCGACGGCGACTGTGAGCAGTTGCGCTGTCGGGCTCCCTTCTCCCTGCTCTACATGAACCGCGCCACGGCGCAGGTACTGAGCCGTGACCTGGCCCACGAACTGGTCGAGACCGGCGGGCTGGTGTTGATCGACGATCTCGAGGAGGACCCCTTCCGCGACAACGTCCCCGGCGTGCACGTCGACCCGCTCCTGGAGGGGTGGCTCACCGACGAGCGCTTCACCTCCACCGAGAGCCAGCTGGCCCCCGACCTGACGGTCGTGATCGCCACCCGGACCTGAAGCGCGCGGTCAGCGCCCCAGGAAGTCCTCCCAGCGCGGCACCTCCCGACGAGCCTGGGCCATGCCCAGCCGGTGCGCCTCCCGCAGCCGGTCGATGCGCCGCTCCTGGTTGACGATCTGCATGTGGGTGGGGCGGAAGACGTAGGCCCTGCCCCTGGCCTCCAGCTCGGCCAGTTCGTCGAGCACCCGGTTGTAGTTCTCGGCACGCTCCAGAAGGCCCCGCGCGATCTGGGGGTAGCGGCGAAAGAGCACGTCATAGGCGTGCGGCAGGCGCGACGGAGCCTTGCGGTAGCCGGCCGGGCGGGTGAGGACGACGAAGAACTTCTCGTAGCCCGCAGCCTTGGCAGCGTCCAGGGCGATGCCCCCATTGGGGCCCAGTGCACCGTCACACCAGGGTTCGCCGTCGATCTGGATGATCGGCATCAGTCCGGGCATGGTGGACGAGGCCCGGATGCGCTTGGCCATGGCCCGCAGGTCCGGCATGTCGTCGTCCTTGTTCCAGTAGACACACTCGCCGGTGCGGGCATTGAACCCACCCACGTTCATGGTGATCGGGTTGGCCTTGAAGGCCTCCCAGTCCAAGGGGAGGGGCTGGCCGGCCTCGCCGGTCTGTTCGTAGATGAACTCGGAGTTGAAAACCCCCTTGCCCCGCACCCAGGTGCGCCAGCTGCCGAACTCCGGCTCCAGCACCAGGTCGACGAAGCTGGCCCGGGCGCGTTCGGCGTCACGGGCCACGTAGTTCAGGCTGTTCGACGAGCCCGCCGAGATGCCGGCGACGAAGTCGAAGTACATCTCCTGGGCGAGCAGTTCCTGAACCACGGCACAGGTGTAGGCGGCGCGCATACCGCCACCCTCGAAGATCAACGCGGTGTCGGTGATGTTGCTGCTCAGGTCTAGTACCACCCCGCCACCCTAGCCATCCGGAACGCTGTCCTATCGGCCCGCCCGAAACAGGCGGATTGCTGCACCTCAGTCGGCTTTGCAGGTTCAAGCGCCCCGATACGTCTGTTTCCGCCAGCCAGGACGCAAACGGGCCCCCTTCCCGCTCGCAGGAAGGGGGCCCGGAGAGCCGTGGGTCAGCGGTCGGCCTTGCCCTCGGTGTAGTCGGTGTCGGTCGGCTTGATCCAGCTGAACATCTTGCGCAGCTCCTTGCCGGTGGCCTCGATCTGGTGGGCCTGCTCGGCCTCGCGCATCTTCTTGAACTCGGGCGCGCCGGCGTCCTGGTCCTCGATGAAGCGCTTGGCGAAGGCGCCGTTCTGGATGTCGGCCAGCACCGCCTTCATGTTCTCCTTCACCTGGCCGTCGACCACGCGCGGGCCGGAGACGTAGTCGCCGTACTCGGCGGTGTCGGAGATGCTCCAGCGCTGCTTGGCGATACCGCCCTCGATCATCAGGTCGACGATCAGCTTCAGCTCGTGCAGGCACTCGAAGTAGGCGACCTCGGGCTGGTAGCCGGCCTCGACCAGGGTCTCGAAGCCCGCCTGCACCAGGTGGCTCATGCCGCCACAGAGCACGGCCTGCTCACCGAACAGGTCGGTCTCGGTCTCCTCGGTGAAGGTGGTCTCGATGCCACCGGCCCGCAGGCCACCGATCGCCTTGGCATAGGACAGCGCCAGCGGCCAGGCCTGGCCCGACTCGTCCTTCTCGACGGCGACGACCACCGGCACGCCACGGCCGTCGGCGTACTCACGACGCACCAGGTGTCCGGGGCCCTTGGGGGCGACCATGCACACGTCGACGCCGGCCGGCGGGGTGATGTAGCCGTAGCGGATGTTGAAGCCGTGGGCGAAGAAGAGCGCGTCGCCCTCCTCCAGGTTGGGCTCGATTTCCTCGGTGTAGAGCTTGCGCTGGGCCTGGTCGGGGGCCAGGACCATGATCAGGTCGGCCTCCTCGACGGCCTCGGCGACGCCCAGCACGCGCAGCCCCTCGCTCTCGGCCTTCTCGCGCGAGGAGCTGCCCTCGCGCAGGCCGACGCGCACGTCGACGCCCGAGTCACGCAGGTTGAGCGCGTGGGCGTGGCCCTGCGAGCCGTAACCGATGACGGCGACGCTGCGCCCCTGGATGATCGACAGGTCGGCGTCGTCGTCGTAGAACATCTTTGCCATGGTGGGGTCTCCTTGTGCTTGGTTGGGTTCAGGTCTGTGACGGTCCGCGGACCGGGGTCAGGCGGAGGGACGGGACTTGTCGGAGATGGACCGGCTGCCGCGGCCCAGGGCCACCTGACCGGACTGCACCAGTTCGATGATGCCGTAGGGGCGCAGCATCTCCAGCAGCGCGCCGAGCTTCTCCTTGCCGCCGGTGGCCTCGATGGTGATCGACTCGGGGCCGACGTCGACGGCCTTGCCACGGAAGAGCGCGACGGTGTCGATGATCTGGCTGCGGTTGGCCGGTTCGGAGCGCACCTTGACCAGCAGGAGTTCGCGCTCCACCGATCCGGCGGGCAGCTCGACGACCTTGATCACCTCGACCAGCTTGTTGAGCTGCTTGACCAGCTGCTCGAGCACCAGGACGTCGTCCACCCGGGCCACCAGCGTCATGCGCGACAGGTGCTCCTTCTCGGTGGGACCGACGGCCAGGGACTCGATGTTGAAGCCGCGGCGGCTGAACAGTGCGGCGGCGCGGGCCAGCACGCCGGGGGCGTCCTCGACCAGCACGCTGAGGGTGTGGGTGCTCACAGGACTTCCTCTTCCCAGTCGGGCGCCATGTCTCGCGCGATCTTGATGTCGTCATTGCTCGTGCCCGCAGCCACCATGGGCCAGACCATGGCGTCCTTGTGCACCACGAACTCGACCACGACGGGGCCGTCGTTGATCTCCAGCGCCTTCTTGATCACCTCGTCGACCTCCTCGGGCGTCTCGGCGCGCAGCCCGACACAGCCCATCGCCTCGGCCAGCTTGGGGAAGTCGGGGATGCGCTCGCTGCTCAGGTCGGTGTTGGAGTAGCGCCGGTCGTAGAACAGCGTCTGCCACTGGCGCACCATGCCCAGCACGTTGTTGTTGATCACCGCGATCTTGATCGGGATGTCATTGAGCGCACAGGTGACCAGTTCCTGGTTGGTCATCTGGAAGCAGCCGTCGCCGTCGATGCCCCAGACCACGGCATCTGGCTCGCCCACCTTGGCACCCATGGCCGCGGGGACGCAGTAGCCCATGGTGCCGGCGCCGCCGGAGGTGAGGAACTTGCGCGGTTCCTGGTGGGGCAGGAAGTGTGCCGACCACATCTGGTGCTGGCCCACGCCGGTGGCGAAGATGGCGTCGGGGCCGCTGAGCTCGCCGATGCGCTGGATCACGTACTGGGGGCTGAGGCGGCCGTCGGTCTCCTCCTCCCAGCCCAGCGGGTAGCGGCGCTTCAGCGAGGCCAGCGTGGCATGCCACGGTGACAGGTCGCCCATCTGGACGTCCTGCATGGCCTCGGTGAGTTCCTTGAGGAAGGCGCGGGCATCGCCGACGACGGGCAGGTCCGCGAGGCGGTTCTTGCTCACCTCGGCCGGGTCGATGTCGGCGTGGATCACCTTGGCGTGCGGGGCGAAGGTGTCCAGTTTGCCGGTCACGCGGTCGTCGAAGCGGGTTCCGACGGCGATCAGCAGGTCGGACTGCTGGATCGCGCCGACCGCCGAGACGCTGCCGTGCATGCCGGGCATGCCCATGTGCAGCTCGTGCTCGTCGGGGAAGGCGCCGCGGGCCATCAGGGTGGTGACCACGGGGATCCGGGTGGCCTCCACCAGTTCGGCCAGCTGCTTCCAGGCGCGGGCCCTGACCACGCCGCCGCCGATGTAGAGCACGGGACGCTTGGCGTCCGCGATCATCCGGGCAGCCTCCCGCACCTGGCGGGAGTGGGGCCGGGTGGTGGGGCGGTAGCCGGGCAGCTCGATGCCCGACGGCCAGACGAAGGGTGCCTCACTGGTCAGGGCGTCCTTGGCGATGTCGACGAGCACGGGGCCGGGACGGCCGGTCTCGGCGATGTGGAAGGCCTCCTTGACCGCGCGCGGGATGTCCTCGACCTTGGTGACCAGGAAGTTGTGCTTGGTGATCGGCATGGTGACGCCGCGGATGTCGGCCTCCTGGAAGGCGTCGGTGCCGATGGAGGTGGAGTTCACCTGGCCGGTGATGGCCACGATCGGCACCGAGTCCATGTAGGCGTCGGCGATGGGGGTCACCAGGTTGGTGGCGCCGGGGCCGGAGGTGGCGATGCACACCCCGACCCGTCCGGTGGCACTGGCATAGCCCTCGGCGGCGTGGCCGGCGCCCTGCTCGTGGCGCACCAGGATGTGGCGCACGCTGGAGTCGTAGAGCGGGTCATAGGCCGGCAGGATGGCGCCGCCGGGAATGCCGAAGACGACCTCGACGCCGAGTCGCTCCAGGGAGGCGACGAGGGCCTGCGCCCCTGTCATGGTCGGGGGTGTGCCGTGCTCGGGTGCCATGGCCCTGCCTTCCTGTCGATGTGCTTGCCTAATCATCCCGTGCCGGGAGCCGTGCCGGTGGCGCGTCCCGCCAGGCGGAAGCCTGACGGCCCGTGTTCCTGTCCGTGCACGAAAAAACCCTCGCTGCCGGGGCAGACGAGGGTGGCGCCGAGACCGCGGTGGTCTCAGCGCCCGGTGAGTACGAGGATGAACGGCTTCATGGCTCCATTCTGGGCAACCTGCAACCCTCCGGTCAATGATTGAGACGGAAATCCCATATTTCGGACACCAGGATGGGCGAATGCATCGGAGGCGGCACCCCCCGGGGTACCGCCTCGGTGTGGATGCTCGTTCGGGACCGGTGTGGTTCAGGCGCGGACCACGGTGGCGCCACGACGAACCACGTCGACATCACCGATGCGGGCCGCGGCCAGCTTGGCCAGGTGACGCAGCGCCCACCCGACGAGCATCGACAGCAGCCCGAGACCCATCACCAGGGCGCTGATGCCGTAGCTCACCACGGAGGTGAACAGCGAGGCGCGCAGGAAGGAGCCGTGCAGGGAGTGCTTCTTGATGGTCTCGGCCTGGCTGCAGGCGGTGAACGGACCGGCCACCTGCTTGCCGGCGAAGGAACTCGCGTCGGCGGGGACGGTGATGTTCTCGTCCTTGAGCTGGCTGGTGACGGTGGCCCAGGTGAGGGCTCCGGCGATGATCATGGCCAGGCCGGCGAGCATGCTGAGCAGTCCGACGAGCTTGGCAGGGGTGGCATTCATGGTGGTGTCCTTGGATCCCGGACGGAGCTGGTGCCCCCATCGCACAATCCAGAACTCAACTACCGTGGTCTGGCCGCCGTCCCCTCATTCCGGCCAATGTCATCGCCGGTTCAGCCAATCGACAGGTGAGCCCTCGCACTGCCCGAAAGACGGACTGATCAGCCCACGATGCAAGCGAGGACCTCGTCCGGATCATCGATGACCTGCTTGCGGAAGAGCTCCTGCAGGCCGGGATGGTCGTCGGTGCGGGGCACCAGGTGGACGTGCAGGTGGAAGACCTCCTGCCCGGCCACGGGACCGGCGCTGGAGATCATGTTCAGCCCGTCGGCGTCCAGGCGGTCCACCAGCAGGCGCGAGACGGCGCTGATCGCCGGGGCGATCTCGGTCAGCACCGTGGGGTCCCCGGTCAGGTCGTCGACGTGGCGCTTGGGCACCACCAGGGTGTGCCCGGGGTGCCAGGGCTCGATGTCGAGGAAGGCGTAGGCGACCTCGTCCTCGTAGACCTTCCGCGAAGGGATGTCACCGGCGATGATGCTGCAGAACAGGCAATCCATGGCTCCCATCGTAGGGGTGCCAGAAGGCCCACCGCCGCGACTGCGGGTCAACGGACCGGGAAGCCGGCCTCGCGCAGGCCCGCCTTCACCTCGGCCACCGACAGGGTGCCATAGTGGAAGACGCTGGCCGCGAGCAGGGCGTCGGCCCCGGCCCGGGCCGCCTCGACGAAGTGCTCGACGGTGCCCGCCCCGCCCGAGGCGATCACCGGCACCTCCACCACCTCGCGCACCGCACGGATCATCTCCAGGTCGAAGCCGTCGGTGGTGCCGTCGGCGTCCATCGAGTTCAGCAGCACCTCGCCGACACCGCGCTCGACGGCCTCGCGCACCCAGGCGATGGCATCCAGCCCGGCGGACTGTTGCCCGCCGTGGGTGGTCACGCCGAAGCCGGACGGCTGGGACGGGTCGCGCCGGGCGTCCAGCGAGAGCACCAGCACCTGGTTGCCGAAGCGGCGGGTGATCTCGTCGATCGCCTCAGGACGGTTGATCGCGCCGGTGTTGATGCCCACCTTGTCCGCGCCACAGCGCAGCAATCGGTCCACGTCGTCGACGCTGCGCACTCCCCCGCCCACGCACAGCGGGATGAAGACGGTCTCGGCGCAGCGGGTGACCATGTCGCGGGTGGTCTCCCGACCTTGGCTGGAGGCGGAGATGTCGAGGAAGACGAGCTCGTCGGCCCCGGCCTCGCCGTAGGCGCGGGCCAGTTCGACGGGATCGCCCGCATCACGCAGGTTGGTGAAGTTGACGCCCTTGACCACGCGTCCGTCGTGGACGTCGAGGCAGGGGATCACGCGCAGGGCAAGGCTCATGGCCCAAGGCTAGACCGGCCGGCCGGCCGTGACCGGTCAGTCTCGGGGACGGTCAGTCCCGGGGACGGTCCTCGGCCTTGACCGGCTCGCCCTCGACGATGTCCTGGGTGCCCTCGCCGGGCCACTCGCCCTCGGCCTGCGGCTCCGGATGGCCGTCATGGCTGTCGTGGCCGTCGTGGCCCTTGCCGTGGCCGAAGGGCAGCAGCGCCAGGATGCCGACCACGACCGAGCCCACCAGGAAGCCGATGATGGCCGAGCCGAGGGTGTTGGTGAGCCAGCCCAGGGTCGCGGAGAGCGCATGCGGGACGGCGTGGGAGACCTGGTGCTCCAGGTGGTGCACGAACTGGTAGGGCCAGTGCAGGCCCAACTCGTCGGCACCCACCATCAGGATGTGGCCACCCACCCAGAGCATGGCAGCCAGGCCGACGGTGGACAGGATCGACAGGATGACCGGCATCGACTTCACGACCAGCTCACCCGCCTTGACGCCCTTCTGGGTCATCCTGAGGCCGATGTCGTCCAGCTTGACGATCAGTGCCACCACGCCATAGACGACGGCGGTGATCAGCAGGGCGACGGCGACCAGGCTGAGGATGCGGGTCATCAACGGCTGGTCGGCGACCTCGTTGAGCGAGATCACCATGATCTCGGCGGACAGGATGAAGTCGGTGGTGATGGCGCCCTTGACCATCTTGTCCTCCTGCTCCTTGCCGCCGAGCACAACCGGGGTCTCGGGGTCGGAGTGGGGCTCGTCGTGGCCGTGTCCGGTGAGCATGCCCCAGATCTTGTGGGCACCCTCATAGGCCAGATAGGTGCCGCCCAGCATCAGGATTGGGGTCAGCAGCCACGGTGCGTAGATGCTGAGCAGGATGGCGACGGGCAGGATGAAGACCAGCTTGTTGCGAATGGAGCCGATCGCGATCTTCTCGATGATCGGCAGCTCGCGGTCCGGCGTCACGCCCTCGACGTACTGCGGGGTGACGGCGGTGTCGTCGACCACCACGCCGGCGGCCTTCACACTGGCCCTCCCGGCTGCGGCGCCGACGTCGTCGACGGACGCCGCCGCCAGCTTGGCGATCGCCGCCACGTCGTCGAGCAGTGCTGCAAGGCCACCGGCCATGGGCGTTCTCCATTCGGGTCTTCGTGGTCGCAGCACAGGGGTCTGCGTGCAGGGGGTTCAGGTCCGCGGCAATCCTAGTGGCGCCGCGGCGTGCCGCGGTGCCTGACGAGCCGCTCAGTCCTCGTCCGGGTCGAACTCGACCACCCCGCGGCGCATGGCCCCGACCGCCTCCCTGCAGACGCGACGCACGTCGCCGGGCCCGGCCGCGGCGGCCACCTGGCCGCACATGTCGATCACCTGACGGATCCATCGCACGAAGTCACCGGCTGGTAGGTCGCTGAGCGACAGGCAGTGCGCCAAGGTGGCGCCGTCGGCCCAGGCATGGGCCGCCTCGGCAAAACCGATGTCGGGCTCGCTGCTTCGCTCCAGGCGGAAGTCTCGCTCCACCAGGCTGACGCGTCGCCAGGTCTGGCGCACCTGGTGCTGGGCGTGCTCGCTGGCGGCATCGGGCATCCGCGCCATCCGCCCCGGCACGACCCGTCGGGTCTCGAAGACCAGCGAGCTGAGCACCGCGGCCATCTGGGGCGCATCCAGGCCGTCGAAGACCCCGTCGCGCAGGCACTCGGCAGTGACCAGGTCGAGCTCGGAGTAGAGCCTGGCCAGCATCCGGCCGGCATCGGTCACCTCATCGTCCTCGCTGCCCAGGTAGCCCATCGACTCCAGCACCTGGCACAGCTTGTCGAAACGCTGGGCGATGGTGTTGGAGCGTCGCTCGGCCCGCTCGCGTGCCTGGACGCGCTCGCGCTCCAGGCGCATCGCGCGCTCGGCGAAGCGGGCATGGCTCTCCCGGTCGGGGCACTCGTGGCAGGGGTGGCGCTTGAGCTCGCGCCGCAGCTCGCTGATCCGCGCCGTCATCTCGGCATCGGCGCGGGGCCCGTGCAGCTGGGTGGGCTGGGGGTCGAGCACCCCGAGCTTGTCGCGGAAGCCGGCGAACAGGTTGCGCCGGTCGGAGGCCTGACGCGGGTCGAACTTGCGCGGGATCCGCATCCGGCCCACCACCTGGGTGGGGACGGGGAAGTCGTTGAGGGTCAGGCGCACCATCTCGCGGCCCTCGGTGAGCACCATGGGGTGCGGCTCGGAGCCCCGGTTGCCACGACGGCCCGGGTCCACCACCACGGCCCAGCCCTGGTGGCGCCCGCCGGGGACGTGGATGATCTCGCCGGCCTCCAGCACCAGCAGCGACTGCAGCGCCTCGGCCCGACGGTCGGCCTTGCGCAGCCGTGCCTGCTCGTTCTCCAGCTGGCCGACCTGCTCGCGCAGCTGGGCGTACTCGACGAAGTCGCCCCGCTCGCAGTGCGCTGCCGCCAGGTAGTCGTCGATCTGGCCCTGGTTGCGGGCAGCGGTTCGGGCCAGGCCGACGACGGAGCGGTCGGTCTGGAACTGGGCGAAGCTCTGCTCCAGCATTCCGCGTGCCCGTTCGCGGCCCACCCGGCCGACCAGGTTCACGGTCATGTTGTAGGTGGGGGCGAAGGAACTCTTCAGCGGGTAGGTGCGTCGCGAGGCCAAGCCTGCGACGGCGCGCGGGTCCATGCCCGGCTGCCACAGCACCACGGCGTGGCCCTCGACATCGATGCCGCGGCGGCCTGCACGCCCGGTGAGCTGGGTGTACTCCCCCGGCGTGATGTCGACGTGGTTCTCGCCGTTGTACTTGACCAGCTTCTCGATCACGACGGTGCGCGCCGGCATGTTGATGCCCAGGGCCAGGGTCTCGGTGGCGAAGACGATCTTGACCAGACCGGCGGCGAAGCCCTCCTCGACGATGGCCTTGAAGGCGGGCAGCAGCCCGGCATGGTGGCTGGCGATGCCGCGGCTGAGCGCCTCCACGAAGACGTCGTGGTCCAGGGCCCGCAGGTCCGCCGGCGCCATCCCCTGCAGGTGGCGCTCGGCGATGGCCATCAGCTGGCGCGCCTCGTGGTTGGTGGTGAGGTTGATGCCGCTGGCCAGCAGCTGGCGCACGGCCCCGTCGCAGCCCTGGCGGCTGAAGACGAAGCAGATCGCGGGCAGCAGCCGGGCGCGCTGCAGCTGGGTGGTCATCACCGCGCGGCTGGGGGTCAGGCGCGGTGCGGGCCGCTCGTCGCGGTCGTGCCGGCGGTCCAGGTGGGCCTTGGCGGCGCCGCCGTACTGGCCCGAGCCATAACCGGCATTCTTCTTGCCCTTGCCGGAGCGTCCCCGGGGGCGGCGGGAGTCGTCGCGCACCTGCTTTGCCTCGCTGCGCGCCAGTTTGAGCAGTTCGGGGTTGACCCTGGCGGCACGCTCGGCGGGCAGCTCCGCCGCGGTGGGCGCGATGCCCTCGAAGAGGTCGTGCACCTTCTTGCCGGCCATCACGTGCTGGTAGAGCGGCACCGGGCGGCGCTCGGAGATCACCACCTTGACGTCGCCGCGCACCTCGTCCAGCCAGTCGCCGAACTCCTCGGTGTTGCTGACCGTCGCCGAGAGGCTCACCAGCTGCACGCTGGGCGCGAGGCCGATGATGACCTCCTCCCAGACGGCGCCGCGGAAGCGGTCGGCCAGGTAGTGCACCTCGTCCATCACGACGTAGCCGAGGTTGGCCAGCGTCGGGGAGTTGGCATAGATCATGTTGCGCAGCACCTCGGTGGTCATCACCACCACCTGCGCCTCGGAGTTGATCGACGAGTCACCGGTGAGCAGGCCCACCCGGTCGGCGCCGTGGCGGCGGACCAGGTCGTGGAACTTCTGGTTGCTCAGCGCCTTGATCGGGGTGGTGTAGAAGCACTTGCGCCCGGTCGCCAGGGCGCAGAAGACGGCGAACTCCCCCACCACGGTCTTGCCCGCGCCGGTGGGGGCGGCCACCAGGACGCCGGCCCCGGCCTCCACCTCGGCACAGGCCTTCAGCTGGTAGTCGTCCAGGGCGAAGTCATAGCCGGAGGCGAACTGCTCCAACAGGCTGCCGGGCTCGACGACGAAGGGAGCCAGCGGCCCGTCGAGCAGCTCGGAGGCGTCGGCGGGCACGACGAGCCTCTCGGGCAACGCATCGCCCGGCTCGCGGCCGTCGGAATTGTCGGGACGGTGGTCTGGTGAGGTGTTCATCACCTTCGAGGCTAGCCGGTGCCTCCGACAGAATCCGGCAGCGCCGGATTCACCGCGAAGGCACGGAACCGACCGGATGCGAAGACGTCCAGCAGTCCGGGACGGCAGGTGATGGTGATGGGCACGTCGCCCAGCAGCTCGCCGTCGGCCATCGCGAACATGGTGCCGCGGCTGCCGTCGCGCGCCACGGTGGCACCGTCGATGCGCACCTCGCGGGCGCGGATGACCTCCACCACGTCCTCGTGCACGTGGCTTCCCCGGTAGAGCTTCGGCAGGAGTCGCAGCACGTCGCGCCGCGTGAGGCTTCCCACCAGCACCACGTCGAGCAGGCCGTCGTCCACCCGCGCGTCGGGCAGGACCTTCATGCCGCCCCCGAAGTGCCCGGCATTGGCCACCGCCACCAGCACCGAGCTGATCTCGCGGGTCTGGCCGTCGATCCACAGCCGGTAGTCCAACGGGGCGAAGCGTGCCAGTTCCGCCAGCGCGATCGCGCCATAGGCCAGCGGGCCCAGCGGTCCGATCGGGTGCGGGAAGGTGTTGGTGGCCAGGTTCACCCGCGCGTCGTAGCCGGTGGAGACCACCGAGCCGACGAAGCGGTGCTCCGCGCCGTGGCGCAGCTGGCCGGTCACCTCGGACAGGTCGATGCGGCGGGTGTGGCCGGCGACGATCGCCTCCACCGCCGAGAAGCTCTCGCTGGCCAGTCCCACGCCACGGCAGAAGTCATTGCCGGTGCCGGCGGGCACCACCCCGAGTGGCACGTCGAGGCCCTCGGCGCGGGCATCGGCACAGGCATTGAGCCCCAGGTGGGCCATCCCGTCGCCACCCATCACCACCAGCGCATCACGCCCACGTCCCTCGCGACCGCGCCGTGCCCGGGCGGCACTGGTGCGGCAGAGCTCCTCGGCGTGGGCATAGCTGGTGGAGCTGTGCACCACCACCTCGGCGCCGGGTACGGCCTCGAGCCGCTCCCGGGCGCGCGGCAGCAGCTTCGCGGCCCTGCCGTGGCCCGCGCTCGGATTGACCACCAGGTGGAAGGTGGGACCGTCGGTGCCCACCTCAGTCTGCGAGCACGAGCTCGTCGCTGACGCCCCGGCGCTTGTCATTGGCGTGGCAGATGACCTCGCTGATGATGTACATGACGGCCATCGGGACGGCCAGCGCGCACATGCTGAAGGGGTCCTGCGAGGGCGTGGCGACGGCGCCGAAGATGAAGCACAGGAAGATGCCGACCGCGCGGTACTTGCTGAGGGTGCGTGCCCTCAGCACGCCCACCAGGTTGAGGGCCACGAGGATCACGGGCAGCAGGAAGGCACCGCCGAAGACCAGCAGCATCACCGACAGGAAGTGCAGGAAGTCGCTGATGTCCTGCAGGTTCACCACGCCTTCGGGCGTGAAACCCAGCAGCATCGCGAAGCCCTTGGGGCTGATCCAGTAGCCCAGCGCAATACCGGAGAGGAAGAGCGGGATTCCCGTTGCCAGGAAGCCCAGGGTGTACTTCTTCTCCTTGGCCAGCAGTCCGGGCGCGATGAAGGCCCACAGCTGGTAGAGCCACACGGGGCAACTCACCACCAGGCCTGCGTACAAGGCGGTCTTCAGCGTGAACATGAAGGGCGTCGACACCCCGCTGGCCACCAGGTTCACGTCGGCTCCCGGATGGGCCGCCTCGTACATGACGATGGACAAGCGGTAGGGACGAAAGACCAGTCGGTACAGCAGGTCGCTCCAGATCAGGCAGACCGCCGTCGCGAGGACCACGGCGATGGCCGACAGGATCACCCGGTAGCGCAGCTCCTTGAGGTGGTCCACCAAGGCCATCGACCCGTCCTCGTCAGGCCGGGGTGCCTTCATCCAGGACAGGTCCACGCGTCGTCGCCGCCGGACGGTGGCGCCACTGGACTTCGCCACGATCAGGCTTCGAACTTCTTCTCGGTCTCGACGACGCGGCCATCGGCCGACTCGACGCGCGTGGTCTCGACCTGCTTGGGCTGCTCCTTCTTGAGCGTGGAGGTCTCCTCCTTGAACTCGCGGATCGCGCGTCCGGACGCCTTGCCGACGCCGGCCAGGCGGGTGCCGCCGAAGAGCAGGATGGCGATGGCGAGGATGATCAGCAGCTCGGTGGGGCCCAGATTAGGCATGGTCTCGTTCTCCTCGGGTTCGGACGCGGGAGGTCCGCGTCCACATCAGGTGCGATCGGACCGCTGCGATGCGGCGGCACGTTCCGCGGGCAACTCTAGCTCCCCCAACAGCGTGGTCATCTCACCGAGCGTGCGCCCCTGGGTACGCAGCTCGTCGTACAGGGCGCGGCCCTTGCGCCACAGCACCCAGCCACACCCGACCAGCACCGCCACCTGGAGCAGGCCGATCGCGGTCCACAACAGCAGCCACTTCACAGCGCGGGCCCCGATCCCGCGTCCTGGCCGACCCCCGTCGTGTGCTGCCGGTGTTCCCAGGCGTGCACGGAGGCGCCGAAGATCTGCTCGTTGAGGGCCAGCGCCTCGCGCGCCTCGCGGGCCGCGTCCTGGCCGGCGCCGGCGGGCTCCAGCACCCGGGCGTCGCCCCCCAGGCGCAGCAGCAGGCCACGCAGCCAGGCGGGGTCCGAGACGGGCAGTGTGGCCACCAGCTGTTCACCGTGATTTCCGCTGGGGTGCACCTGGCTGGTCGGGTGGTACTCCACGATCCACTGCGCGGCAGGGGCCAGCTCCAGGGTGACCTCGGGCTGGCCCGGGTCGAACCAGCCCTGGGTGGGCTCCGGTGCCGCGCCGTGGTCGGCGGCCTGCTGCCCAAGCTCCTCCACGCGCACGATCCGGTCCAGCTTGTAGGTGCGCCAGGCCTCACGTTCCAGGCTCCAGGCCTGCAGGTAGGCCGCCCCGTCGCGCAGGTCGATGCGCACCGGGTCCACCTCGGGGGTGGAGGTGAGTCCGCGCGCCAGCCCGTCGTAGACCAGCCGCACCCGGCGGCCGTCCTCGATGGCGCGGGCCAGGCTCCCGCGCACCTGCTCGTCGCCGCTGGCCACGCGAATGGCGACCCGGTCGGCGGCATCGCCAGCCACGAGGGCCTCAAGCTTCGCCAGGGCGCTGGTGACGGCCGCGGCGGTGCTGCCGCTGGCCACCTCGGCGACGGCACGCAGCGCCACCACCAGGCTCATCGCCTCGTCGAGGGTGAAGCGCAGCGGCCGGCTCAGGTAGTCGGCATTGGTCAGGTGGATGGTGCCCTGCTCTGCGGCGGCATCCATGTCGATCTCGATCAGGTCGCCGGGCAGGCCGCCGGGCAGCCCGCACATCCACAGGACCTTGAGGTCCTTCATCACCTGGGCCGGGCTCACCTCGAAGGCCTGCGCGACGTTGGCCACGGGAATTCCGGGGTGGGCCTGGAGGTAGGGAACCATCGCCAGCAGGCGGGCCACCTGGTCTGCCGAGGTGCTCATTGCCCCACCTCCGGGTGCTCGACTGAATAGTCGTGGCCGGCCAGGGGCTGGTTGGCGTCGACGACGGCCTGCAGCTGCTCGACCACCTGGGCGCGCAAGGCAATGGGTTCCAGCACCAGCGCGTGGGTCCCGGCGGCGCAGACCTCGGCGACCAGCTCCGGTCCGGTGGCATAGGGCACCCGCCAGGCACTGAAGCCCTGCGGCAGGGCCAGCGAGGTGGAGGCGGGCTGGGAACGACGCGTCAGCAGCGGGGCGTGGCCGTCTCGCACGGCCACCAGGGCGGCGCGTCCGGGTCCGGCCGGTTCCAGGCGACGGGCCAGCTCGGCCAGGTCCACCTCGGGCACCTGATAGGCGCCGGCCTGGTTGCCCAGCACGGCCTCGCTGGTGATGCGGCTCATCTTGAACATCCGCGGTTCGCCCCGGCCCAGGTCACGCCCCAGCACATACCAGCGCCCCTTTCGCCAGGTGACGCTCCACGGCTCGATGACGCGGTCCTGGTCGCCGCCGCGGTAGCGGAAACTGACCCTCCGGCGCTGCAGGGTCGCCCGCCAGATCGCCTCGAAGGCGGGCTCGTCGGCGGTGACGGCCGGCGCCAGGGCGGCCAGCCGGTGGGTGTCGGGCTCCACGCCGGCGGCGCGCAGCTTGGCCAGGGCGCTGACGGTCTGCTCGGCCACGCTCGCCTGCTGCCAGACGCGGGCGGCCGCTCCCAGGGCGGTGGCCTCGTCGGGGGTGAAGTCGACCGGCGGGAACTCGAAGTCGTCACGACGGATCCGGTAGCCGGCCTCGTCGTCGAAGAGCAGTTCGTTGTGGCCGGTCTCCACCGGGACGCCCAGGGCGCGCAGTTCGTCCTTGTCCCGTTCGAAGGTGCGCTCGAAGGCGGCGTCGGAGAGGCCTGCATAGCCCTCGACGATCTCGCGGATCTGGCTCTTCGGCAGGAAGCGCCGGGCGGACAGCAGACAGATCGTCAGGTTGACGATCCGTTCGCTCTTGCGGGGTGCCATGGTGACCTTCTGCCGGGGGTGCTGGGGACGCCGGGGGGCAGGGTCGAGGCTACCAGCGACCCCGGGCCCCGGTGGGGAAAGGGGCTGATGGATGATGCCATCGCCCGCCACGGGGCAGGATGAATGCATGATCTCCGCAGGTACTCCCGGCCCCATGCCGTCGCGCGACCGTGGCGCCGGCCGCTTCGCCCCCTCGCCCACGAGCTCCCTGCACCTGGGCAACCTGCGCACCGCCCTGCTGGCCTGGCTGTGGGCACGCTCGGAGGAACGCAATTTCCTGCTGCGCATCGAGGACCTGGACCAGCAACGGGTCGCCGCCGCACCCCAGGTGGCCCGGGAGCAGCTCGACGACCTCGCCCGGATAGGCATCGACCACGACGGTCCGGTGCTGCGCCAGTCCGAGCGGCTGGAGATCTACCGCGAGCACGCCGAGCTGCTGGAGACCTATGAGTGCTTCTGCACGCGCCGCGAGATCGCCGAGGCCTCCCAGGCACCCAATGGCGGGCCGGGCGCGGCGAGCTGGCGCCCCTACCCCGGCACCTGCGCCCAGCTGTCCAGCGCCGAGCGTGCCGAGCGGCGACTGACCCGCGCGCCGGCCATCAGGGTCCGCAGCGGCGTGGACGCCTTCACCGTCGACGACGTCCATGCCGGGCGCCACACCGGCCCGGTGGACGACTTCGTGCTCTTTCGCGCCGACGGCACCCCCGCCTACAACCTGGCCGTGGTGGTCGACGACGGACTGCAGGGAATCACCCAGGTGACCCGTGGCGACGACCTGCTCGACTCCGCTCCCCGCCAGGCCTGGCTGGCCCAGCAGCTCGGCTTGCCCGTGCCGCACTACGTGCACGTCTCGCTCGCGCTCAATGCCGACGGCCAGCGCCTGGCCAAGCGCGACGGGGCCGTCTGCCTGTCAGACCTGCAGGCCCAGGGCATCGGACCCACCGAGGTGGTACGACGACTGTGCCGTTCCGCGGGCCTGCCCGAGGCCGACGACGCACCGGGAGTGCTGGCCGCCCTCGAACCGGGCCAGCTGGACAATCCCCTGGTCTGGCAGCCCTGGATGGTCGGCTGAAGCGCCCCCGAAGGACGCGACGGGCCGCAACCCCACTGGGGTTGCGGCCCGCGCTCGTGCCTTCGGTCGGGAACCTCAGGCGAGGATCACTGGACGGCCTGCGAGGCATCCATCGCGTGCAGGATGTCGATGACGTAGACCATCGTCGACTTCGCCGGGATGTTCTCCACCTTCTGGTTGCCGTAGGCGTCGGCCGGAGGGGAGACGATCAGCACTCGGCTGCCGACGGTCTGGTTCACCAGGCCCTTCTTCCAGGCCGGGATCAGGTCGGTGAGCTTGCCGGTCTGCGGACCCTCCTTGTAGCCGTCGGCCACCAGCGTGCCGCCGTCCCACAGGTAGGCGCGGTAGGTCACCATGACCGCATCGTTGGCCTTCACCTGGGCGCCGGGGCCCTTGATGAGCGGCTGCACCTCGAGCTTGGCCGGTGCCGCGGTCTTGGGCACGGTGACGCTGGGGACGCCCTTCGCATCCTCCTTGACCGTCGGCAGGCCCGCCTTGGCCTCGACGGCGGTGCCGGTGGCCTTGGTGAAGGGGGTGGAGACGACGTCGATCACGAAGACCAGGTTGTCGCCCTTCTCGATACCGGCCTGCGGGTTGCCGCCGGTCGAGTCGTAGCCGTCGGCGCCGGTCATCATCACCAGGACCCTGCTGCCGACCTTCTGGCCCTCCAGGGCCTTCTTGAAGCCGGTGACCACCTGCGCGGTGGAGAAGGTGGCGGTCTGGCCGCGGCTGAAGGACTCGTCGAAGACCTTGCCGGTGCGGGCATTGACACCCTGGTAGTGCACCTCCACCTGGCCGCCCTTGGCGACGGTGGGTCCGTCGCCCTGGCTGAGCACCTTCACCTGGGTCTTCTCGACGGCCAGCGGCCACTTCGCCTTGACCGAGGGCGCCTTGCCGGGCTCGGTCGGGGTCACGGTCAGCGCCGAGAGGTCCTTGATGACGGTCGGCTTCACCTTCGGGGTGGCCGGGGCGCTCGATGCCGGGGTGGCGCTCGCCGCGGGAGTCGCGTTGGCGGCGGGTGTCCCGGAGGCGGCGGGGGTCGGGCTCTTCGCCGCCTCGTCGCTGCCACCGCAGGCGGCCAGCGTGGCGCTCAGGCCCAGGGCCAGGACGGTGGTGCCGGCACGGCGCAGGGCTCGGGTGCCGAGAGCGGGCAGGGAAGGGGTCTGGTTGGAGTCACGCACGGATTCGAGACTACCCGAGGCTGCTGGGCGTCCAGGCGCGGCGCGACGCGAAGCCACCCGACTCCTTGCGGCGCGGCTCGCTGGCCATCCGGCGCACCAGCTCGTCGACCCTGGAGTCCTGGCTGCACAGCGGATCGTCCAGGTCGACGCGCCCGTCGGCCAGGTCGTGGCAGTCCAGCCGCACCCAGTCGACGGAATACTCCCGCCGATGCTGCTGGGCGGCGGTGACGAAGGCGCCGCGCAGCCGGGCGCGGGTGCTCTGCGGCGGGCTGTCGACGGCGGCCAGTGCGTCATCGCTGCCGTCCCACCGCGCCAGCTGGCCGCGCTGTTCCGCCAGCCGCGCCAGGCCCTGGCCCGCCACGATGTCATGCCAGGCCAGGTCCAGTTGTGCCAACCGGGGGTCGTCCTCGGCCATCCGGTGACGACGTGCCTGGGCCGTCAGCAGCCGCCACTTGGCCACCCAGTCCACCTCCGCCTCCACCCGGTGCAGGGCGTCATCGGCGATGGCATCCAGCACTCGCCCCCACAGCCGGTGGGCGGCGCCCAGCTCGTCGTCGTCGGCCAGGTCGGCGGTGCGCTCCCAGCAGGCGCGCTGCACGTCCAGGGCCACCATGCCGGTAGGGGTCACCACGGCGCGACCGCGCGGGTCCGCGGCGACCTCCCGGATGCGACGACCCGCCTCGTCCACCGCCAGCGACTCGAAACGCTCCCCCTGCTCCACGGCGCGCAGCACCAGTTCGGTCGATCCCAGGCGCAGCAGGGTGGTGGTCTCCAGCATCGTCGAATCTCCGACGATCACGTGCAGGCGACGAAAACGCTCGGCATCGGCGTGTGGTTCGTCGCGGGTGTTGACCATGGGCCGCGATCGGGTCGTGGCAGATCCCAACGGGTCCCACATGTGCTCGGCGCGCTGGGAGAGCAGGAAGCGGGCCTTGCCCTGCCGGTCACGCTGCCAGTGGCCGGCGCCGCACAGCAGCTGCCGGGTGACCAGGAAGGGGGTCAGTGCCTCCACCAGGGCGGCGAGCTCTCCGGTGCGGGCCACCTGGAAGTTCTCGTGGCTGCCGTAGGAGTTGCCATGGGAGTCCACATTGTTCTTGAACAGGCTGGTCCGGGCCTCGAAGCCCTTCTCGGCGAAGCGCTCCCGGCAGCGGGCGGCCAAGCGGTCGAGCACAAGGTCGCCGGCGCGGTCCTGGGCCAGCAGCTCGGCCAGGGTGGAGCACTCGGCCGTCGCATACTCGGGGTGGGCGCCGACGTCGAGATAGAGCCGCCCGCCATTGCGCAGGAAGACATTGGTGGAGGCATTGCTGCCCACCACCGGCTCGAAGAGGGCCTGGGCGCCCTCCTCGGCAGAAAGCCGCCGCCAGCCCGCCGGGGACGGGTCCCGGGGACTGGCGGCCTCCAGCGGGCGCACGCGCACCTGGAGCCCGTACTCGGTCTCCAGACCGCGTACGCGCCGCATCACATCTTGACCAGATCGAACAGGGCGCCCAGTTCCTCGCGGGTCAGTTCGCGGGCCTCGCCGATGCCGAGCTGCCCCAGGCGCACCGGCCCGATGGCGGTACGGCTGAGCTTGCGCACGGGGTGGGCGATGGTGTCCATCATCCGTCGCACGATGCGGTTGCGTCCCTCGTGCAGGCTCACCTCCACCAGGCTCTTGGTCTCCGAGCGCATCACGAGCTTGACCCTGTCGGGGCGCACCGGGCCGTCATCCAGGCGCAGGCCCTTCTCCAGGCGACGGATCGTCTTGTTGTCCATGAAGCCCTCCACCTCGGCGAGGTAGGTCTTCGGGACCGCGTACTTCGGGTGGGCCAGGCGGTGGGCGAAGTCGCCGTCATTGGTGAGGAAGATCAGGCCCTCGGTGTCGGTGTCGAGGCGGCCGACGTGGAAGAGCCTCAGCTGCTGCCAGCTCTTCTTGTCGAACTGGATGTCGCCCAAGGTGGGACGGCCCTCCGGGTCCTCCATGGTGGAGACCACGCCGCGCGGCTTGTTGAGCACCAGGTAGACGTGTCGTCGCGGCGGTGGGATGCGGGCGCCGTCGACGCGGATGGTGTCGGTGTGCGGGTCGACGCGCATGCCCTGCTCGCGCACGATCTCGCCGTTGACCTCGACGCGTCCGCGGTCGATCATCTCCTCGGCGGCACGGCGCGAGGCGACGCCGGCCTGGGCCAGCACCTTCTGCAGTCGGATCGGCTCGCTGGCCTCGGGCTCGTCCGTGCTGGCCTCGGACTGCGGGGCCGGGCTGGGCTCGGGGGTCGAGTCGGTCAGGATTTCGTCGACCTCACGGTCGTCGTTCTGGGTCATGGCTCTCTTCATCCATCGTTGGTTCCGCGACGGGCTCGCCGCGCTGTTGCGGCCCGCCGGTGCTGCCCTGGGCGTCCTGCCCGGGGCCCTCCTGCTCGGCCGTCTGTGCCAATTGTGACAGCTCCGCCTCCAGGGCGGACGCATCGGGCAGGTGGGGAGCCAGCGGGGGCAGCTCGCCGAGCCCCGCCAGGCCCATCCTCTCCAGGAAGTACTCGGTGGTGGTGAAGGTGATCGCACCCCCGCCCTCGGTGGGCGGGTTCTCGGCCAGCAATCCCCGGTTGAGCAGGGTGCGCACCACGCCGTCGACGTTCACGCCGCGCACCGCGGAGATCCTTGCCCGGCTGATGGGCTGCAGGTAGGCGACCACGCTCAGGGTCTCCAGGGCGGCCTGGGAGAGCTTGTTCTGCTGGCCCGAGACGACCCAGGCGCTGATCAGCTCGGCGTGCTCGGCGCGCGTCCAGTAGCGCCAGCCGCCGCCGATGCGTCGCAGCTCGAAGCCGCGCCCGGTGCGGTCGTAGAAGTCCACCAGGCTGGCCAGGGCCCGCTCCACCACCTCGACCGGTTGCTGGACCGCCTCGGCCAGTGCCTGGCTGCTCATCGCCTCCTCGGCCATCAGCAGCAGGGCCTCCAGGGCTCCTTCGACCTGCTCGTCCGGCTGGGCCTGCTGGCCAGTGTGGTGCTCAGTCATCGTCCTCCTCCTGGCTGCCCGCCGGGCGGCCGTCGAACTCCTCGCTGACCTGCACGTCCCCCTCGGCCTCGCCGGTCCAGCGGATCGTGAGCTCCCCCAGCGGCGTCAGCTGTTCGAAGGCGATGGCCCGGTTGCGGTAGAGCTCCAGCAGCGCCAGGAAGCGCGCCACCGTGGTGATCCGGTCGGCGTCCCCGGTCAGGGCCCGGAAGGTGAGGGTGCCCTGACGACGCAGCCGGTCGGCCACCAGCTGGGCCTGCTCGCGCACGCTCACGGTGGAGCCGTGCAGGTGCTCCAGGCTCACCTCCGGCGGCCGCTCGGGCGTCAGGGCCCGGGCGGCGATCCTGGCCAGCTGCTCGGGATCGGCGACGATGTGCACCTCGGGCAGCAGGCCGGCGAAGCGCGGCTCCAGCCCGCCCGGGCGCGCGAAGCGACGGGCCTGGTCGGCCATCCGTTCGGCGAAGGAGGCGCTGACCAGCTTGAAGGCGCGGTACTGCAGCAGGCGGGCGAAGAGCAGGTCGCGGGCCTCGAGCAGCGCCAGGTCCTCCTCGTCGGCCACCTCCCCCTGGGGCAGCAGCCGGGCGGCCTTGAGGTCCAACAGGGTGGCGGCCACCAGCAGGAAGGAGCTGGTCTGTTCCAAGTCCCAGACCTCGCCTCCAGCCTTGACGTGGGCGATGAACTCGTCGGTCACTCGGGACAGGGCCACCTCGGTGACGTCCAGCTTGTGGCGGCCGATCAGCTGCAGGAGCAGGTCGAAGGGTCCCTCGAAGTTGTCCAGGACGACGGTGAAGCCCCCGCTGGCCTGGCCGGGGGCCGTCACCTGGGCGGTGTCCGCGCTCACTGGCCCTCCGGGCTCACTCGGTCTCGAGGCGACGCACCAGGTCGGAGTCGGCGCCGCGCGCGGCCAGGTCGGCCATCACCAGCGCCACCGACTCCCGCACGATCCGTCCCCGGTCGACCGCCAGCCCGTGCTCGGCACGCAGCGTCAGCCGGGCCTGCTCCAGCGCGAGCAGTTCTTCGCTGCTGACGTAGACGGTGATCTTCTCGTCGTGGCGGACCCGGCCGCTCGCACCGCGGCGCCGGTCGGCGGCATCGGTGGCGGCAGCGGACTTCGCCGCGCTGCGCGGTGCCGGGGCCTTCTTCGCCGGGGCGGGGGCCTGCTGCGCCGGCTCGGTACGGCGCGCCGTGGTCTTGCGGGGCGCGCTCTTGCGGGCCGTGCTGCGCTCGGGAGCAGGCTGCGGCTCGGGGCTGGCCTGGGCCGCCTGTTCGACCAGGTCGGGCTGCGGCTCGGCTTCCCCCGCCGTCGAGCTGGTCGGTCGGAAGAGCTCCGAGGCGCCCGGCAGGCTCACTCGGCGTGACACCTGGCCAGCACCTCCTTGGCGAGCTGGCGGTAGGCGGCGGCACCGGGCGAGGAGCTGGCGTAGCTCGTGATGGGCTCACCGGCGACGGTCGTCTCGGGGAACTTGATGGTGCGCTTGATGACGGTGTGGAAGACCTGCTCGCCGAAGGCGTCGACCACGCGCTCCAGCACCTCGCGACTGTGCAGGGTGCGTCCGTCGTACATGGTGCCCAGGATGCCCATCACCTGCAGGCTCGGGTTGATACGGTCCTGCACCTTGCCGATGGTGTCGGTGAGCAGCGCGATGCCACGCAGCGCGAAGAACTCGCACTCCAGCGGCATGATCACGTAGTCGGAGGCGGTCAGGGCATTGATCGTCAGCAGGCCGAGCGAGGGCGCGCAGTCGATCAGGATGACGTCGTACCGGTCACGGACCTTCTCCAGCACCCGCAGCAGGGTCTGCTCGCGGGCCACCTCGTTGACCAGCTGCACCTCGGCGCCGGACAGGTCGATGTTGGAGGGGATCATGTCGAGGCCCTCGGTGGAGGTGGGCTCGATGACCTCCTCCACCTCGTACTCGCGGCTGAGCAGCAGGTTGTAGATGCTCACCTCGATGGAGTGCGGGTTGACGCCCAGGCCGACCGAGAGCGAGCCTTGCGGGTCGAAGTCCACCAGCAGCACGCGACGGCCGGTCTCCACCAGTGCCGCGCCCAGGTTGATGGTGGTGGTGGTCTTGCCCACGCCACCCTTCTGGTTGCACATGCTGATGATGGTGGCGCGCTTGGGGCCCTCGCCCGGCGGCGTGGGCTCGGGCAGGTGCGGGAAGGTGCGGCCCGTGGGATCCTCCGCACCGGCCTCGGTCTGCACGTCATTGCGTCGGCTGCGATCGACGCTCACCGTGGACTGGTTCTGGTCGTCAGGATTCTCGGTGGGCTCCACGATGTGCCTTTCCTTCTGGTGATCAGGTGGACGCGTCCTGCTGCGCCCGGATGCGTCGAATGACCAGCCTAGTACCCATACGACGTGCGGGCTCCCCGCGCGCGCTCAGCAGGTCGGAATCGCCCCGTTGTGGCCGTAGGGCTCCAGGTGTGTTCCCTCGACCCACACCTGGGGCGGGGCATCGGGGGTCATCGGCTCCACCAGGTACCAGGACTGCCTGGGGTCGCTGCCAGCGGTGCGGCAGAAGGCGAAGACCACGCGGTGGTTGAGGATCCCGTAGCCGTCGTCGACCACGGCCCCCTCGCGCGAGGGCTGGTCCCGGGCCTCGGTGCGACCCTCCCCCAGCCCGAAGACGCCATAGGCCCACGGTCGCATCGGGGCGCTCGGCGCCTTGTCGGCCCCGGGCACGGCAGGCAGCACCTGGGTGCGCCACTGCTCGTCGCTGAGCTTCTTGGGGTTCTTGAGGTAGCAGCGCATCCGGTTGGAGCAGGCAACGTCGTCTCCGACGGGCGGGGCCTTGCTCGGGACGGAGGTGTCGGCGGTGACCTGGACCGACGGGTGGTCGGCCGGTCCAGAGCCCTGCCCCGTGGGGGTCGAGACCTGCCCGGTGGCCGGCGAGGCCGGGGTGGGGCCTGCCTGCTGGGAACCCGAGCACCCAGCCAGAGCAATGAGCGTCGCCAGGGCGAGCGGGGCCAGGGCCCGACGGGGTGCGGTGCTGCGCTGAATGGGGGCTTCTCCAGAGGTCGAATGGATGCGTGTGTGCGGGCAAGCACCGGGTGGGGCCATGGGACCCACCCGGTGCTCAGGCCCAGGTCCTGCCGGACCGAGGGGTCACCACCAGGTGAACCAGTCCCACGAGCCATCCTCGGGGTTGGGGGTGGGAGCCGGCTCCCAGGTGGGCTCGTCGGTGGGCGTGGTGGTCGGCTCGGCGGTGGGCTGCACCGCCGGCGTGGAAGTGGGCTCGGCCGTGGGCGTCGCGGTCGGGCTCTTGGTCGGGGCGGCAGTCGGGGCGGGGGCCGCCTGGATGGCGGCGCCGCCCATCGTGCCGTGACGCTGCGGTTCGGTCGCGGCCGCCGGGATGGCGCTGGTGTCCAGGCCCAGACCGTGGTCGGCGGTCGTGGTGGTGTCCTGCGGCAGCGGTGCGGCAGCGGCCGGCATCGCGGGCAGGACCATGAGGGTGAGCGAAGCAGCCAGCAGGCTGCCCCCGAGTCCTCGCATCACGTCTTCTCCTGGGGTTCTTGCAGTGGGGGTGGGTCGTCTGCGCCAGGCACGCCGCACACCACCCAGAAGTTGAGCCCTTTCTCAGGCAATCGCCCCATCTGCAGCTTCCGGCCGAACCGGACCGAGGCAGCCGCCCGCCCACGGCCCACCTCGCTCCCGCCGCGCGGTCCAGCACGAACCGACCCTTCCTGGCAAGGCTTTCCTGTTCCGCCAGTGGATGCCGCGCGGACGGAGGCAGCACCCTCGCGGAGTCCGCCGCTCGATTGTCAACTCGATGGCGTCACGAATTCTGGCGGCTCTGGGGCCACTTGGCGTTTCCACCTGGTGGGACGCTCTCAGCTGTGCGGCGGCTGTGTCGCCCGGTGGCGGGCCCGGGGGTGCGCGCCCAGGTAGACCTCGCGCAGGTGCTCCACGCTGACCATCGTGTAGATCTGGGTTGTGGTCACCGAGGAGTGACCCAGCAGCTCCTGCACCACCCGCACGTCGGCGCCGCCGTCGAGCAGGTGCGTGGCGAAGGAGTGTCGCAGGCTGTGCGGGCTCACGCTGGCCGAGATGCCGGCCGCGCGGGCCGCCTTCTGCAAGATTGCGTGCGCGCTCTGCCGGCTCAACCGGCGTCCCAGCGAGTTCAACAGCAGCGCCGGGCCGGGAGCCCTGGCCTTCTGCTGCCACTGCGGCCGGCCGCGCACCAGCCAGGCCTCGACAGCCTCCCGGGCATAGCTGCCCAGCGGCACGACGCGCTGCTTGTCCCCCTTGCCGGTCAGGCGCAGGCCAGCTCCGGGGTCCTCCAGCACGCGGGCCAGGTCGTCGACGTCCAGGTCGCACAGCTCGCTGATGCGTGCGCCGGTGCCGTAGAGCAGTTCCAGCAGGGCCCGGTCCCGCAAGCCCTCGACGCTCTCGACATCGGGCGTCTCCAGCAGCGCCTGCACCTGGTCGATCGACAGGGCCTTGGGCAGGCGTGTGCCGAGCTTGGGCACCTCCAGGTCGGCGGCGGGGTCATTGCCGGTCAGGCCGTCGGCCAGGGCGAAGCGGTGCAGGTTGCGCACGGCGACCACGGTGCGGGCGACGCTGGCCGGGGACAGGGCGGGGTGATCGGCGTCGCCGGTCGTCAACCAGCGCTGGAAAGCGGCGAGGTCACTGGTGGCGATCTCGTCGAAGGCCTCGATGCCGCGCAGCCGCAGGTAGCCGGCATAACGCGTCAGGTCCCTGCGGTAGGCGGACAGTGTGTTGGCTGACAGTCCCCGCTCGACCGCCAGATGGTCCAGCCATGCGGTTGCCACCCCCGACAGCGTCCCCCAGCTGGCGCTGGGCTCAGTCATCCGACTCCATCGCCCGTCGTTCGGCCACGCGGGCGGCCCACAGGTCCCGGGCGGGCCAGGGGGCGTCGGCCGGTCGCAGTTCGTCGAGGCGTCCGGCCAGTCGCGCAGCCTGCAGGGCCATGGTCCCGCTCACCATGGACGGGGACTGGATGGTGCCGGCCAGGATCTGCGTGGCCAGCTCGTCGAGGGGCACCCAGCTGATGTCCATGTGGGCCTCCTCGTCCTCGACCACGAAGCCCTCGGGGCGCGCAGTCGCGGACAGTCCACGGGCGAGATAGATCCGGATGGACTCCTCGCAGCCGCCGGGAGTGGTGAAGATGTCGACCAGCACCCGCCAGTCCTCGGCCTTCAGCAGCGCCTCCTCGGCCAGTTCGCGCTGTGCCGCCGCCAGGAAGGACTCCCCCTCGGCGTCCAGCAGTCCGGCCGGCGGCTCGACGAGCTTCATCGCCACCGGGTGCCGGTACTGGTGGACGACGGCAACGCGGTCCTGCTCGTCGAGGGCGATCACGGCGACCGCACCGGGGTGGGTGAGGTACTGGCGGGTGAAGACCTCTCCCGAGGGCGGCCTGATGTCGTCCTCGACGAAACTGCACACCCGGCCGGTGCCGAGCACGCGGTGCTCGTCGATGGTCCAGGCTTCGGCACGGTCCAGCGGCATGTCGCTCATGGTTCCAACCTATTGCGTCCTGTATCGCTGCCACACTGGGGACATGCAGCTCCCCCTCAACCTCCCCATCGCCCCGATGCTTGCCAAGGCCGTGGCCGAGATCCCCGCCGCCGGCAGCGTCGAGGGCGGCTGGAGCTATGAACCCAAGTGGGACGGCTTCCGCTGCATCGTCTGCCGCGACGGCGAGGAGGTGGAGCTGCTCAGCCGCTCCAAGAAGTCGCTGAACCGCTACTTCCCCGAGGTGGTCGCACAGGTGCGCGCGCACCTACCGCAACGCTGCATCATCGACGGCGAACTGGTGGTCCGCGCCGGCGGACCGGGTGCGCAGAAGCTCGACTGGGAGTCCATCAGCGCCCGGATCCACCCGGCCGCCTCACGCATCGAGCGCCTGGCCCGCGAGAGCCCGGCCGAGCTGGTCTGCTTCGACCTGCTGGCCCTGGGCGAACAGGACCTCACCGGCCTGGACTTTGCCCAGCGTCGTGCTCGACTGGAGGAGCTCTTCGGTGGGTTCGACGCCCCTGGCATCCACCTCACCAGGACCACCGCCGACGAGCAGGAGGCCCGGGACTGGTTCGAGCGCTTCGAGGGCGCCGGCCTGGATGGCGTGGTCGCCAAGCGCAATGACGGACCCTACGAGCAGGGCAAGCGCACGATGCTCAAGGTCAAGCACAAGCGCACCGCCGAGGCCGTGGTGATGGGCTACCGGCTGCACAAGTCCGGTGAGGGCGTCGGCTCCCTGCTGCTGGGCATGGTCGACGAGCACGGCGAGCTGGTGCCGGTGGGTGGCATCGCAGCCTTCACCGCGGCCCGCCGCCGCGAACTCGTCGAGGAGCTGGCCCCACTGGTGCTGCGTGATCCCCATGGCGCGGTGCAGCAGGCCAGTCGGGAGCGCTCCCGCTTCACCAGTGCCGCCGATGCGGCCTTCGTACCTCTGGACCCGCGGCTGGTGGTCGAGGTCGCCTTGGACCAGCTGGACGGGCGGCGGTTCCGGCACGCAGTCATCTTCCTGCGCTGGCGCCCCGATCGGGAGCCGTCGAGCTGCCTGCTGGAGCAGGTGGAGCGGCCGATCGCCTACAACCTGGCCGAGGTCCTGGCCCCACACCACACCGGAAATTAGGTAAGCCTTACCTATCCATTGCTAGAGTTCTGGGCGTGCCCACGCCCTACGAGTGCCTCGACGCCACGGTGGCCGCCGTGGCAGACCTCACCCCCAGCATCCGTCGCGTGACCTTCCACGGCCCCGCGCTGGGCCGCGTGCACCCGCGCTGTCTGGACCGCAGGATCAAGCTCGTCCTGCCACGCCACCAGGGTGACCTGTTCAAGGACATGCCCCGCGGCGGCGACTGGTACCAGTCCTGGCAGCGGCTCGACCCCCGCCCAGCGCTGCGCACCTACACCGCCCGGCAGGTGCGCCCCGCCAGCGCCGAGGTGGACATCGACGTCATCCGCCACGGCACCGCCGGCCCTGCAGGCCGGTGGATCGAGCAGGTCCGGCCCGGTGAGCGCCTGCTGCTCGTCCTGCCCGTCGCAGATGTCGATGGCAGTGACGAGCTGGGCATCGCCTGGCGCCCCGGGGCTGCCCGGGAGGTGCTGATCGCCGGCGACGCCACCGCCGCCCCGGCGATCGCGAACATCCTGGCCTCGCTCCCCGCCGATGCCACCGGCACGGCGCTGGTCGAGCTGCCCACCAGTCAGGACCACTACCCCCTCCAGGCGCCGCCCGGCATCGACGTGCGCGTCCTCGCCTGTGACGGCGCCGCGCCGGGAAGCCTGCTGGAGCAAGAGCTCGCCGCCGTGGCCTGGCCGCCGGACTGCCCCCTGCCCTCCCGCCAGGCCGTTGAGGACCAGACCGTGCCGGATGCGCCGCTGTGGCAGGAGGCCCAGACCGGCGCCGACACCCGGCACTATGCCTGGCTGGCAGGCGAGAGCACCGCCATCACCCGCATCAGGCGCCACCTGGTGCAGGCCCGCGGCTGCCCTCGCCAGTGCATCAGCTTCATGGGCTACTGGCGGGCCGGCCGCGCCGAGTGCTGACCGCAGCCACCCCCGATCCCCTCCCGCACCACGATCACCCAGGAGAACCAATGGACGCCCACTTCACCCGCCGCAATCTGCTCGGCCTTGCCGGCATCACCGGGCTGGCCACCCTCGTCGGCTGCTCCGGCAACCAGTCCGCCGCCCCCGAGACGCCGGCCGCCCCGGGCGCCGGCAAGAACAGCTCGAGCGAGGGCAGATTCCCGGTGACCATCAAGCACGCCCTGGGAACCGCCACCATCGACAAGGCCCCCACCAAGGTCGTCACCCTCGGCCAGGGCGCCGCCGAGGCCGCCATCGCGCTCGGAGTCTTCCCGGTCGGCACCGAGACCTATGCGTGGGGAGCCGACAAGGACGGCCACCTCCCCTGGGTGCGCGAGGCCTTCGAAAAGGCCGGCAAGGCACTGCCCCGCACCTTCGCCGGTGGGGAGCAGCTCGATGTCGAGACCATCGCCACGCTGGAGCCCGACCTGGTGCTCGCCCCGTGGAGCGGCCTGACACAGAAGCAGTACGACCTGCTCAGCGAGATGTGCCCCGTTGTCGCCTACGAGAAGACCCCGTGGACGACAACCTGGCAGCAGGAGATCAGCACCGTCGCCACGGCCTTGGGCCGCCCCGCCGACGGGCAGCGGGTCATCGCCGAGCTGGACAAGACCCTCGCCGATGCCGCCGCCGAACACCCGGACTGGAAGGGCACCACCTTCAGCTACATCTACACCCAGGGCCAGGGCACGCTGGGCATCTACCTGCCCACCGAGCAGCGGGTCGCCATGATCAGCTCGCTCGGCCTCACCCCCGACCCGGCCACCGCATCGATCAAGGCCAAGGACGGCTCCGACTGGGCGCTGATCGGTCTGGAGAATGCCGACAAGCTCGACGGCTCCGAGCTCGTCTTCACCTGGTACCTGGACGCGGCCAGCAAGAAGCAGGTGCTCTCGCAGCCGCTCTATGCCTCGATCCCGGCCATCAAGCGCGACACCGTCGTCACCTCGCAGGACCCGCAGCTGGTCACCGCGATGAGCATGATCAACCCGCTCACGGTGCCGTGGGCGCTGCCCAGGATCACCCCACTGATCGACGCCGCCGTGAAGAAGCTCGGCAAGTGACCCGACGCCACCTGGGCGTCCCGCGCACCGCCACCGGCCTGGCACTCACTGCCCTGGCGCTGTCGGTGCTGTTCAGCCTGGCCCTGGGAAGCCGCGCCATCGGCCCCGCGGCCCTCTGGCAGGCGGCCCAGGGCCTGGGCGACGAGCACACGCGCGCCGTCCTGGCCACCAGGATCCCCCGCACCCTGTGCGGGCTGCTGGCCGGGGCGGCGCTGGCGGTCTCCGGCGCCGCCATCCAGGTGGCCACCCGAAACCCGCTGGGTGACCCGGGAGTGCTCGGCCTGACCAGCGGCGCCGCGGCCGGGATCGTGCTGGTGGCAACCTCGGCAACGCTCGCGCCGCTGGGGCTGGTGGGCGGCGCCTTCACCGGTGCCCTGCTGGCCACCGTCGCCGTGCTCGGGCTCGGCAGCCTGGGGCGTGGCCCCGATGCCACGCGCCTGCTGCTGGCCGGCGCCGTGGTCACCACCGTCGCGATGGCGCTGTCCCAGTCGCTGGCGCTGCGCGACCAAGGGGCCTTCGACGCGCTGCGATTCTGGTCGGCCGGCTCGCTGTCGGCCGGCGCCGCCCTCACCGCACCGGTGCTGGTCACCGCCGCAGCCGGTGCCCTGCTGCTGGCCGGCACCAGCCGCGGACTGGACGCGCTGGCCCTGGGTGATGACGCAGCAACCGCACTGGGGCAGCGCCCCGGCCTGGTGCGGGGCCTGACCTTCCTGGCCGTGGCACTGCTCACCTCGGCGGCGACGGCGGTGACGGGCCCGATCGCCTTCGTCGGTCTGGCCGTGCCGCACCTCGCCCGCGGCCTGGTCGGTTCCGGCGCCCGGGCGCTGCTGGCCTGCTGCTTGGTGCTCGGGCCCTGCGTCCTGCTGCTGGCCGATGTCGCCGGCCGGTTGGTGATCCGCCCCTCGGAGGTCCCGGTCGGCGTGGTGACCGGCTTGATGGGAGCGCCGCTGCTGCTCGCCGTGGTGCGTCGCACCAGGGGTGCGCTGTGACCGCGCAGCACCAGGGGTGCGCTGTGACCGCGCAGCACCAGGGGTGCGCTGTGACCGCGCAGCACCAGGGGTGCGCTGTGACCGCGCAGCACCAGGGGTGCGCTGTGACCGCGCAGCACGAGGGTGCGCTGTGACCGGCCGTCGCTCGGTCGCCGTCGTCGCCCTGCTGGCCGCGGTCCTGCTGACGTGCAGCGCGACGCTGGCCTGGGGCCGGTTGGGCATCTCCCCTCCCCGCCAGCCACAGGCCCTGCTGGACCTCCTCAGGGGCGAGGGCGGCTTTGCCCTGCGTCGGCTGCGCGGTCCGCGGTTGGCGACCGGGCTGGCTGTGGGCGCGGCCCTCGGCCTGGCCGGGGCGCTCTTCCAACGCTCCACCGCGAATCCGCTGGTCACACCCGATGTGGTCGGCATCACCGCCGCGGCTGGTGCCGGAACGGCACTGGCCACCCACCTGAACTTCCCCGTCATGGTCGGCGCCCTGGGCGGGGCGCTGCTTGGGGGCCTGCTGGTGGCCTGGGGGACGACGACGGGCTTCCGCAACCCGGGGGCGGTGATCGTCGCCGGGATCGGGGTGGCGGCCGGGGCCACCGCCACCACGCAGCTGGTGCTGGTCTGGTCGCAGCAGGCCGAGGCCCTGGCCCTGGCCTCGGCCCTCACCGGGTCGCTGAACTCCCGGGCCTGGTCCGATGCCGCCCTGGCCTGGGCGGTGCTGGTGCCGGGCACGCTGGCCGCGCTGGCCCTGCGCACCGACCTCGACCTGGTTGCGCTGGGCGACGATGCGGCCCATGGGCTGGGCTCGCGGCCCGCAGCCGTGCGCAGCACGGCGTTGGCCCTCGGTATCGTCCTGACGGCCGCCGCCGTGGCCGTCGCCGGGCCGATCACCTTCGTCGCCCTGACCGCGCCCCACCTGGCCCGCTGGCTCACCGGCCGCCCCGCCATGGGGACCGCCGCCCTGGTCGGTGCCCTCGAGGTGTGCGCCGCGGACCTGGCCGTCGCCCACTGGCAGCCGCTGACGGCGCTGCCGGTCGGGGTGGTCACCGCCCTGGTCGGCGGCGTCTTCCTCGGCATCCTGCTCATCTCCCAGTTCCGGAAGGGGACGCTGTGACCCTCGCGCCCACCATCACCATCTCCGGGGCGACGGTCCGCTTCGGGGACTTCACCGCCGTTGACGCCCTGTCCGCCACCATTCCCGCCGGCTCCTTCACCGCGGTGATCGGCCCCAATGGCTGTGGCAAGTCCACCCTGTTGCGTTCGCTGTGCCACCTGCGGCCGCTCGACGAGGGGCGCGTCGACGTCGACGGACGCGCCGTCGGCGACTGGGGGCGTCGCGAGCTGGCGCGCACCGTCAGCCTGCTGCCGCAGCAGACCGTCGCCCCGCCGGGGCTCGTGGTTGCCGAGCTGGTGGCGCGAGGACGACACCCGTACCACTCCTTGTTGCGCAACAGTGTCCCCGGTGATGCCGAGGCCATCGAGCGGGCCGTGGAACGCGCCCAGGTCGGGCCCCTCTTGCAGCGCCGGGTCTCGGAGCTGTCCGGCGGGCAGCGCCAGCGCGTCTGGCTGGCGATGGTGCTGGCACAGGACACGCCCGTCGTGCTGCTGGACGAGCCCACCACCTACCTGGACCTGGCTGCCCAGTACCACCTGCTCGACGTCTGTGCCGACCTGGTGGACGAGGGACGCACCGTCGTCGCCGTCCTGCACGACCTGCCCCAGGCCGTCGCCTATGCCGACCACGTCCTGCTGATGGAGCGCGGACGGCTGGTCGCCGACGGGCGCCCCCGCGAGGTCGTCACCGAGCGGGATGTCGCCGAGGTCTACGGCATCCGTTGCCGGGTCGACCTGGACGACCCGAGGGGCCCGGTGGTCGCTCCCCTGTCGCGAGCCGAGCGTCAGGCCTGACCGGCGGCCTCCAGCAGTTCCCTGGCGTGGGCCATCGACGAGTCACTGGACTCGATGCCGCCCATCATCCGGGCCAGCTCCTGTAGCCGCTCTTCCCCGGTGACGCGACGCAGGTTGCTGACGGTCACCTCACCATTGGTGGACTTGTCGACGACCAGGTGGGCATCGGCGAAGGCCGCCACCTGGGCCAGGTGTGTCACGACCACCACCTGGCAGTGCTTGGCCAGCATCGCCAGCCGCCGTCCGATCTCGACGGCCACCGCCCCGCCGACACCGGCATCGACCTCGTCGAAGACGCAGGTGTGCACCCCACGGTCCTCTCCGGCGTCGGCATCGGCGAGCACCACCTCGAGCGCCAGCCGCACCCGGGACAGCTCGCCGCCGGAGGCCACCTTGCCCAGGGGGGCGGCGGGCAGGCCCGGGTTGGCGGCGAAGACCAGCTGGATGGACTCGGCGCCGTGCGGGCCGAGCGCGTCGAGGGGCTTGAGCTCGAAAGCGAGCCGGGCGTGGGGCATGGCGAGTGCTGCCAGTTCGCCCTGCACCTGCTCGGCAAGGCGCTGTGCCGCATCGCTGCGGGTGCTGGTGATCGCTGCGGCCTGACGGGCCAGCGACTCGTCGAGTGCGGTGACTTCCTGGCGGATCTCGGCGATCCGGTCGTCGGAGCCCTCGAGCTCGCCCATCCTGGCCGCGGCCGTGCGCGACCACTCCAGGACCTCCTCGATGGTGGTGCCGTACTTGCGGGTGAGCCCGGCCAGGGCGGCGCGACGCTCGGCGATGGCCTCCAGCTGGCGCGGGTCGGCCTCAAGGTCGGCCAGGTAGCTGGCCACCTGCGCAGCCAGGTCATTGACCAGGAAGCCGGTCTCGCGCATCTGCTGCGCGATCTGGGCCGCGGCGGGGTCGAGTGCCTCGACCTGTTCCATCGCCTTGCGTGCCTCGCCAAAGAGCCCGACGACGCCTGGCTGGTCGGTGAACCCCTCCGTGGAGCCGCTCAAGGCGCCCGAGGCGGACTCGGCGAGGCGCTGCAGGTCGTCGGTGGCCTGCAGTCGCTGGGCCTGCGCGGCCAGCTCGGTCTCCTCCCCCGGCTGCGGGTCGACGGCGGCAATCTCGTCCAGGCCGAAGCGCAGCAGGTCCTGCTCCCGGGCCCGCTCCTGGGCCCTGGTGACGAGTTCGTCCAGCTCATGGCCCAGTGCCGCCCGCCGCTCGTGGTCGGCGCGGTAACGGGACAGTGCCTGTGCGTGTTCGGGTCCGCAGAAGCGGTCGAGCACCTCGCGCTGGCGCTCCGGGCTGCCCAGACGAATCTGTTCTGACTGGCCGTGGATGGTGGCCACCTCACCGGCCAGGTCGGCCAGCCGCCCCACCCCGCTCTGGCTGCCGCCGACGAAGGCACGGGAACGGCCCGCGGCACTCACGTGGCGGGCCAGCAGGAGTTCGTCGTCCTCGATCACGCCGCCGGCCTCGTCGACGGCCTCGGCGATGTGCTCAACGCCGGTGAAGCGTCCCTCAACCAGGGCGCGGCGCGAGCCGTGGCGCACGACGCCTGCGTCGGCGCGGCTGCCCATCAGCAGCCCCAGTGAGCTGACCACCATCGTCTTGCCGGCGCCGGTCTCGCCGGTGACGGCGGTCATGCCGGGGTGGAATTCGATGGTGCTGGACTCGATGACGCCCAGGCCTTCGATGTGCAGTTCGGTGAGCATCAGTGGCGTCCTCGGAATCCCTCGACGGGGAGGCCGAACTTCTTCACCAGGCGAGTGGTGAAGGGTTGTGGGGCCAGACGGGCGATCAGCAGGTCCTTGTCGCCGCGGCGCAGCACGATCCTGCTGCCGGGGGCCGCATCGACGGTGCGGGCCCCGTCGGCCCACACCACGGCCGGGACATTGCGTTCGCTGCCGACCATCAGGTCAATGGTGGAGCGAGGGCTGAGCACGACCGGCCCGGTGAACAGGGCATGGGCCGACAGCGGCACCAGCTCCATGGCCTCCACGTCGGGCCACATCACGGGCCCGCCGGCGGAGAAGGCGTAGGCGGTGGAACCGGAGGGGGTGCTGACCAGGATGCCGTCGCAGCCCCAGCGGGACAGCGGGCGGCCGTCGACCAGGGCCAGCACTTCGAGCATGCGCTCACGGGCGATCTTCTCCACCGACACCTCGTTGACGGCGAAGGAGGTCCACTGCAGGTCCCCGGTGGGCTCGTAGACGTCCACCGAGAGCGTCAACCGGCGCTCCACCTTGAAGCTGCGGGCCTCGACGTGGTCGGCGAGGTGCCCCACCTCGGACGCCTCGAACTCTGCCAGGAATCCGACATGACCCAGGTTCACCCCCAGCAGGGGCACCTGCCAGGGCACCGCCAGTTCGGCGCCGCGCAGGATCGAACCGTCTCCGCCGAAGACCAGCACCATCTCCACCTGGGGCTCGCGGGTGTCGAGGAGCTGCACCTCCACCTCGGGACGCACCAGGGCGCGCACGGCCTCGTAGGCCTCCGCCAGCACACGGGTGGCGATCCCACGGACTGCGATCTGCTCGATGAAGTCGACGGCACTGTCAAGGGCCTCGGGCCTGCTGGGGTGCAGCAGGACGGCCACTGCCCGCGGCGCGGGGGTGTCAAGGTCATCGCTCACGTTCTCCACCCTAGCCGGGAGCACTGACTGGAAGTGGGCCCGAGCCTGCTCGCCGGCTGGTGCTCCCCCGGGCTCAGACGCGTTCGAAGAGCACGAAGTACTCGATGTTTCCGGCCGGGCCGGGCAGGGTGCTGGGCGAGCGCCAGCGGTCGGTCCAGCCGAGTTCCCGTGCTGCCGCGCAGACGGCTTCGACCGCCTCCAGGCGAGTCTGTTCGTCGCGTACGACCCCGGCGGAGCTGAGCCGTCGTCGTCCCACCTCGAACTGGGGCTTGACCATGAGCAGCGCCTTGCCGCCCGGGGCGATGACCGAGAAGATCGGTTCCAGCAGCAGGGTCAGGCTGATGAAGCTCACGTCGCACACGGCCAGGTCGACCGGACGACCCCCGACATCGGCCAGGGCCAGGTGTCGCAGGTTGAGGCCCTCGTGCGCCACGACGCGCGGATCGTCGAGCAGGCTCTGGGCCATCTGCCCGTGGCCGACGTCGACCGCATGCACCTCCACCGCTCCCCTGCTCAGCAGCACCTCGGTGAAGCCGCCGGTCGAGGCGCCCGCATCCAGGGTCCGCTCGGGGACCCGGTCCCAGCCCAGCTCGTCGAGGGCCCCGAGCAGTTTGTGCGCGGCGCGAGAGACCCAGGCGGTGTGCTCGTCCAGCGTGATCTCGCAGTCCTTGGGAACGGTCTGGGAGGCCCTGGTGGCGGCGCGTCCGTCGACCTGGACGATGCCCTGCTCGACCAGCTTGCGGGCCAGGCTGCGGCTCCGGGCCAGTCCACGATCCACCAGTTCGAGGTCGAGGCGGTTGGTCCGTGTCCGGTCGTGGTCAGCCATGGGACCTCATCTGTTGCGCGATCGTGTGCGTGGGCGACTGTCGGCTCTCCTCGAGGGCCCGTCCGAGTGCCTCCTGGGCGGCCGCAAGGGCAGCGTGGTGCTCGGCCAACGGCCGCCGGTCCAGGTCCTGCAGTTCGCGCAGGGCCTGGTCGACGGTGCCGTTGCCGGTCCGCGGCGGTGTCGGCACGGCACCGGTCTGGTCGGTCCAGGAGTCCTCGGACTGGGCTTCGGGGGTGCTCACTGCACCTGGTCCAGCCGGTCCAGCACGCCCGCATCGGCCCCGGTGTCCCAGGCCAGCTGCAGGACCGCCCACAGGGCGTCCAGCTGCTCCTCGCGTCCCGTCGGCACCTGGTCGAGGTGGATGCGCCCGTCGACGATGAGGGCCTGCTGATCCCGGCAGCGTGCTTCCTCGCCGTCCAGGGTGGCGCGTCGGGCCGGCTCCAGCAGGGAACGCAGGTCGTGTCCGATCGTGGTGGGCCGCTGGTCCTCGGGTGCCTGCAGCAGGTCCTGCTTGCCGTGGGCACCGGTGAAGACGAAGAGGGAGTCCATGCCGACGGCCACGGCACCCTGCACGTCGGTGTCGAGACGGTCACCGACGAAGATGGCCTGCCGGGTGCCCATGCGGCGCATGGTCTCCTCCAGCAGCGGGGTGCACGGCTTCCCTGCCACTGTCGGCTCCTGCGTGACGGCCACCCGGACGGCGGCGATCTGCGCGCCGGCGCCGGGCACGAGCCCGACGTCGGTGGGGCGGGTCGAGTCGGTGTTGGTGGCGAACCAGCGCGCGCCGGCCTGGATGGCATGGCAGGCGTCGTCGATCCGGGGCCAGGTCAGCTGCGGGTCGTAGCCCTGGATGACTGCCGACGGCCTGTCCTCGCGCGACCAGACGGGGACCATGCCCGCGGCCTCCACCTCGTCGGCCAGTGCCTGGGTGCCGACGACGAGCACACGGCTGCCGGGTTCGAGCGCCTCGGCCAGCTGTCGAGCCCCGGCCTGCGCGCTGGTGACCACGTCCGACAGGTGCGCCTCCACACCCAGGCCGGTGAGCTGGTCGACGACCACCTGCGGCGGGCGGGCGGCATTGTTCGTGACGAAGCCGACCTGCACGCCGAGCTCGCGCAGGGCCGCGATCCCCTCGGGGGCTCCCTCGACGGGGGCCGGCCCCAGGTAGACGACGCCGTCCAGGTCGAACAGCGCGGCCTCATAGGCATCCACCAGACGGGGGTCATTCATCACTTGTCCTCCGAATCCTGCATCGCCGCTGCATCGGCAGTGTCCCCGGCCTCATCGGGCCAGTCAGTCTTGTCGCTCTGGTCAGCCCGGGCCGGCTCGCCGTCGGTCGAATCCCCACCGCTCTTGTCGTCGCGGTCCACGAGATCCTCGGCGGCGGGCTCGCTCGCCTCATCGTCCTCGGACTCGTCGACCTCGAGGACGAAACCGTCGAGCGCGTTGATCCTGTCCTGCGCATCAAGGGTCTGATCGGTGTCGTGCTTGAGCGCCGAGACGAACCACTTGCGTGCCTCCTCGGTGTCTCCGGCGTCCTCGAGCAGGTCGGCGAAGGCATAACGCATCCGGGCCTGACCGAGCTTGTTGCCGGGCATGTCGGAGATACCCCGCTTCAGCAGCCGGATGGCCTCGGCCTGCTGGCCCATGTCGGCGCGAGCCCCGGCCTCGACGAGCAGCATCTCGACGCGTTGGGTTGCATCCAGCTGTTCCCGCTCGGCCTCGCGCGCCAGCTTCAGGGCATTCTGCGGACGGCCCAGGGCGCGCTCGCAGTCGGCCAGCACCGGAAGGTACTCCGCACCTCCGGTCATGCGACGCATGGCGCGGTATTCGTTGAGCGCGACGGCATACTCCCCTGCCGCATAGGCGGTCTCGGCGGTGGCCTCACGAACCACGGGCAGGCGGGCGGCACGACGACGGGCGGCCTCGGCATGGCGGTAGGCCAGCGCCGGGTCCTCGTCGATCAGTGCGCCGGCTGCGACCAGGTGTGCGGCGACGATCTGCCCCAGATCCTTGGGGAGTCCTCGAAGCTCGGCCCGGACCGGAAAGGGCAGGTCCTTCTCATCGATGTCGGTGGGCGTCTCGGGCTCGTCCTCGCGCGCTGCCAGCCCGGGACGCACGAAGTCCTCGCGTTCCTCGCGGCCGAAACGGTCCTGGCGCGGCCCCCGGCCAAAGTCATCGCGGCGCGGGCCGCGCGAGTCCTGACGGCGGTCATCGCCGCCACGGTGACCTCCGCGCTCGACGCCATCACGGTGACCATCACGGGCCTCGCCGCCCTGGTAGCCCCGGCGCTCTCCATCGCGCGATCCGCGACGCTCATCACCACCCTGGTATCCGCGGCGGTCACCCGAGCCGCGGTAGCCGTCACCGTCGCGCGGGCCACGGTAACCTCCACGCTCGCCACCACCACGGTAACCACCACGGGCGTCCTCCCCCCGGTAGCCTCGACCCTCTCCGGAGGCGAAGGGCCGGCGCTCGCCGTCCCCGCGTCCTCGGTCATGTCCGACACGCCCCCCGGGGCGCTCGTCCTCGCGACGGTAGCCACGGGCCCCATCGGCGCTACGGCCACGCTGGTCATCACGTCCCCAGGGACGGCGGTCACCCTGTCCCGCCCGGCTGCCGCGGTCATCGCGAGGATCACCGCGACCGTCTCGCCTGTCGTCGTCACGGCGCTGTCCACGCTCGTAGCCTCCGGAGCGGTCGGAGCGGTCGGAGCGGTCGGAGCGGTCGGAGCGGTCATTGGGCGAGTCCTGGCGCTGACCATAGCCCCGCTGTCCTGAACCGCCGGCGTCGCTGGAACGACGGCCCTGCGAATAACCGCGTCGATCCGAGTCGCGATGGCGCTCACCGTCACGTGCCGGACGGCCGACAGATCGCTCCTCACGGCCATCCCCGCCTCGATATCCCCGCCGCTGGTCGTCACGCGGACGGTCCTGTCCGTGCGGGGGACGCGACGACTGGTCGCGATCAGTGCGCGAGCGTCCGTCGGACGCGCGTCCACCGCGACTGTCGCGACGATCTCGATCGTCGAAGGAACCGTTGTTCGGGTAGTCAGACATGTTCTCATCCTGCCGCAAGTTGGCGTGCTGTGGTGTGTGGCCGATGTGCCGCACCGGGCCTTACCGCCACGTCGAGCGATGGACTGTGAGGATCTCGTCCGCCTGAGCAGAACCACGACGGCTGTGCCCAGGGCGAGACGCGGAAGCTCTTTCCCATCGCATCAAGAGGTCTCTGTGTGCAATTGTTTTCGGGCATGAAAATACCCCCTGCCAGGAACCCATGAAGAGTCCCGACAGGGGGTATGTATAAGTCCGGCGGCGTCCTAG
>NZ_BAAGQL010000018.1:0-165585 GCF_054783495.1 Luteococcus sediminum | reverse complement strand
CTAGGACGCCGCCGGACTTATACATACCCCCTGTCGGGACTCTTCATGGGTTCCTGGCAGGGGGTATTTTCATGCCCGAAAACGGGTGCCCGCGGGCGGCGGTATGTCCACTCGCGGCGGTGTGTCCGCAAACGACAGTGGCAGCGCGGGGTGGTGGTGTTGGGCGGGGGTGGGGTGTGCTCACCCGCCCGTTTGGGGACGACACCCCGGGCGACCGCCCGGACGCCCCCAGACACAATCCTGCAACGAGAAGGCCCCGGAAGACAGGGGAGTGGTAGCCACGAGCACCAAGCCTGTCTGCTGCCTGCGAACCGGTCGTCAAACCGGGACACGGATTGGTTCTGGGGCCCACAAAGGAATACGGTTGGGGCGTCACCCTACAGGGCTGGTCAACGACGGCTGGCCCCGGGGTATCACTGCCAGGACCACGGCCCATGCCGGCTCTTGGTGGTGCGAACACAGGACCAATCGGAGGAATGGTTGTGGCATTCGGGAAGCGCAAGCCCAACAAGTGGCCCGTCGAGGCCGAGGAAGTTGACGTCGCCCTGATCGGTGGTGGCGTCCTGAGCGCCACGATCGGCCTGATCCTGCACGAGCTGCAGCCCGACTGGAAGATCGTGGGCTACGAGCGCCTGCCCAAGGTGGCCAAGGAGTCCTCCAACCCTTGGAACAATGCGGGAACGGGCCACGCCGGCCTGTGCGAGCTGAACTACACCAAGGAGAACCCGGACGGCACGATGGACAATGCCAAGCCGGTCCAGATCAACGAGCAGTTCCAGCAGACGCGGCAGTTCTGGGCACACCTGGTGGAGAAGGGCGTCCTCGGCCTGCCCGAGACCTTCATCAACCCGTCCCCCCACATGTCCCTGGTCCACGGCGACGCCGACGTCGAGTTCCTGCGCAAGCGCTGGGAGACCCTGAAGCAGAACCCGCTGTTCGCCTCGATGCAGTTCAGCGACGACCACGAGCAGATCCGCGAGTGGGCTCCGTTGATCGTGGACGGACGTGATCCCAAGGAACACATCGCTGTCACCTACGACCCGAGCGGCACCGACGTCGACTTCGGCTCCATCACCACCCAGATCTTCAACCACCTCGCCTTCGACGGCGTGCATGTCGAGACCTCCAAGGAGGTCACCGACCTCAAGCAGAACACCGACGGCAGCTGGACCCTGCGCATCGTCGACAGGGGAGACCTGGGCACCCGTGGCGGCAAGGAGAAGTTCGTCCGCGCCAAGTTCGTCTTCAATGGCGGCGGCGGATGGGCGCTCAAGATGCTCCAGAAGGCCGGCATCCCGGAGGTTGCGGGCTACGCCCTGTTCCCGGTCACAGGAGCCTTCCTCTCCACCGATGACCAGTCCGTCGTCGCGCAGCACAAGGTGAAGGTGTACGGCAAGGCCAAGGTTGGCGCCCCGCCGATGTCGAACCCCCACATGGACGCCCGCGTCATCAACGGCAGCAGTTCGGTGCTCTTCGGCCCCTATGCCGGCATTGATCCGCGCTTTTTGAAGTTCGGTTCGCTGTTCGACATGCCCAAGATGATCCGCACCGACAACATCGGAGCGGTCCTCAACGTCGCCAAGGACAACATCCCCCTGATCAAGATGCTGGCCGGCATGATCTTCATGACCCCCGGTCAGAAGCTCTCCGAGATGCGCGAGTTCGCCCCGCGGGCGAGCATGACCGACTGGCACCTGATCAAGGCCGGCCAGCGAGCCCAGATCATCAAGACCGATGCCAACGGCAAGGGCGGCAGCCTCCAGTTCGGCACCGAGGTGCTCACCTCCGCCGACGGCACGCTGGGCGCCGTCCTGGGGGCATCCCCGGGCGCCTCCACGGCCGTGCCGATCGTCCTCGACATGCTCACCCGCTGCTTCCCCAACAAGCTGGAGGAGTGGGAGCCCAAGTTCAAGGAGATGATCCCGACCTACGGCAAGAAGCTCAGCGAGGACCCGGAGCTGGCCTACGAAATCATGGGCCGCACCGCCGAGGTGCTCAAGCTGAACCGTCCGAAGAAGGTCGGCGAGGCCTGACCTTTCCGCAGTGACGCACAGTGGCGCCCGTCTTGTGTGGACGGGCGCCACTGCGCGTCAGTGCGGTCAGTACAGGACGCATCGGGTGCCGCGCGTTCGATCAGAAGCGCACGTGGGGGAGAGAGCAGTGAGAAGGATTGATGGCCTCCGCTGGTGGCAGGCGCGCGAGCTTGCGTCCCACCGGGGGCGACTGGTGTGGGACCTCCTCCGGTCGGTCCTGCGTGGCGAGCGTCCGGTGAGCGACAAGCCCGCCGTGGATGCCGTCGAACGGGAGTTCTGGGACCGGGGACGGCAGTTCCGCGTCTGGGACCTCCCTGCCCGTGCCGGGGATCCTGCACCGGTCTTCGTCCTGCTGCACGGGTTGGGCACTGCATCGCGGCTCTACCACCACACCGTGCACCATCTACGTCCCCACGGACGGATCCTGGTGGTCAACATGCCGGGCTTCGGTGACCTGGCGCGGCCGCAGGGGCCCATGGGCATCGCGGACTTCGCGGAGTCGATCGGTCGCGTCCTGGCCCGGATGGGAATCGAAGCCCCCGTTCTGGTCGGCCACTCGATGGGCACCCAGGTTGCGGTGGAGCTCGCCCGCCAGCACCAGCACCTTCGCGATCGCATGGTCCTGGAGGCGCCCGTCGTCCATCCGCGACGACGCACCATTCCACGCCTCCTGCTGGCCTTCGTCCTGGGATCGCTGAGAGAACGGCCCGGCGCGGCGCCGGTCTCGATCCGCGGATACCTGCAGATGGGCCTGGGCCTGGCCATGAGAGGTGCTGCCGTCGCTCGTCCATCATCCGCTGGAAGACCGGATCCAGGGCCTGGGAGGGCGTCTGGAGATCGTCAGGGGCGAGCACGACCTCCTGTCGACCAGCCAGTGGGCCGATGAGCTCCTGACGCGCAGTGGCGCCCAAGGCTCCGTGACGCTGGTCAAGGGTGCCTCCCACCAGATCCTGGTCGACGACGCCGACCAGGTGGCCGCGACCGCCGCAGAGGTGGCGGGCCGATGAATCGTTGGCAGCGGGTGGCCGTGGTCATGCGCGACTGGAGCCATGTTGCGTGGCGGATGCCGCTGGCCGTCGTGGATCGCACACCGCTGGATGCCTTCCGACAGGGCCATCTGGCGCCAGTGGTGCTGCTGCCTGGGATCTGGGAGCCGTGGCGCTTCCTGGTTCCCCTGGCGCGCGCCCTGAACGAGATGGGGCACCCGGTCCACCCTGTGCCTGGCCTTGGCTGGAATGGACGATCCCTCGAGGAGTCGGCCGCCATCGTCTCCGACGCTCTTGCAGGCCAGGTGCCTTCGCCAGCCGTTCTCGTGACCCATTCGAAGGGGGGCCTGATCGGCAAGCGGGTGAATGCTGGACGAGGTGAGGCCGGGGGAGAGGGCCGTTGGCCTGGTCGCCGTGGGATCACCCTTCGGGGGGTCCTCACTGTCCTGGCGCATCCTCGCCAGGACGCCCCTGGGCATGTTTGCGCCCGCCGGACTGGTGATCCAGGCCTTGGCGGCCGAGCTGGTCCTGAACTCCAGGATCGTGTCGATCGGTTCGGCCTGGGACGAGATGGTGCCCAACGGCACGCACCTGGACGGTGCGACCAATGTCACGGTCGCGGGCGCCGGACACTTCCTGCCGCACGTCGTGCAGCTCGTGCACGAGCACGTGCAGGCCTTGTGGGAGTCGCGTCACTGACCGCCGTGAGAGGGCATTGGGTGCTCGATGGCCTGGCCTCTTGAGAGGCGGTTAATGACCGATAAGCTACATTATGACAAAGTACCCTTTGAATCGCTCCTCCCCGTCATGGTGCCGGGCTGTACATCTTCACCACTGCGGACACCGTCGACGCGTACCATTTGGCACCTCCCTGCGCCGTGGGCACGCCCTCGGTGTTCAGCTGCTCGGCGATGGCCCGCAATGACTTCTTCCGTGCCCTCTGTTCAAGGATCCTGGCCACGATGTCGTCGTCGATGCCTCGAGGTCTGCCAAGGCTGGCCCCCGAGGCCTTCCGGTGGGCCAAGGCCTCCTTGGTGCGGACGCTCACCAAGTCCCGCTCGTACTGTGCGGCGCAGGCAAGGATGTTCGTGGTGAAGCGCCCAGCGGCATCGGTGGTGTCGATTCCCGGTGAGAGCATCACGACATCCCAGCCCTTGTCCTGGGCCCTGCCCAGGATCTCGCCGAGCCCTGCGACTGAGCGCGTGAGTCGATCCAAGCGCACGACCATGAGGACATCGGCCTCACCGGAATCAAGCTGGGCCATGGCCTGACGAAGCCCTGGGCGTTCCATGGTCGAGCCGGAACTCCCCTTGTCGGCAGTGATCTCGAGGCTCCATCCACGACGTCTGGCCTCCTCTTCGAGGGTGGCCTGCTGGGCCTCCAGGCTGATGCCATTGACGGCTTGGTCCGCGGTGCTGACGCGGACATATCCCACTGCCTGACGGGGGGTTCCGGGGGTACTCTTCGGGGTGCTCACTCCCCCAATGTACAACAAATGGTCCTCTGATGTACAGCAATGTTGGCGTACGCCGTGTGGTCCACAGCAGCACCCCGCCTCACGCAGTGGGCCATTTTACGTTCGTGGTGTCGGTTCCACGCCTTGCATGCTTCGCAGGCCCTGGAGAACTCCTGCCAGATAGGCCCGCTCACTGGGTGAGGCATCGAGCTCCCCCTCGTCGACCAGGCCGATCACCTGTTCCAGAAAGCGGCAAACCGTCGCCTCTCCCCCGTCCCCCGGCGCCGGGAGCTCCACTGTCATTCCCGGACCCACTCACGGGCCACGGCCACAGAACCCAGAGAACTGCCGTCTTCCCCCGTGACCACTGCGAAGGTCATCACGACATAGACCGAGGAGCCATCGGCGTGGATCGCCTTGGTCCGGCGTGGTGCACCGTCAGTGGACACATGGCCTTGTGCCATCGCCTTCTCGAAGCCCTTGTCGTGTGCCTGGCGGAGGCGCTCGGGGATCATGAAGTCGAGTTGCTGCCCCATGACGTCCTCCGCCCGGTGGCCGAAGAGTTTCTCGGAGGCGGCATTCCAGACAGTGACCCGGCCATCTGTGTCGATCACGATCACGGCATCACCAGCACACTGCAGGACACGCTCGGTCACATGGCTCATGAAGGCCAATGTACTGCCAGGGGTGGGTCCTGGGTGGTTCCGGCCTGTCGATCTGCTGTTTGGGGTGCCGGTTCAGAGCAGACACCCCGCCGGCGCTCGTACAGTGACTCGTTGTTCGCAGGTCGATTCGGGGGTGTCGCGGTGTGGCTGGAGCCACGCCCTGGGTCCTCGACACGACCCAGGTGTGATGGGGGAATCACCTTGATGGAATCTTTGCTCTCGCTCCGGAATGTGACCAAGCTCCACGGCGGGCGTCCCGTGCTTCGCGGTGTCAGCTTCGACCTCAGCAAGGGCGAGGTGCTGGGCCTGATCGGTGAGAACGTCGTCGGCAAGAGCACCCTGATGGGCCTGCTGGCCGGCGACTACCCGCCAGATTCCGGCCAGATCCTTCTCGACGAGTTGCAGTACCAGGTGCACAACCAGTCCGAGGCCATGGCTCGCGGCGTCGGCATGATCCGTCAGGACCTGGCAGTCAACCCCCGCCTCACCGTCGCCCAGGCGCTCTACCGCACCGGCCTTCCCCACGAAGAGATCCGGGAGCAGACAGCTCAGGAACTCGCCGACCACGGCTATGGCCTCAGCGTCGATGGCCGACTCGGGAGCCTGTCGGGGCTCGAGCGCGTCATGGTCGAGATGGCCCGCATGGGCGTCGGTGACGCATGCGTCATCCTGATGGACGAGGTCGGTGCCCTGTTCAACCGCCGTGAGATCGACGACCTGCACGACGTGCTGTGCGGACTCAACGAACGCGGCGTCAGCGCGCTCTGCATCACCCACCGCCTGTCCGAGATGAAACGCGTCGCCGACCGCGTGGCAGTGCTCAAAGAGGGCCGCATCTTCAGCATCGTCGACGCCGGGAAGCCAGCGTCGAAGAGATGGCCGCCCTGCTGATCACCCGCGAACAGATCCAGCTGGCCGACCGCAGCGGACATGCCCGTGAGGAACTGGCCCTGCAGGTCAAGGGATTCAACAGCTCCGCCTTCGAGGACATTGACCTCGAGCTGTACCGCGGAGAGGTCCTGGGACTCACCGGCCCCGCCCGCCGCGGCGGCATGCACCAGCTCGCGGAGGCCCTCACCGGCCAGGACCAGGAAGTCACTGTCGAGATGACCGTCGGTGAGGCAGCCGTGGACCCCACCAGCGGCGTGGCCGGGCTCGGCGTGGCCTACTTCGCCACCGAGGGCAGACTGCGCGCCGAGGACGACGAGAGCATCGCCCGCACACTGATGCCCAAGGGCCAGGACGGCGAGGATGCCTCCGAGATGGCGGCCATGCGCGAGATCGTCGGTATCATCAAGCAGATGAACATCCGCACCACCAGCGCCCACAAACCGCTGCGCAACCTCTCCGGAGGCGACCGGCAGAAGGTGGCCCTGAAGCGCTGGATCAATGACGGTCCGGATGTGCTGATCCTCAACCACCCGACCCGCGGTCTGGACGTGCGGTCCCGGCAGGACCTCTACCAGATGATCTACAACCACACAGAACAGGGAGGTTCGGCCATCCTGATCTCCTCGGACCCCACCGAACTGCGTGGCTGGTGCGACAGGATCGTCATCATGCGCAACGGCATGGTGTGCCAGGTGGTGCGCCCCGACGAGATCACCGACGACGAACTCGACGATGCGATGGTCGCTTCTCCGGCGCGCGGTGTCGTCGTCGATGACGACCGGTCCGCCGACGGATTCGATGGCTTCCGGGCCAGCCGCTTCCTTGTGGGGTGACTGAAAGAAGCCCCAGCAAAGTCTCGCGAGGTCAACAGCGGTCAGCCGTCCTCCGCAGAGTGAAAGGCGTCGTCGGGGGACGACGGATGGTTCCAGCAGCCATCGTCGTTGACTGGGGTTGAGGCAATCGTGGGGATCTTCGAGTGGTTCAGTGGCCGTGAGGCCCCTGCCCCGTCGCAGGACGAGTCCCACGACCACGGACCAACGGACGCGGACTCCATCGAGCCCAGGACCGTCACACCGGACTCCCCCGTCAACGCCCCTCAACTGGGCCCGAACACGGCGACCCCACCGGGTCCCCCACACCAGATGCGCCGCACCTCGGCGCTCCTTTGGAAAGGAACTCGTCCAAGAGCCCTCTGCAGCAGTCGATCCAGGATCTCCTGAGCATCGAGGGCGCCACCGGCGCTGCCATCGTCGACCTCAGCTCCGGCATGGCCCTGGCCACGGGTGGAAAACCCCGGCTTCAACCTCGACGTCGCCGCTGCCGGCAACGCCAGCGTCATCCAGACCAAGCTGCGCACCATGGCCGACATGGGCCTGTCGGACGAGATCGAGGACATCCTGATCACCTTGGGTGGCCAGTACCACCTGGTGAACGTCATGAACGAGGACACCACCAAGGGCCTGTTCGCGTACGCAACCAGGCGAACCTGGCCCTGGCCCGCCACAAGCTTCGCAATGTCGCCCGCAGCCTGACGATCTGATCGTCGCAGGACACCGGCCACGGGGTCGCCTCCCTTGGGGGCGACCCCGTTGTCACGTCCGAGGTGGGAGGCTGCGGTTCATGCCAGGGGTGGCCGCCCTTGGCCCATCTGTGACAATGGGTGCGTGAGCGGATACTTCTCGATGGGCAATGACCTGCGCGACCACTGGTTCAAGATCGGTCGCACCGAGGTCGGCTCGACCCTGCTGGTCGTGGGACTGGTCATCCTGTCCTGGTTCGTCTCGGTCGGCGCCCCCGCCGCCCCCACGCTGCTGGCCTATAGCCCCCAGGACCTGCTTGGTGGCGCCTTCTGGAAGGTTCTCACCTGGCCGCTGGCCAATCCCATCAGCCTGTGGGGTGCGCTGAACCTCTTCTTCTTCTGGGTCTTCGGCACTGAACTGGAGAGCCAGCTCGGCAAGGTGCGCATGGCGCAGCTGCTCGTCGGCATCTGGGCAGCGTTGACTCTGTCGTCCACCGTCGTCGGTCTTGCGCTGGGCGGCACGCTGCTGGCCGGCATGGGGCTGGTTCAGTTCGTCGTGCTGCTGTTGTGGATCGCCGAGAACCCCAACCGGCCTTTCTTCTTCAACATCCCCGCCTGGATCATCGGCGCCGTCCTGGTCGGGATCCAGGCCCTGGCGATGCTCGCGGGACGCGCCATCGGCTCCCTGTTGAGCATGGCGCTGGCCTTCATGCTGGTGGCCGTCCTGGCCCGTTGGCTGGGTCTCCTGGGCCACGTCGAGCAGATCCCCGGCCGTCGCAAGACACACCCCTCGCGTCCCACGCGGGAACAGCGACAGGCACGAAAGCAGCACCAGCAGCGTGAGCAGGACTCCGCACGCCTCGACCAGCTGTTGGACCAGATCAGCGAGAAGGGCATGGACTCCCTGACCCCTGCCCAGCGACGCGAGCTGATGAAGCTGCGCAATCGCCGCTGAGTCGGGTCCCACGCTGAGAGCCTGGCCCGTCAGGATCGCGCTGGGGTGCTGGCCCCACTAGATTGGAGCGGTGAGCACCAAGCACCCCAAGACCGAGCCCAAGCAGCCCGCCACCGCCGCTGAGGCCCATGACGAGACCACGCCCGAGGGCATCCCGCTGGAGGACATCCTCCCGGAGACGAGCTTCGAGCACCAGCGCTTCGCGGCCCGTCCGGCGATCGTGCGCCCACGTGCCACTCGGCACCGCCAGGGACGCGGTGCCAGCCCCCTGACGCCGCCCTTCGAGGCCGACGGCCGCAACAAGGCCTATGTCGAGTGGCTGGAGAGCCAGTCGATGCTCAGCGACGCCACCACCGTGGCCCGTCAGCTCGCCGGCAACCACCAGATGTGGGCCAACCCCTTCGCAGCCCCGGACCCGCGGGCCGCCGTGTCCACCGCGTCGGTGTGGTTCACCGCCTACCCGCTGAGCATGATCACCGAAGACGGCCAGTCCTTCCTCGGCGCCCTGGGCTCCGAGGAGCTGTGGGAGACCTTCGAACAGATCGGCATCGACGCCATCCACACCGGCCCGGTGAAGCTCGCCGGCGGCCTGACCGGGTGGAAGCCCACCCCCAGCATCGACGGACACTTCGACCGCATCAGCATGGCGATCGACCCCGTCTTCGGCACCGAGGCCGAGTTCCGCACCATGTGCGAGAACGCCGCGCGCCACCGCGGCACCATCATCGACGACATCATCCCGGGGCACACCGGCAAGGGCGCGGACTTCCGCCTGGCGGAGCTGAACTACCGCGACTACCCCGGCATCTACCACATGATCGACATCCCCGAGGATGCCTGGCACCTGCTGCCGGAGGTCCCCAAGGGGCAGGATGCCGCCAACCTCGATGCCGCCAGCGAGCGGGCCCTGGCCGAGGCCGGCTACATCATCGGCGAGCTGCAGCGCGTCATCTTCTACGAGCCGGCCGTCAAGGAGACCAACTGGTCGGTCACCCCCGAGATCCACGACTGCGAGGGCGTCAAGCGACGCTGGGTCTACCTGCACTACTTCAAGGAGGGCCAGCCGTCGATCAACTGGCTCGACGCCACCTTCGCCGGCATGCGACTGGTGATGGGCGACGCACTTCACTCGCTGCTGGACCTCGGCTCGGGCGGCCTGCGCCTGGACGCCAATGGCTTCCTGGGCGTCGAGAAGTCCGTCGACGCCACCCCCGCCTGGTCCGAGGGCCATCCCCTGTCCCAGGCCGCCAACCAGTTGATCGGCTCGATGGTGCGCAAGGTGGGCAGCTTCACCTTCCAGGAGCTCAACCTGGGCATGGACGACATCAAGAACACCTCCGCCGTCGGCCCGGACCTGAGCTACGACTTCGTCACCCGGCCCGCCTACCAGTACGCGATGGCCACCGCCGACACCGAATTCCTGCGCCTGACCCTGCGCGAGGCTGCCGGCATCGGCATCGACCAGGCCTCGCTGGTGCATGCGCTGCAGAACCACGACGAGCTCACCTACGAGCTGGTGCACTTCGCGAACAACCACAAGGACGACGTCTACCACCTCGACGGCCGGGACTGGACCGGCGCCGAGATGAGCGAGCACATCCGCCAGACCATGCGCGACCGCCTCACCGGCGAGGCCGGACCTTACAACTTCGTCTTCACCCAGAACGGCATCGCCTGCACCACCGCCTCCATCATCGCCGCCACACTGGGGATCACCGACCTCGACGAGATCGGCGAGGCCGAGACCCGGCGCATCACCCAGGCGCACCTGCTGTTGAGCATGTACAACGCCTGGCAGCCCGGTGTCTTCGCCCTGTCCGGCTGGGACCTGGTGGGTGCGCTGCCGGTCGACCGCGGTACCGTCTCCAAGCTCATCGAGAGTGGTGACACCCGCTGGATCGAGCGCGGCGCCTATGACCTGCTGGGGGCCAACCCCGAGGCGACCACCTCCGACTCGGGCATGCCCCGCGCACGGGCCCTGTACGGCTCGCTGCCCGAGCAGCTCGAGAACCCGAACTCCTTCGTCTCGCGCCTGGCGCAGGTGCTCAAGGTCCGCAAGCGCAATGGGATCGCCTCCGCCGAGCTGGTCGACACCCCGGACGTGGCACACCCTGCACTGCTGGTGCTCGTCAACCGTCTGGAGATCGGAGCGATCCAGGTGACCGCGCTGAACTTCGGGGCCGAGAAGCTCACCGCCCGGGTCCAGTCCGACCACATCCCGCAGGGACGCGTCTTCGACCTGACGACCCGCCGCAAGGTGGACAATGTCGACGCCCTGGGAGGGTTCACCGTCTCGCTGCCCCCCTTCGGCGGCATGGCGATGATCGTGCGCGACTGAGCACACCCGTGCAGCAGGGCCCCAGCCGATCCCGGACGGGGCCCTGCTGCACTGCGCTGGCGGGATCGGCCTAGGTGGCACCCATGCCGGTCAGCAGCATGACCGCGAGCACGGGGCAGCCGGCAGCCAGCGCGATGGCCCACACGCCACTGGCGAAGGAATCGGGGCGCCGCGCCAGACGGACGCCACCCACCAGCCCGACGAGCATGAGGAGGCCGGCCGGGACGAAGAGCCAAGCTCCTGCCTGCATCAGCCCCACGGCCTGGTCGGCCTCTGGCCCGGGAGGCACGCGGTCCAGTGCCGGCGTCGGGCCTGGGAGCCGGGCGAGGCGAAGGAAGCCATTGAACAGGACGCCGGAGGCCAGCGCCGTGGTCGCCAGTGCGAGGGCGGAGACGACCACCGCCCAGCGACCTCCCCTGCCGGAGCCGTCGTCGGCGCGGACGGCTCCCCCGGTAGTCCCGGGGCGCTCGTCGATCTCACTGGTCAGCACTACTCGTTCTCCTCCATGCCGGGCTCGCCCGGCTCGTCGTGGTGCCAGGTGGGCCCCGGCACGTACCCCAGGTTGCGGGCCACCACCGACAGGGCATCGGCGAGGTTGACGGTGGTGGCAGGGTCCATCCCGCCGAAGAGCAGTTCCTTGACCAGGTCGAGGTGCTTGGGTGCGGCCTGCTCGAGCTGTCTCATGCCCTCGCCGGTCGCCACCACCAGGGCGCCGCGACCGTCGCCGGGAACGCGCTGGCGAAGGACCATCCCGCGCCGCTCCATCCGCACCACGTGGTGCGAGGTGCGGCTGCGTTCCCAGCCCAGGGCCCGCGACAGCGCCCCCATGCGCAGCCGGTGATCGGGACTCTCGCGCAGGTACACCAGCACGTCGAAGTCCTGGAAGGACATGCCGCTGTCGGACTGCAACTGGCTGTTCAGGGCGCTGAAGAGCTGGGAGTTGACCGAGAGCAGGAGTCGCCAGGCCCTTTGCTGGTCACTGTCGAGTGACTGGCGGTCGAACGGCATGGCAGACATGCGCCGAATGCTACCTGCTGGCGGCCCTCGTCGAGGACTGACCGGTTGGGCCGATGCGCCAGACTGGTGCCGTGAGCCTGATGACCGATTCCCCCGGTGACGCCCAACGGCGCGCCGACCTGCGCCGGATGCGCGCCCTCGCCACCGGCCTGCTCGTCCTCGCGGCCGTGCTCTACCTGCTGACGCTGCGCGACGTGCGCCAAGGATGGCTCGGGTGGGTCAATGCCGGCAGCGAGGCAGCGATGGTCGGCGCACTGGCCGACTGGTTCGCCGTGACCGCCATCTTCCGCCACCCGCTGGGCCTGCCCATCCCCCACACGGCGCTGGTGAAGCGGCGCAAGAACGAACTGGGGCGCAGCCTGCAGGAATTCGTCACCAACAACTTCCTGACCGTGCAGATCATCCAGGACAAGATCGCCGAGGCCGGCCTTCCCGGACGTGCCGCAAGGTGGTTGCAGTCGGCCGAGAACCGCCGGCGGCTGGGTGCACAGCTCGTGCGCGGAGCCCGGCTCCTGCTGGCCAAGGTCAAGGACGACGACGTCGCCGCCGTGGTGGACCAGTCGGTGCTTCCCCGGCTGCGCGAGCACCAGGTCAGCCCCGTAGCAGGCAGCCTGCTGGCCGATGTTGTCGCCGACGGATCGCACCAGCACCTGGTCGACGTGCTGGCCCGCGAGCTCAACCAGTGGCTGCGCCGCAATCCAGACGCGGCCCGCCATGTCATCGGTGAGCGCGCACCGAGCTGGAGCCCGCGGTGGATCGACAAGCAGGTCTCGGGCTTCGGCTACCAACAGGCGCTGGACTGGACCCAGGCCGTCATCGACGAGCCCGGGCACCCCTTCCGCGGCGCAATCGACACCTTCCTCGAGAAGCTCGCCGTCGACCTGCGCGAGGACCCGACCGTGATGGCCAAGGCCGAGGCGATCAAGCTGCAGCTGCTGGACAGTCCGTCAGTGACCCCCGCCGTGGTGGAGGTCTGGCAGACCATCCGGGCCTCCTTCGAGCAGGCCCTGGACGATCCCGAATCGACCCTGTGGCGCAGCATCGACGGGTGGCTGAGCGAGCTGGCCGCCCAGCTGGAGCAGGACGCGCAGATGCGCGAACGCCTGGACGCCCGCATCCAGGACGTCGCCGCCTTCCTCGTCGAGACCTACGGCGAGGAACTCACCACGGTCATCTCCAGCACGGTGGACCGCTGGGACGCGAACGAGGCCGCCAGTCGCATCGAGCTGTTCGTGGGCCGCGACCTGCAGTTCATCAGGATCAACGGCACCATCGTCGGTGCGCTGGCGGGCCTCGCGATCCACGCGGTCAGCCAACTGGTCTGAGGCCTCAGCCGGGCAGCAGCCAGTCGTTGGGGCTGAACAGCTCGAAGTGGATCGACTCCTCGTCGACGCCCCGCTCGGCCAGCTGGCCGCGGACCGCCTGCAGGAAGGAGTTGGAGCCACACAGGTAGTAGCTGGCGCCCTCGGGCAGGTCCTGGTCTGCCAGGTCCATGTGGCCGGCCAGGGCGGGCTCGGTGGCGTGATGGGAGAACCACAGCTGCATCGAGCCGTTGGGCATTTCCTCGACGGCTGCGCGCAGTTCGTCGACCAGCGGCGCGTCCTCGGCGTCGGTGTCGGCGTGCAGCACCCGCACGGTGCGCTGGCTGCCGCTCTGGGACAGGTAGTTGGCCATGCCGAGCATCGGGGTGGCGCCGATGCCGGCGCTGATGAGCACCACCGGGTTGTCGGCGGTGGTGTCGAGGACCAGGTCGCCGGCGGGCAGGCTGAGCTCCAGCTCGTCGCCGGCCTTCAGCCCATCGATGATCGAGGCCGAGACCTCGCCGACCGGGCTGCCCGCCTCATCGATCTTCTTGACCGTGATCTGCCAGGCATGGGAGCCGGGGGCATTGCACAGACTGTACTGGCGCAGCTGCCCGGCGCCGTCGGCCATGGTGCGACGCACCGAGGTGTACTGGCCAGGCTTGAACGCCGGCAACGGCTTCTCGCCGTCGCGGGCGACGATGGTGAAGGTGGCGATCCTGTCATTGCGGTCGATGCGCTCGCTGACCCTGGCGGTGAAGAAGACATCTCCGGGCTCGACGCCGAGCTCGTGGTACTGCGTGCTCTCGAAGGCGACCAAGGTCTTGGCCATGCTCCAGTAGACGGCGTCCCAGGCCTCGGCGACCGGGGCAGTGACGACATCGGCACCGAGCACCTCGACGATGGCAGCCATCAGGTGGTCGTGGACGATCTGGTACTGGTCCTCGGTGATTCCCAGGCTGACGTGCTTGTGGCCGATGCGGCTGAGCAGGGAGTCGGGCGAGGGAGCCTGGTCATCCACCAGCAGGGTGGCATAGGTGGCGACGGAGGCGGCCAGGGCTCGCTGCTGGGCGCCCTGGGCCTGATTGCCACGGTTGAAGGTGTGGCGCAGCAGCTCGGGCTCGGCGGCGAACATGCGACGGTAGAAGTTGGGTGCGATCTCGTCGATCTTCGAACCGACCAGCGGCAGCGTCTGGCGCACCGTCTCGGCGTGCTCGGCGGAGATCTCATGGGTGGTGAACTCGCTCATCTGTCGCTCCTCGGGTTGACTGGTCTCGAGATTATCATTGACAAGGAAACTGCCATGTTTTTCGGCGGTGGCGTGCCCGGATGGGGGGCAGGCGACGACTCAGCAAATTCTTGGCCCAAGGTCCGCCAGCCGCTGCGGCAGCAGCCAGCCCTGCCTAGGATCGATCCAGGCGCGCCTGCGCCCGGATGCCATCGGGAAGAGGACATGCCGAACACCAGTCACTACCGCCAGTACATCGACCGTCTTCGGGCAGAGGGCTACACGGTGCTGCCCGACATTGCCGGCAGCGATCCCGACCTCATCGATCCCGGGGGCTCGGCCGTCGAGACCTGGCGCGAGGACTATCCCTACGAGGAGCGGATGGGCCGCGACGAGTACGAGGAGGAGAAGTACGCGTTGCAGGTGGAACTGCTCAAGTTCCAGTACTGGACCCAGGACAATGACCTCAAGCACATCGTGCTCTTCGAGGGCCGCGACGCCGCAGGCAAGGGTGGCACGATCAAGCGCTTCGAGGAGCACCTCAACCCGCGGTACCTGCACACCGTGGCGCTGACCAAGCCGAGCAACCGCGAGCTTCACCAGTGGTACTTCCAGCGCTACATCAACCACTTCCCCACCGCCGGTGAGATCGTGTTGTTCGACCGCTCCTGGTACAACCGGGCCGGCGTCGAGCGGGTGATGGGCTTCTGCGAGGAGGAGGAGTACCAGCAGTTCCTGGTGCAGGCTCCCCTGCTGGAGAAGATGATCACCAATGCCGGCATCTCGCTGACCAAGTTCTGGTTCTCGGTGACCCAGCACGAACAGCGCACCCGCTTCGCGATCCGCCAGCTCGACCCGGTGCGCCAGTGGAAGCTCTCCCCCATGGACATCGAGAGCCTCGACAAGTGGGATGACTACGGGGCTGCCAAGGACGCCATGTTCGCAGCGACCGACACCGACTACGCCCCCTGGTGGAGCATCAAGAGCAATGACAAGAAGCGCGCCCGCATCAATGCGATGCGCTTCTTCCTCAACCAGTTCGACTATGACGGCAAGGACACCTCGGTGGTGCACGAGCCCGACCCGCTGATCGTCACCCGAGGACGCGAGACGATTGGCTGAACCTGACCTCGCGCTGGCTCGCACTGACGGGCCGGCCATGTCACGAGCGGGGCAGCGCGCCCATGGCGCGCTGCCCCGCTCGTGGTGAGTCCAGCTCCGCTGGAGTGGTGCGATCGGTCAGAGGAAGGCGGCCTCGCTCCCCTGTCCGCGGTCACGACGCTGCGCGTGCAGCGAGTCTGCGCGACCGAAGAGTTCGTGCAGGTCGCGCTGGTCGCGGATCTCGTCGCGGTACTTGGCAGGGAGCAGCTCGATGGCGGCCTTCTCCTTGGTGAGCTTGGCGTAGATGCGCTCGCGCTCGGCCTGGTCGCTCTCCCAGTCGAGGTCGACGTACTGCTGTGCGTGCAGCCGGGCATTGTTCACCACGGTGTGTGCCTTGCCCTTGGGCGAGACCAGGGAGGCGAGCACCGTGAACAGCAGCACCCCGAGGATCACGGTCAGGCTGAAGCCGGTGCTGATCTCGACCAGGTTGACGTGCTGGCCCCCGTTGATGAACCACAGCGTGTTCTCGTGCAGTGCGTGCAGCACCAGCTTCACGCCGATGAAGGCGAGGATCGCGGCGAGTCCGTAGGACAGGTAGATCAGGCGGTCCAGCAGGCCGTCGATGAGGAAGAAGAGCTGACGCAGCCCCAGCAGGCTGAAGGCGGTGGCGGTGAACACGATGAAGGTGTTCTGCGTGAGGCCGAAGATGGCGGGGATGGAGTCCAAGGCGAACAGGATGTCGGTTCCACCGATGGCGGCCATCACCAGCAGCATGGGCGTCATCATGCGCTTGCCGTCGACGACCGTGAACAGCTTGTCCCCGTCGTAGTGCTCCGATGTCTTGAACAGCTTTCGGGCGATGCGCACCATGATGTTGTCGGCGCCATGGCCGTCGCCGGTGTCCTCGGGCTTGAGCATGTTGCCGGCCGTGACGAGCAGGATCAGGCCGAACAGGTAGAAGACCCAGGACCAGCGGTTGATGGCGGCAGCCCCCACCAGGATGAAGCCGGTGCGGGCGATGAGTGCGAAGACGATGCCGAAGAGCAGGACCTTCTGCTGGTCGGCGCGTGGCACACGGAAGCTCGCCATGATGATCAGGAAGACGAACAGGTTGTCGACGCTGAGTGCCTTCTCGGTGATGTAGCCCGCGAAGTACTCGGTGCCCATCTGGTTTCCGCCGAGGATCCAGACGCCCACGCCGAAGGCGACCGCGATGCCCACGTAGACAGCGGACCAGGTGGCGGCTTCGCGCAGGGACGGGATGTGGGCCTGGCGGACGTGGAAGAAGAAGTCGAACAGCAACAGGGCGGCGATCGCAATGATCGTCGCGCCCCACACGAGGGACGAAACGGGCACGTGCTCTCCAGTACGGGTTGGTGAGGGGTCGGCGGCGTGTGCAGCCGACTGGTCGGGATGCCTGGTCGATCACCAAGACGGGACCATGCGGTCGTTCGCCTCGACGGAGTGGTACTGGACGAGTGTGCGGACGGGAGCCGAGCCCGGCAGTCGACACTGGAGTGAAGGCTACCGAATGCATCGCTGTGAGGAAAATCACGCTTTGTGGGAGGCGCCAACCCGAGCGCCGGTGCCGCATGGCACGATGGGGCCATGTCGGAGCTGGCGCGCATCCTGTCCCACAGCAGCGACATCGTCTTCTTCGGCGGTGCCGGGATCTCCACCGAGAGCGGGATCCCCGACTTTCGCTCCTCGGCCGGGCTCTACGCCCACGCGAGGCCAGGCTCTCCCCCGCCCGAGTACCTGCTCAGCCACGACTGCCTGGAGCAGGATCCGCAGGCCTTCTTCGACTTCCACCGCACCAGCCTGCTGCACCCGCAGGCCAGGCCGAACCGAGCTCACCTGGCGCTGGCCCGGCTGGAGCAGGCGGGACGGCTGCGCTGCGTGGTGACCCAGAACATCGACGGGCTGCACCAGGCCGCCGGGAGCCGCGCGGTTCTGGAGCTGCATGGCAGCGCCCACCGCAATGTCTGCGTCGGGTGCGGTCGTGGGCATGGCATGGACTTCATGCTGGCCACCATCGGGGTGCCGACCTGCCTGGATTGCGGGGCGATGGTGCGCCCCGATGTCGTGCTGTACGGCGAGGCACTGGACCCCGAGGTGGTGCAGGGGGCCGTCGAGGCGGTTTCGAGCTGTGACGTGCTGGTGGTGGGAGGGACGTCGTTGAACGTCTACCCGGCGGCAGGCCTGGTGGACCACTTCCAGGGCTCCCACCTGGTGCTGGTAAACCGGGAGGCCACAGGCTGGGACCACCGCGCAGATCTGGTGGTGCACGACTCCCTGGGGGAGGTCCTGGGGCAGGCGGTGGACGAGCTGCTGGACTGAGCGGCCCGTCACCGCCTCTTCAGCGGCTCAGAGTCCCCACTGCTTGGCGAGCTGCTTGGCGCGTTTGCCGGCGGCGCGGCCACCCCACCAGCCCTGCACGCTGGACAACCGTTCCAGGCTCTGGACCAGTTCTGCCCCATGCGCGCCGGGGTTCTGCTCCGCCGCCGGCTCCAGGGCTGCGACGAGGGCCTCGAGTGCCACCTCCAGCGACTTCTTGTCGGTGGAGTGCTCGGCTGCCTGCACCCGTTCGCGCAGCGGGTCCAGCGGGTCGATACGGGCTGCCTCGGCCTCGGCGCGCCGCAGCTCCTCCAGGCGTGCGGCCTCAGCTCGTTCCTGGGCCTCTCGTTCCTGCTCCTCGGCACGTCGCCGGGCCTCTCCGCGGGCGGCTCGCTCCTGCTCGGCTGACAGTCGCTCCTGCTCGGCGCGAGCTGCCGTCTCCTGGGCCGCTCGGGCCTGGGCGTGTTCTGCTTCGAGTCGGGCGCGCTCTGCCGCGGCCTGCTCTGCCTGGCCGGAGACCTCCACTGCAGGCGCTGTCGCCTGCTCCGGGGTTGTGGCCTCGGCCAGCGCCTGTTCCTGCTCGGCGCGTTCCTGCTCTGCGGCGCGCTGCTCCGCCAGGGCCCGGGCCTCCTCCTGTGCCTGGCGCTCCCGCTCGGCCTCTGCCTCGTCGCGCTCGCGGGCGAGACGGTCGCGCTCGGCCTGCTCCTGCTCGAAGCGGTGACGGGCCTCCTGCTGCAGGCGCTCCTGCTCGGCACGTTCTGCTGCCTGGCGCTCCTCCTCGGCGGCGCGCTCTCGGGCGGCCTGCTCTCGCACCTGGTCGATACGTCGCATCGCCTCCGCATCGTCCTCGACGTGATTGCCCGGGGCAGTGCGGGGGGTGAGCGTCTGGACCGGATCGGGGACCTCCCAGTGCGGTGTGCCCTCCCCTCCCTCCAGCTGCGCCCCACGGGCCAGGGCACGCAGTGCCGTCATGGGGTCATGGTGACCGTAGAGCTGCTGGTCGCGTTCGGAGCTGCGCAGTTCGGACAGGACGGCCCTGGCGGCATGCAGGTCGGCGCTGGCGTCCGCCCCCTCGGCCTGGGAGACCTCGGCTCGCACCATCAGGGCGACCGCCCGCGCGGCCGCGTTCACGGCGATCGACGGGTGGGCCTGCAGGCGGGAGAAGACACCGTCGATGGTCTTGCGCGCCGCGGCCGAACGTCCAGCAGCGAGCTCGGCATGGGCCTTGGACGGGGCGACGAAGAGCTGGGTCGGCAAGTGCTGGCCGACGGGCTTCTCCGCCTTGAGCAGGGCATTGAGCGCCTGCTGGGCGTCCTCGGCAGCGCGCAGGGCCTCGCCCTCCTGCTCCGTGTCGGCAAGCGACCAGGCCTGGTCGCTGCGGGCCAGGGCCAGGTCGATACGGCCATTCTCGCCGCGGCGGGCGGCGCTGCGGTGCAGCAGGGTCGACAGCTCCTCGCGGGCCTCCAGTGACTCGTCGATGCGGCCCATCTCCTCGAGGCGGTCCGCGCGGTCACGCATCAGGGCGAAGGCGGGTGCCACCAGCCGCTCGAGGTGGGGCCTGGCCATGCGGGGAAGCTGGGCCAGGTCGTCGCGTGTCCAGGCGCGCCAGCGGTCGAGGGCCTCGTCGAGCAGGGCCAGGGACTGCTCCGGCAGGTTGACGGCCCATCGGGCGTCGGCGCTGGTGCGCAGGGCGTCCAGCAGGACCACCAGCTGGTCGCCGTCCAGCTGGCCCTCGCGGGCGGTGCGCAGCGCGGCGTCGGCCCAGGCATTGGCTGCAGCCAGGTCTCCGGTGGCGAGGGCGTGCTGGGCCATGGCCAGCAGCACCCAGGTGGTGGTGCGCGCATCGAGCTGTTCGGCGAGTCCGGGGCGCGTCAGCTGGTCCTTCCAGGACAGGGCGGCCTGCATGGTGCGGCCGGAGGCCTCGTCCAGGTGCATGCCCCGCTGGATGGTGGCGACGTGGGTGAGTGCGGTCACGTAGCGGGCCGCATCGACCATTGGTGTGTAGGGACCGACCGGTCCTCGCGAGGAGACCAGGCGGTCGGCGGCCGTCACGGCCTCGGTCGCCTCGGGTGCGGCCTCGGCCCACGCCCGGGAGAGCAGGCGCAGCCCGGTCGCGGCATTCAGGGCGTCGACGAACTCCTCGGTGCGGGTGGGGTCGCTCGCCATCCAGCCACGCAGCTGCTTGACGCTGGAGACCGTCTTCTTGAGCTGCTTGGCATGGTCATCGCGGGGTTGGTTGTCTGCCATGGGGTCCATTGTGGCAGGACTGGGCGATGGCTGAACCGTGCAGGCGCGTGGGTGCCGTCCGTGGTTGGCTGGTGCCATGCACCTTGGCATTGATTTCGGGACCACCCGCACCGTTGTCGCCCAGTCCGATCGGGGCAACTACCCGGTCGTCGGCTTTGAGGACCTCGACGGCGACCTGCACGACTACTTCCCCAGCCTGGTGGCCGTGGACCCCGAGGGTCGGACGAGCTTCGGCTTCGAGGCGCGCCGGGCTGCCGAGGAGGGCGCCACGCTGGTGCGCTCGGTCAAGCGTCACCTGGCCTCTGCCGACCTCACCCTCGACAGCACCATGAGCGTGGCCGGTCGGGAGCTGGTGCTGCTCGACCTGGTCAGTGGCTATCTGGCGGCCCTGAGCGAGGCGCTGGTGACGGGCTCCACCTGTGCCCGTGGCGAGGCCTTGGGGCGCGTGGCGGTCGCGGTGCCTGCCCATGCCTTCACCGCGCAGCGACTGTTCACCCTGGAGGCCTTCGACAGGGCAGGTTTCGCGGTTTCCTCCATGCTCAACGAGCCGTCCGCGGCCGGTTTCGAGTACACCCACCGTCACGCACGCACCGTGACCTCGCGCCGCAACCGGGTGCTCGTCTACGACCTGGGTGGCGGCACCTTCGACGCCTCGCTGGTGCAGGCCGACGGGACCCGTCACGAGGTGTTGGGTTCGGCCGGGGTGAACCGGCTCGGTGGCGACGACTTCGACCTGGTGCTGGCCGATCTGGTCCTGGCCAAGGCAGGGGTGGACGAGGCCTCGCTGCCGGTGACGGCCCTGGATGCGCTGGTGGAGCAGTGCCAGCAGGCCAAGGAGTCGCTGACCGCCCAGACGCGACGCATCCCGGTCGAGCTGGACGGGGAGCTCGTGGTTGTGCCGGCGGAGGACTTCTATCGGGCGTGTGATCCGCTGGTGGAGCAGAGCCTGGAGACGATGAGCTCGCTGGTCGATTCGCTCGGCCCCGAGACAGAGGAGCAGGTCGCGGGCATTCATCTGGTGGGAGGCGGTTCGTCACTGCCGAGTGTCCCTCGTCGCCTGCGGGAACGTTTCGGCCGCCGCGTGCACCGCGCCCAGCAGCCGGGTGCCTCGACTGCGATCGGCCTGGCGATCGCCGCCGATCCGGAGTCGGGCTACAGCCTGACCGAGCGACTGTCGCGCAGCTTCGGCGTCTTCCGTGAGCAGGAGTCGGGAGCGCGGGTGGTGCTGGACCAGGTGCTGTCGCCGCAGCAGGAGGTGGAGTTCGATGGGGCGGCGGTGACGCGACGTTACCGGGCGGTGCACGACCTGGGCGTGCTGCGTTTCGTGGAGTGTGCGGACGTGGCGCAGGACGGTTCGCCCGCGGGCGCGCTGGCGCCCGTGGGTGAGCTGCGTTTCCCCTTCGATCGTCGGCTGCAGGACGGGCGTGACCTGTCGGGGCATCGGGTGGGGCCGCTGCCGGACGGGGAGGACGTGTGGGTGGAGGAGGTCTACCGCGTCGACGGTAGTGGCGCGGTCTCGGTGACAGTCACCGACCTGGGGACGGGTTTTACCCTGGAGGCCCAGTGGGGCTGATGACCGGCCGGACATGATGCGTGGCCCGCACCCCAGTGGGGGTGCGGGCCACGCATGTGCCGTGGGGGGTCGGTCAGTTGAGGGCGGCGACGGCGGCGTCGTAGTCGGGCTCGGTGGTGATCTCGTCGACGAGCTGGCTGTGCAGGACCTTGCCCTGCTCGTCGAGGACGACGACGGCGCGGGCGAGCAGGCCCTGGAGGGGGCCCTCGGTCTGCAGGACGCCGTAGTCGGTGCCGAAGCTGCCGCGGAAGTCGGAGCCGACCGTGACGTTCTCGATGCCCTCGGCGCCGCAGAAGCGGGCCTGGGCGAAGGGGAGGTCCTTGCTGACGTTCACGACGGTGGTGTTGTCGAGGCCGCCGGCCAGTTCGTTGAACTTGCGCACGCTGGTGGCGCAGACGCCGGTGTCGACGCTGGGGAAGATGTTGAGGACGACGCGGCGTCCTGCGAGGTCCTGGGAAGTGACGGCGGACAGGTCGGCGCCGACCAGCTCGAAGCTGGGGGCGGTGCTGCCCTGGGCCGGCAGCTCGCCGGAGGTCTGGACGGGGGTGCCCTTGAATGCAGTGGTAGCCATGGCTCCTGTCTAGCACAGGCTGGTCCGAGAGATGAAGGCTTTGGCCTACGATGTAGCACATGAAGGATCGTGACTTCACGGCATGGTTCGTGGTGACGGCCGACCAGCGGGATTCGCGTCACCACAGTGACGCCGTCGACCCGGTGTTGGACCAGTTGCGGGCCCTCTCACCCACCCCGTGGGTACTTCCTGCGGAGCGAACTGCGGGTGACGAGGTGCAGCTGCTGGTGGACTCCTCCGCCCAGCTGGTGCGCGTCGTGGAGGTGCTGGTACGTGATGGCCGTTGGTGGATCGGGCTGGGGCTGGGGCAGGTGGAGCGCCCCCTGCCCGAGTCGACCCGTGAGGCACGAGGTGGCGCCTATCTGGCGGCACGGCAGGCGGTCGAGCTCGCGCACCGCTCCCCCACCGGGCTTCGGCTGGTCGGCGACGAGACTGTCAGTGGCGATGCCTATGGTGACAGCATCAGGCGTGCGGAGGCGGCCCTGTGGTTGTGGCAGGAGGTGCTGTCTCGACGAAGCAGTGAGGGGTGGCAGATCGTGGACCTGCTCGAGGAGGGACTGGGCGTGGGCGAGGCGGCGCGACGACTGGGGATCAGCCCTTCGGCGGTGAGCCAGCGCCATCGCCGGGCTGCGTGGGAACAGTCGGTGCGGGGCCGTGAGCTGTGCGCCGCCCTGCTGCTGCAGGCCCAGCAGGAAGCCTCCGCTGCCCTGCGCGCAGACGACACCGGGTGCGCGCGATGAGCGGGTGGGAGGCTGCACTGCTGCAGGTGGTCGCGGTGGTGGTTCCCGGTGCACTGGCGGTGCTGCTGGGTGGGCCGGTGGTGCAGGCCGTCTTCCGCCGGGTGGATCGTTCTGCGCATCGGGCCGTCGGCGCTGGCCGGTCGGCCGGGGACCAGGGCCAGGATGGGGTGGTGGCTGCTGCGCAGCAGTTGCCGGGCGGGGCGTGGATCGGGCGTCTTGAGCGGCTGGCGATCTTCTCTGGTCTTGTGGCGCGCTATCCGGAGGCGATCGCGATCTGTCTGGCGCTCAAGGGATTGGCACGCTATCCCGAGTTGAAGGCGACGACGGCGGGCGCGGCGGAGCGGTTCATCATCGGGACCTTCGTGAGCGTGCTGGTGGCCTGCGGTGCGGCGGGCGTGGGCACGTGGCTGGTGCGTCTGGTGCAGGGGTTGGTCTGAGTGCGGGGGCTGGTCTGAGTGTTGCTGCTGGACGAGCCGCGCTGGCCGGCGCACGGGACCATGTATGGGCACCTGGTCAGCGACGAGTCGCTGTGGGAGTTGCACGATGGCGCCCGGCGGGCGGGTCTGGACGTGAGGGCCTTCGACCACGACCACTACGACCTGCGCGCCGACCGGGTGCCGGCGGCACTGGCGGCGGGTGCCGTGCTGGTGGACAGCCGCGAGCTGGTGCGTCGGATGCGGGCGGGCGGTACCCGCACCGGGCATGCCGACCATGCTCCGCGGCGGGGCCGCAGTCGAGACCTGCTGCGGCGCGTGGTCGACGCGCACCTTCCTGGGCAGGGATTCGTGGCCCACGAGGTGGTGAAGGCATATGGCGCTCCCGGCAGGGTCTACCACGACGTGCGGCACCTCGTGGAGATGCTGACGCACCAGCAGTCGTTGGCGGCCGCCGTGGATCATCGGCTCTCGCGGGCTGAGGTCTTGGCGACGCTGGTGCACGACCTGGTGCACGGCATCGGTCCGGGGCAGGACGAGGAGCTGTCCGCCGAGCGGGGCGGGGCGCTGCTGGGCAGGGCTGGCCTGCCATCGCGTGAGGTGGCCGAGGTTCAGCGGCTGGTGCTGCTGACAATCGACCACCGGCCTGATCCTGGAGATGTGGCCGGGGCGGTGTTGAGTGATGCCGACATGGCGATCCTGGGCAGTGCCCCGGGCCGCTACCACGTTTCGGTGCGTGACCTGCGGCGGGAGTACGGCCGCTTCGACGACCAGCAGTGGCGCTCGGGCCGGGGCCAGGTGCTGCGCGCCTTCCTGGAACAGGAGCTGTTCGCCACCGCGCCGGGGCGCATGTGGTGGCAGGAGCGGGCCGCGTCGAACGTTGCCGACGAACTGGCGCACCTGCACTCGCCCCTGGAGGAGCTCTAGAGTGCGGGGCATGCCTTCTGTCCTGTCGGCGGTGCGTCTGGTCACCCACCGCGTCCATGTCCCCTTCGGCGTCTACAACCTGCGGCCGGTCACCTCCACGAGCAGTCCCGGCCGCGGGGTCTACCGCTCCTCGCTGTTGTGGGGTGCCACGTCCGCGGATCGTGGCCGCCTGGCCGAGCTGGGCCTGGGGCTGGTGGTGGACCTTCGCACCGAGAAGGTGGCGGCCAACTTTCCCGATCCTGCACTGCCGGGGGTGCGGCACGTGCTGGTGGACGTGCACGGCACCGGCGACGCTGTGACGGGAACACGGCGCACCGAGGACGACACCATGAAGGCCATGTGTGACCGCTACCGGCGCATGGTCACCGATGCCGGGCAGCGCGAGCGGATCGGCCAGGTGCTGCGGATGGTGGCCGAGGAGCCGCGGGCGGTGCTCTTCCACTGCACCGACGGCAAGGACCGCACCGGGTGGGTGGCGCTGCTGCTGCAGCACATCCACGGGGACTCGCCCGAGCAGATCCGCGAGGACTACATGGCCAGCCAGCCGGCGGTGGGCCACATGATGAGGCTGCGGTGGCGGATGGACCTGCTGCGTGGCGGGCGGGCCCGGGCAGCCTGCAACCGGCCGATGAACCTGGTGGACCTCACCTTCCTGGAGGCGGGCCTCGACGAGGTGGAGCAGCGCTGGGGTGACCTCGACGGCTACCTGCGCGACGGCATCGGGCTGGACGAGCAGACGCTGGAGGCACTGCGCGCCAAGCTGTGACACGGCTTTGACCTCGGCCCTGGCTCAGCCGCTGGTCTCGACGCCGGACAGTTCGTGGGCCAGCGTGGTGATGGTGGCCGAGCTGGACGGGTACCAGGACAGGAAGCGCCTGCCCACCGCGAAGCCGCACACGACCTGCCTGCTGGTGGGCCCGAGGCTCAGCGCCGGCAGCCGGTAGCTGGTGGTCTGCACCAGACCGGGCACGACGTCATGGGCGAGGTCCACCATCGCCCCTAGTACCTGCCGGTCAGTGGGGGTGCAGCTGGCGATGAAGTCGTCGATCGGGCCGGTCACCGGATGCCAGGTGCGGTGGGGGCAGCCAACAGCTGTTGGCGCAGCTCGGCCCGGCGTTGCCGCTCCTTGGTCACTCCCCTGGCCAGCAGGACCAGCAGGGGCAGGCTGAGCAGCACCATGGTGGCGCCCGTGACGAGGAGGTTGGCCGGCATGGTCCCGATCCTAGTCGTGGCCGGTCGGCCCGGGAGCGCGACGGGCCCGGTTGCCGTCCCCCCGTGGCCCGTTGCCTGGGCATGCCCACAGCCCACAGGGCACGCGCTGCATCACATGCCCGGTCGGTCAACGACGTGCCCAGTGTCGTCGAGCACCGTTCCAGCCGCATGTGGTTGGCTGGAGACGTGAGTCCACGAGGTAACTGGGCTGGTCACGTCACCTTCGGGTGAGGTGGCCAGCCGGATCCGACCAGCTCCGGCCCGTCGATGCGACAGGGCCGGAAGCCTGATCTGCATGTCCGATCCGGCCGTCGAGTACTGACGACGGCACAGCCCGCAGGCTCGACGGTCCCCTTGACCAGGAACCCTCGACCCCAGGACTTCTCGTGAACACCATCCACTTCGTCTGGCACCACCGTGCCCTGACGGTGGTCGCCATCGCCACGGCGCTCACCTCGGCCTCCTTCGCGGTGCCCGTCTCCACCCTGTACCTGCTCGCCCGCGACCTCACCTGGACCCAGGTCTTCACCCTGGAGACGGTGCTGGTGGTGAGCATCATGGTCTGTGACCTGCCCACCGGACGGCTGGCCGACCTGACCAGTGACCGCGCCGTACTGGTGGCCGGCTACCTGGTGGGAGCCGTGGCTGCCATCGGTTTTGCGACCAGCCATGGCTTCGGCCAGTTCGTCGCCACCCACGTGCTCTCCGGCCTCGGCATTGCGCTCGTCTCCGGTGCGGACCGCAGCTACCTGGCCGCCGTCCTCGACCGTGAGGCGGGTAACCGTCTGACCGGGGTGCTGGGTCATTACGGGGCGCTGTCGGCGGTCTCGGGAGCACTCGCCGGCATCATCGGCGCTCTGCTCGCAACCCGTGGCATCGGCTGGCCCGCAGCCGCGGCGGCCGTTGCCGAGACGGCGGGGGCGGCCGTCGTGCTGGCCCTGCCGGCAGCACCCCGCACCCGTGACGGCGACGACTCCCCCACACCGGAGCCGCTGGGCGCAGTGGCCCGGCATGTGCTTGCCACGCCCGTGTTGTGGCTCTCGGCACTCCAGCCCTGGATCCTCGTGGGCGCCGCCTTCTACCTGAACCAGCCCCGGTGGCAGTCGACAGGGGTGGACGTGCGCTGGTTCGGTGTCCTGCTCGCCCTGGCCCAGACGGGCGCCGCCGTGGGCTCCCACTCCTCGGAATGGCTCTGCAGCCGTGTGGGCTCGAGGACGCGTCTGGTCGCGGCAAGCACTTTCGGCTGTGCTGCGGGATTCGCCCTGATGACGATCCCGCACCGGTTCGGCACGATTGCCGGTTTCGTCGTCATCCTCGCCTCGGCGGCCGTACGAGGACCTGTCGCAGACACCCTCACCACCGTGGCAGCGCCCGTCACCAGCCGCGCCACCGCCCTGTCGATGGTGAGTACTGTCGCAAGCCTGGTCGGCGCCGCAATCAACCCACTGGTCGGGTTGGTCACCAGCCACAGCGTCACCGCCGCTTGCTTGACGCTCGCGGGGGTGATGGTGGTCTTCGCCCTGGCCTGGGCGCGGGTGTCCGACCCAAGTACGAGTGGGGCAGTTGCTTGCTAGCTTTCGAGAGCGAGGACCTCGATCCCCGGATCTGCCCTGACCCGGCCCCGACCCCTCCCCCAAGAAGGTGCTTCGGCGCAGCAGCACGCGAGAGGATGGGGTCATGAGCTACTACGCCAACCAGAACCCCTACTCCCATGGCACGCTGTCGGCGCAGATCCCCGACGAGGACCGTCACGCCGCGGCACTGGCCCACGCCTCGACCCTTGTCGCGATGGTGGTCAGCGCCGGCTGGTTGAGCTTCGTCGGCCCGCTCATCATCTGGATGCTCTACAAGGACCGCTCCCCCTACGTGCGCCGGGCCGCGGCGGGCGCCTTCAACTTCAACATCTGGGTGACCATCGCGACGATCATCGGATGGGTGCTGACCCTGACGCTGATCGGCTCACCGATCGGGATCCCGCTGCTGGTCTTCTGCGCGATCGTGCAGCTCTTCGCCCACCTCAACGCCTGCTTCAAGGCGCTGCGCGGCAAGCACCACGACTACCTGTTCCAGACCCGCATCCTCAACTGACCGGCTCGCGGTGGCGCACCAGGTGGTGCTGCACCAGCCCCAGCTGGTCCACCAGGCGCCCCGCCGCCACCTGCTCGTCGGGCACGGTGACGTGGCAGTAGGCAGCACCCACCTCTCGTGCGCTGGCCATCACCCCGATGGCCAGGGCACGGCCATGTCCGCGGCCCCGGTGCTCGGGCAGGACGAACAGCTCCCCCAGCTCGGCCCAGTCGTCGGCGCGCACCAGGCGGGCCCCACCGACCGTCTCACCGCCCAGCCGCAGCGTCGCGTAGCGGGCCGGCGCAGTGGCCAGCTCCGCCGCGCCTGCCTCGTCCTGCACCCCGGTCGCGGCGCACCAGGCCCGGGACGGCTGCTCCTCCCAGACGAGATCGGGCTGCGCTCCTGCAAGGTCGAGCTCCGCCAAGGAGCCCACCAACAGCCGCGAGGACTGGCGCACTGCCCACCCGCGTCGCCCCATCAGCTGGTCCAGCTCGTGGGCCGGCTCGGCATCGTCATGCCAGGAACGGGCCGCCAGCTGGATGCAGGGCACCAGCCCACGCTCCTGGTAGAAGCCGTCGACCTGCTCGACGGCCAGGCCCAGTTCGCGTTCGGCAGTGCCGGTGGCATGGCAGGAATTGGCCCGTCGCAAGCGCCCCTGGCCGACGTGCAGCGACCAGCCACCCATCCGCACCGTGCTGTCGCCGGGCAGCCCGAGCGCCGCCAGCCGCACCAGGTCGTCGACGCGGGAGGTGGGGCGCACCACCCGGGCGGGGGCCCAGCGCATCGCTCGGATCTGGCTGCGCGGCACCTCCACCGGACCCCTGCCGGCGGGCAGCACCACCACACGGTCGTCGTCGGCCAGCACCAGGTCGCCCACCAGGTCAAGGGCGGTGCCGTCGAGCTCGACCTGGCGCAGGGAGACCCGTCGCGGGGAGGTGATGTCCATGCCCGCCAGCCTAGAGGGCACGGCTGATAGGCTTCCGGGGTGAACGAACAGCCCGAACCGTCCCGCTCCGACGACGACCTGCTGGCCGACCAAGGGCTGCGCCGCAGCCTGCGCCGCACCGTGATGCTGGTGGCGGTGCTCAACCTGGCCTACTTCTTCGTCGAAGGAGCCGTCGCCCTGGCGATCGGCTCGGTGAGCCTGTTCGCCGACTCGGTGGACTTCTTCGAGGACTTCGCCGTCAACAGCCTCATCGCGCTGGCGCTGGGATGGAGCCTGCACCGCCGGGCCGTGGCCGGCAAGGTGATGGCCGGCATCATCATGCTGCCGGCACTGGCCGCGATCTGGCAGGCCGTGACCAAGTTCTCCGACCCCCACCCGCCCGAGGTGCTCTCGCTGGTGCTGACCGCTGGCGGAGCTGTGGTGGTCAACATCGCCTGCACCTGGCTGCTGGCCCGCTGGCGCAGCCACGGCGGCTCCATGACCACCGCCGCCTTCCTCGCCGCCCGCAATGACGTCTTCGCCAACCTCGCCATCATCGCCATGGCCGGCGTGACCGCCGCCACCCACAGCGGCTGGCCCGACATCGTGCTCGGCCTGTTCATCGTCGCGCTCAACCTCACTGCCGCCCGGGAGGTGTGGGAGGTGGCCGAGAGCGAGTCGCTGGCCGCCCGCGCCCTGGCCGGTGAGGACATCGACGACGACTGAGCCCCCGACGACCCGAACCAGACGACGCGCGGCCCCAGCGAGAAATTCGCCGGGGCCGCGCGTCTGTCTCGGGAGCGTCCTGGGGTGTCCAGAGCGCCCGGATCAGCCGTCCAGGCCGCGACGCTTCAGCAGCGGCTCCAGGCTGGCGTCACGACCACGGAAGGCACGGAAGCTCGCCAGCGGCTCGCGGGTGTTGCCCCGCGAGAGCAGCTCGGCGCGGAAGTGGTCGCCATTGACGCGGGTCAGTCCGCCGTTCTCCTTGAACCACTCGACCGTGTCGGCGTCCAGCACCTCGCTGAAGATGTAGGAGTAGTAGCGGGCGTCGTAGCCGCCGGCGAAGGTGTGCGAGAAATAGGTGCTACGATAGCGGGGCGCCACCAGCGCGCTGGCCAGGCCAACGCGCTGCAGGGCCTCGGCCTCGAAGGACTCCACGTCCTCCACGCGGCTGCCGGGGGCGATGCGGTGCCACTCCTGGTCGAGCAGGGCGGCGGCCAGGTACTCGCTGGTGCCGAAACCCTCGTTGAAGCTGCCCTGGGCGCGCAGCCTCTCGAGCACCTCCTCGGGCAGCGGCTCGCCGGTCTCGTGGTGCACGGCATAGTGGCGCACCACCTCGGGCCAGGTGATCCACATCTCGTTGACCTGGCTGGGGAACTCGACGAAGTCACGCGGCACCGAGGTGCCCGACAGGCTCGGGTAGCGGGCGGTGCTGAACAGCCCGTGCAGCGCATGGCCGAACTCGTGGAACATCGTGGTGACCTCGTCGAGGCTCAGCAGCACCGCCTCGCCCTCGGCCGGCCGGGGCACGTTGAGGTTGTTGCAGATCACCGGCAGCTCGCCGAACAGGGTGTTCTGGTCCACCAGGTTGTTCATCCAGGCGCCGCCGCGCTTGCTGTCGCGGGTGAACACGTCGTGGATGAACAGTCCCAGCACCGAATCGTCCGCGTCGCGCACCTCGAAGGCGCGGGCGTCGGGATGATAGGTGGTGATGTCGGGGCGCTCGACGAAGGTGATGCCGTAGAGCTGGGTGGCGGCCCAGAAGACGCCGTCGACGAGCACCTTCTCGTAGCTGAACCACGGGCGCAGTGCGGAGCTGTCGAGCTCGAAGCGCTCCCGGCGCACCATCTCGGTGACGAAGGACCAGTCCCAGGCCTGCAGCTGGTCGCGGGGCTCGCCGATGGCGTCCTGGTGGGTGTCGAAGGCCTCCTGGAGCACCTGGGCCTCCTGGCGCAGGTTGCGCATCGCGGGCGCGGCCAACGGATAGACCATCTCGTCGATCCGCTCGGGGCTGCCGGCGGTCTGGTCGGCGACCGCGACGGCGACGTGGTTGCGGTGGCCCAGCAGGCCGGCCCGCTCGGCGCGTAGTGCGGTGATGTCGAGCACCAGCTGGCGGTTGTCGTGCTCGTTGCCGCGCTGGCAGCGCTGCACCGAGGCGCGGTAGATGCGCTCACGCGACTCGCGTCGGGTCAGCTGGGCCAGGAAGGGGTGGTTGGTCCACAGCATGTGGGTGACCAGGTAGCCGTCCAGGCCGCGGTCGGTGGCGGCCTGGCGGCAGGCGCTGAGCTGGCCCTCGTTGAGGCCGTCGAGCTCGGCGGCGTCGTCGAAGTGGACCGCGCTGTCATTGGTGTCGGCCAGCAGGTTGCGCTGGTAGCTGCTGGTGGCCGAGGACAGCTGCTGGTTGATCTGGCGCAGACGGTCCTTGTCCTTCTCGGCCAGGCCGGCCCCGGCCAGCTGCATGCCGCGCCAGATGACCTCAACCAGGTGGCGCTGTTCCTCGTCGAGGTCGTCGCGGGAGTCCAGCTGGTCGCGCACAGCACTGACTCGCTCGAAGAGCCTGGGGTCCAGGGTGATCGTGTCCTGGTGCTTGGCCAGCAGGGGTGCCAGCTCGTCGTCGAGGGCGCGCAGGGCCTCGTCGGAGTCGGAGGAGACCTTGTTGAAGAAGATCCGCAGGGCGCGGCCCAGGGTGCGGCCACTGCGCTCCAGCGCCTCCAGGGTGTTCTCGAAGGTCGGCGTCTCGGGCGAGGAGGCGATCGCCTCGACCTCCTCGCGTTGTTCGTCCATGCCCTGCAGCACGGCTTCGCGGTAGTGCTCGACGGTGAGCTGGGTGAAGTCCGGCAGTCCGAAGGGGCGATCGCTCGGCGCGAGAAGAGGATTGTGCATGCCCGACAGCCTAGGGCCTCTGGCCCGGCCCCGACGCTGCCCACACGAAGCCCAGACGAGGCCCAGACGAGGACTGTGCTCAGGCGAGGAAGGGCGTGGGATCGCCGCTGCCCTCGCGGGCAATGCGCACCTCGTCGCCGGTGAAGTCGACCACCGTCGTCGACCCCTGGCCGACATCGCCGGAGTCGAGCACCAGGTCCACCTCGTGGCCCAGCTCGTCGGCGATCGTCCACCCATCGACCATCGGCTCCTGCTCCCCCGGCAGGATCAGCGAGGAGGAGGTGAGCGGCTCGCCCAGTTCGTCCAGCAGCGCCAGGGCGGTGGTGTGCTGCGGCACCCGCACGCCGACAGTCTTCTTCTTCGGGTGCAGCATCGCGCGCGGCAGGTCACGGGTGGCGCGCAGGATGAACGTGTAGGGGCCGGGGGTGGCGGCCTTGATGGCGCGAAATTCCCAGTTGTCCATCTCCACCCACTGGCCCAGCTGCGCGAAGTCGCTGACGACCAGGGTGAAGTGGTGCTTGTCGTCCAGCTGCCGCAGGCGCTTGATGCGCTCCAGGGCGTCCTTGTTGCCCATCGAACAGCCCAGGGCGAAACCGGAGTCGGTCGGGTAGGCCACCAGCCCCCCGTCACGGACGATCTTGGCCGCCTGCGCGAGCGAGCGCGGCTGCGGATTGGCGGGGTGTACGTCGAGGTAGCGAGCCATGGACGAATACTAGGACCGATCGACGCGTCGCGGGAGCCCCTTGGCCGGTCAGGGCCGGCGCAGTTCGGCGCTGGCGCTGCCAGTGGCCGGCAGTGCGTCGATGCCCAACAGGGACAGGAAGGTGGTGGGCGCCGAGGCGTGGGTGCGTGCGGTGATCCGGCCCTGCTCGACCAGCACCTCGCCCTGGACGCCCTCGTCGGCCAGCACGGCGCGGGCAGCCGACAGTCCCTCGGCGGTGCCGTCCTGGCCCAGCAGACGACGGGCTGCGGTGGCGTCGCTGCCCTGGCGCACGGCGCGGGCGGCGGCGACCTCAGCCCGCCGGTGGGCCTGGACCTGTGCGGAACCGTCGACGACCAGGCCGGCGGTCAGGAAGATGGCGGACATCACCGTCGCGATCAGGGCGCTGAGGCTCGCGCCCCGCTCGTCGCCGGGCACCGTGCCGGGCATTGTTGGACCCATGTCCATGATCGTGGCACCGCGGCACCGGCTATGGCCACCGCCAGAGCGACGATCACGGCACAGGCCCTGCCCATGCGGGGCACAGTGGCTAGGCTTGGCCTGACACATCTTCAACGAAAGGTCCGACCCCATGGTCAAGAAGGTTGCCCTGCTCACCGCCGGCGGCTTCGCCCCGTGCCTGTCGTCCGCCGTCGGTGGACTCATCGAGCGCTACACCGAGGTGGCCCCTGATGTCGAGATCATCGCCTACAAGCACGGCTACCAGGGCCTGCTCAAGGGCGACTACTTTACCGTCACCCCGGCCGTGCGTGAGAACGCCGCCGTGCTGCACGAGTTCGGTGGCTCCCCCATCGGCAACTCCCGAGTGAAGCTCACCAATGCCGCCGACCTGGTCAAGCGCGGCCTGGTCAACGAGGGCGACAACCCCCTGAAGGTGGCCGCCGACCGTCTGATCGCCGACGGCGTCGACGTGCTGCACACCATCGGCGGCGACGACACCAACACCACCGCTGCCGACCTTGCTGCCTTCCTGCACGAGAACTCCTACGAGCTCACCGTCGTCGGCCTGCCCAAGACCATCGACAACGACGTCATCCCGATCAAGCAGTCGCTGGGCGCCTGGACCGCCGCCGAGCAGGGCGCCGGCTTCGCTCGCAACATCGTCGGCGAGCACAACTCGGGCTCGCGCATGCTGATCATCCACGAGGTCATGGGCCGCAACTGCGGCTGGCTGACCGCCGCCACCGCCCAGAAGTACCGCGAGTGGCTCGACAGCGTCGAGACCTGGATCCCCGAGATCGGGCTCAGCAAGGAGGCCTGGGACGTGCACGCCGTCTACGTCCCTGAGGCCGAGCTCGACATCACCGCCGAGGCCGAGCGCCTGACCAAGGTCATGGACGAGGTCGGCAATGTCACGATCTTCCTGTCCGAGGGCGCTGGCCTGGAGTCGATCATCGCCGAGATGGAGAAGGCCGGTGAGGAGGTCCCCCGTGACCCCTTCGGCCACGTCAAGCTCGACAAGGTCAACCCCGGCGCCTGGTTCGGCAAGAAGTTCGCCGAGATGCTCAAGGCAGAGAAGGTCATGGTGCAGAAGTCCGGCTACTACAGCCGCGCCGCTGCCGCCAACGACGACGACCTGGCCCTGATCAAGCAGTGCACCGACATCGCCGTCGAGTGCGCCCTGTCCGGCAAGCCCGGTGTCATCGGCCAGGACGAGGAGAACGGCGACGAGCTGACCTCCATCGCCTTTGACCGGATCAAGGGCGGCAAGCCCTTCGACATCGATCAGGCCTGGTTCGGCCAGCTGCTGGAGACCATCGGCCAGGGAGCGCCGAAGCCGGCCCAGCACGCCCCCGAGCACTGAGACCGAGGCCCGCGCTGGGACTGACAGGCACCACCAGGAGGAGGCCCCCGTCCACCAGGACGGGGGCCTCCTCCACGTGATCGGGCTCGCATCACCCCAGCAGGCGCAGCACCGCCGGCAGCGCCAAGGCGGTCAGCACCCCGGACATGGCCATCGCGAGCGCCGCGAAGGCACCCTGGACCGGCCCCTCCTGGATGGCGCGGCTGGTGCCGATGCCGTGGGATGACACACCCAGTGCCAGCCCCCGCAGCCGCGGGTCCGAGACCCCCACCAGACCCAGCAGCATCGGCCCGAAGACCGCTCCCAGCACACCGGTGAGCACCGTCAGCACCGCCGCCAGGGAGGCGATGCCGCCACTGGAGTCGGCCAGCACGATCGCAATCGGCGTGGTGGCGGACTTCGGTGCGATCGTCGCCTCCAACGCGAGCCCTCCGTGCAGCGCCCGGACCACCACGATGCCGGTCGCCATCGCCGCGAGACAACCACACGCCACGCCAGCCAGGACGGGCAGCGCCAGCTGGCGGATGGAGCTCGAGGCCCGGTGCAGTGGCACGGCCAACGCCACCGTCGCCGGACCCAGCAGGAAGCTGAGGAAGCTGCCGCCCACCAGGTAGTCCTGGTAGGTGACACCCGAGAGCTCCAGGAAGGCCACCACCAGCGCAATGGCCACCAGGACCGGGGTGAGCAGTGCCGAGCGACCGGAACGGTGCCACAGGCGCAGGGCAACGGTGTAGGCGGCGACCGTCAGCGTGATGCCGAACAGGGGCGAGCTGAGGAACTGGTGCCAGGTCCCGGCCAGCGAGCTCATGCGTCCACCCGCCCGTCGGGACCGGGCGCCACGGGCTCCGGCTCCAGTCCGTCCATCCGCTCCCCATCGGCCACCAGCTCGGGTGCCTGCGTGGCGAGGCAGTCGGTTTGCGGGTTCTGGCGGCCGGGAAGGGCAGTGCCCAGAGCCAGTCGTGCAGCTCCGACCGTGGCCAGGAGCCCCGCGGCCCAGCCCAGCACCATCGCGGTGCTGATCGGCAGCCATTGCTGCCGGATCACCGACACGCAGCCCACCAGGCCGACGCCCGCGGGGATGAACAGCAGCGGCAGCTCGTCCAGGATGCGGTTGCCGGCGCGCATCACCGGGGCCTGCTCGTGCGGTGGTCGCACGGTGAGGTGTGCCAGCAGCAGGAGCATCCCCACCACCGGTCCTGGCACGGCCAGGTGCAGGCTGCTGGCCAGCAGGGTCCCGAGGGCCTGGAAGGCGAACAGGGCGAGCAGTCCTTCGATCATCACTTCTCCCGGCGGTGACGGCGCACCGCGTCGTCATTGTCCGGCATGACCGCCCGCATGGTCACGATGCGTGTGGTCCGACCACAGCATAGCGCGCGGTCGGAACCGGTTCAGCGACGAATTCGGCGCCGCTTCGACGCGGCGCTCTCCTGGCGTCGCTCCTCCTCGCGCGCCAGCTTCTCGCGCTCCCGGATCTTCTCGTCGCGCAGGCGTGCAGCCTCGGCGGCCTCCCAGTGCCCCGGCACGGTCATCACGTCGGTCCTGCGGCGCAGCGGCAGGTCCACCTCGGAGTACTTGCGCGGCACTGCCGGCTGGTAGCTGGTGGCGATCCATGCCGCCGCGAACAGGATCAGGCGGGCGAACAGGTTGAAGAAGAGCATCACGATGATGATGTTTCCGAAGACCACCGTCGACAGGCTGCGGCTGAAGATCTCGATCACCTGCGTCGTGCCGTACAACAGGCCCGTCATCAGCACGCCCGAGGCCAGCGAACCCTTCAGCATCTCCTTCAAGGGCGCCTGGTACTGCGGCAGGACGTGGAACAGGAACCAGAACAACAAGCTCGACAACACCACCGTCAGCGCCATCGCTCCCACCTGGAGGGTGCCGGCCACCCCAGCCGTTTGCTCGATGCCCAGCCAGGCCACCACCCGGTCGGCGAAAGTGCCTGACAGGGTCACGATCGTGAAGGAGACGGCCAGCGCCAGAATCAGCGCCACGAAGTAGAACAGGTTGACGAAGCGCTCCACCAGCCAGTTGCGCCCCGGTGGGCTCATGTCGAACTCCGGGCGCCACTGGGCCCGCACGGCGCCGCGCAGGTTGCCCATCCATCCCGAGCCCGAATAGGCCGCCGCCGCGATACCCAGCAGCAGCAGGTTGCGCCAGTTGTTCAGCGCATCCTCGATCATCTGGATCGCCTGCGGGCCACCAGCCACCACGCCGATCTCCCGCACGGCCACGTCCTTGATCCGCAGCAGCCAGTCGGGCCGGAAGACAGTCAGCATCCAGCCCAGGAAACTGAAGGCGAACATCAGTGCAGGGACCAGCGTCAGCACCGAGAAGTAGGTGATGCCGCCGGCCAGCTGGTTTCCCATCCGGTTCTGGAAACGGTCATTGGCCCGGATCAGGTGCGCCGACCACGGCGTGCGCTTGAGCCAGCGCCACACTCCCATCGCCTGCCCCCTGCCGTGTGCCGCCGATCTCGTCGAGCACAGCGTATCGGCTCGACACAAGGACCCCCGCACCGTCGAGCGACGGCGCGGGGGTCCTGGTGGTGAGGCGTGCCTCTGCCCGGATCAGTCCTGGTAGCTCTCCACCGGCGGGCAGGAGCAGACCAGGTTGCGATCCCCGCGCACCCCGTCGATGCGCGCCACGGCCGGCCAGTACTTGTCCCGGCCGGAACCGGCCAGCGGACCGGTGTGACGGCCGGCCGGGAAACCGGCCTCGGTGCGGCTGTACGGGTGGCTCCACTCGTCGGCGGTCACACGAGCCAGCGTGTGCGGGGCATTGGCCAGCGGATTGTCCTCCAGCGGCCACTCGCCCGACTCCACCTTCGCGATCTCGCCGCGGATGGCGATCATCGCCTCGCAGAAGCGGTCCAGCTCGTACTTGCTCTCGCTCTCGGTGGGCTCCACCATCAGCGTGCCAGCCACCGGGAAGCTCATCGTCGGCGCGTGGAAGCCGTAGTCCACCAGGCGCTTGGCGACGTCGTCCACGGTGACGTGGCTGGACTTGGTGATCGGACGCAGGTCGAGGATGCACTCGTGCGCCACCCGTCCGTCAGCGCCGGCGTAGAGGATCGGGTAGTGCTCCTCCAGGCGCTTGGCGATGTAGTTGGCACCCAGCACCGCGTTCAGCGTCGCCTTGCGCAGACCGTCCGGACCCATCAGGGCGATGTAGGCGTACGAGATCGGCAGCACGCCAGCCGAACCATAGGGCGCGGCAGCAACCGGGCCGTAGGAAGTCTCGGGGCCGGCCTCGGCCACCAGCGGGTGGTTGGGCAGGTAGGGCGCGAGGTGCTCCAGCACCGCCACCGGGCCGACACCCGGACCGCCGCCGCCGTGCGGGATGGCGAAGGTCTTGTGCAGGTTGAGGTGGCTCACGTCGCCGCCGAACTTGCCCGGCTGGGCCAGGCCCGCCAGCGCATTCATGTTGGCGCCGTCGACGTAGACCTGGCCGCCAGCGGCGTGCACCAGCTCGGACAGCTCGGTGATGGTGTCCTCGTAGACGCCGTGGGTCGACGGGTAGGTCACCATGATCGCGGCGAGCTCCTCGCGGTGCTTGTCGACCTTGGCGCGCAGGTCGTCCATGTCGACCGAACCGTCGGCCAGGCTCTTGACCACGACCACCTTCATGCCGGCCATCGCCGCCGAGGCGGCATTGGTGCCGTGGGCCGACGACGGAATCAGGCAGATCGTGCGCTGCTCGTCGCCGTTGGCGATGTGGTAGCTGCGGATCGCCATCAGGCCGGCGAACTCACCGGCGGAACCGGCATTGGGCTGCAGGCTCACGCGGTCATAGCCGGTGATCGCCTCCAGCATCCGGCACAGCCGCTCCACCAGCTCGGTGTAGCCGATGGCGTCCTGGGCCGGGGCGAAGGGGTGCAGGGCCGCGAAGCCGGGGTAGCTGATCGGCTCCATCTCCGCGGTGGCATTGAGCTTCATGGTGCACGAGCCCAGCGGGATCATGCCCTTGTCCAGGGCGAAGTCGCGGTCGGACAGGGCGCGCAGGTAGCGCAGCATCAGCGTCTCGGAGTGGTAGCTGTTGAAGACCGGGTGCAGCAGGTAGTCCTCGCCACGGTCGTGGCCGGCCAGCGAACCCACCGGCTCCGAGGCCAGGTCCAGTCCGAAGACCTCGGCCAGCGCCTGCAGGGTCGACTCGTCGGTGTCCTCACCGACCGAGATGCCGACGTGGTCATCGTCCACCAGGCGCAGGTGGATCCAGTGCTCACGGGCCTTGGTCACCAGGTCCGCGGCACGACCGGGAGCACTGACGGTCACGGTGTCGAAGAAGTCGGTGCTCGACAGCTCGAAACCGGCCTTGGTCAGGGCACCGGCCAGCTGCCGCGCCTGCTCGTGGATGGCATCGGCGATCGAGCGCAGGCCGTGCGGGCCGTGGTAGACGGCATACATCGACGCCGTCACGGCCAGCAGCACCTGCGCGGTGCAGATGTTGCTGGTGGCCTTCTCGCGGCGGATGTGCTGCTCACGGGTCTGCAGGGCCAGGCGGTAGGCGGGCGTCCCGTCAGCATCGACCGAGACGCCCACCAGGCGGCCGGGCATCGACCGCTCCAGGCCCTCGCGCACGGCGATGTAGCCAGCATGTGGGCCACCGTAGAACAGCGGCACACCGAAGCGCTGGGAGGAGCCCACCGCGACGTCGGCACCCCAGCTGCCCGGCGACTCCAGACGTGTCAAGGCCAGCAGGTCGGCTGCGGCCACCACCGTGGCACCGTTCTCGTGGGCCTTGTCGGCGATCTGGCGCAGTTCCTCCACCGGGCGCACACGGCCGCTGGTCCCGGGGACCTGGACCACCACGACGAAGGCCTCATGCTGCTGCAGGGCGGAGACCAGGTCGTCGGCCTCGACGACCTCCCAGCCCAGGGCCAGCGCGCGGGTACGCACGACGGCGGCGCTCTGCGGGAGGATGTCGGCATCCAGCAGCACCACATTGCCCTTGCGGGTGGTGCGGCGGGCCAGGCCGGCTGCCTCCGCCACGGCCGTCGCCTCGTCCAGCAGGGAGGAGCCGGCCGTGGTCATCCCGGTCAGCTCTGCCACGACGGTCTGGAAGTTCAGCAGGGCCTCGAGGCGTCCCTGGCTGATCTCGGGCTGGTAAGGGGTGTAGGCGGTGTACCAAGTGGGGTCCTCGAGGACATTGCGTCGCACCACCGGTGGCGTGATCGTTCCGTGGTAGCCCATGCCGATCATGGCCGTCATCGGCTTGTTCTTCGCGGCCAGCCGGCGCAGGTCGTCCAGGACGCCGGTCTCGGTCACCGCGGCCGGCAGGTCCAAGGGCTGCGGCATCCGGATCTTCTCGGGAAGGGCCTCGACCAGGTCGTCGAGGGTCTCCAGCCCGAGGGTCTCGAGCATCCCTGCTCGTTCGCTCTCGCTCGGCCCGATGTGCCGTGCGCCGAAATCATGTGCCAGAGGCTTCGTCACCATGGCCACACGATAGCGGCCCCAGTGAGTGACGCTTCACCGCGGTGGCGGCGCCTCACCCGGCCCGCAGCGCCGGTTCCCTCCTCAGCGCCCGCCGAGGCTTCTCGACCCGTTCGGTGGGCAGCTCCGCCAGGCTCCCCTCGATATCACGCCAGACCCCGCCCAGCGCGATCGCGAACATGCCCTGGCCGCCTCGCAGCAGGTCCACCACCTCGTCGTCCTCGGTGCATTCGTAGACCGAGACCCCGTCGCTCATCAGGGTGACGGCGCTGATGTCCTGCACTCCCCTGCGCCCCAGGTGCGCCACGGCGACCCGCACCTGTTGCAGCGAGATGCCGGCGTCGATCAGCCGCTTGACCACTCGCAGCAACAGGACGTCACGGAAGCTGTAGAGGCGCTGGGAGCCCGAGCCGTCGGCGGCCCGGATGCCGGGGCGGACCAGATCGGTGCGGGCCCAGTAGTCCAGCTGGCGGTAGGTGATGCCCGCCACACGGCAGGCCACCGGTCCGCGCAGACCGAGGTCGCCGGGCAGCGGCGAGAAGTCACCCTCGAACAGGGCGTCCTGTCCCACGGTCACCTCCTCGTCCATGGTGCTGTTCTGGTAGGTCGTCACAGTCCGACGCTAACGCCCCGGATTCGGCTGGCCCACCGAAGACGCGGATCGGGCCAAACCCTCAAGAAGCCTTGAAACTTGCCCTGACAAGGTATGACGCATTCGTCCTCGCGGAGGCCGGCAAGTCTGAAGATTCTGTCACCGGGCTCGCCGATCATGCGGCGGGACCGTCGAAGTCGTCCGGGCTGACGTGGTCCAGGAACTCGCGGAAACGCTCCACCTCGTCCTGGGCCGGCTCCTCCAGCTCGATGCCCACGCGCTCCAGCAGCTCCTCGGGGGCCACCACCGTCAGGCCGGTGCGCACGGCCAGCGCCACCACGTCGGAGGGGCGTGCCTGGACCACGTGGCCATCGACGTGCAACTCGGCGAGGAAGGTGCCCTCGACCATGTCGGTGATGCGGGCCTGCGATGGTTCGTGCCCCAGCACGGTCAACAGGTCGGCCAGCAGGTCGTGGGTCAACGGGCGTGGCGGGACCAGTCCGTCCATGGCCTGGGCGATGGCTGCGGCCTCCCCTGCCCCGATCCAGATCGGCAACACCCTGCTGCCGCCAGACTCGCGCAGCAACAGGATGGGTGAAGCGGTGGGGGCGTCCATCCGGACACCGATGACGTCGAGTTCCCGCATGTCCAACACCCTAGCCCGACGATGAAGGCACGCGGTTCAGCGCTGGATCAGGCTGTGCATCATCGCCGCGTGGGCGTGGACCACGAGCTGGGTCACCTCACGGGTCGCCTCGGCCGACTGGCTGGCCTGGCGGCGACGGTAGGGCGCGACGGCCTGCTCCACCAGGCCCGCCTCGCGCTCGGCGGACTGCTTGATCGCCCGCAGGTGGCGGGTGTCCATGCCATAGGCCTGGAGTTTGCGCGCCACCACGCAGATCGTCAGGGCCTCGCGGCCGTAGAAGCTCGACTGGCGCCGGGGCATCACCAGCTGCTGGCGCTCGAGGTCGATCAGCACGGCCTCGGAGATACCGGAGGCGGCCAGCAGCTCACGGCGGGTCATCCGCAAGGGCTTGCGCGCGCCCGCCGCGCGCGGGCGCACAGGCCGTCGCACGGGCGACGACTCCTCGGTGAGGCTTGGCGACGGGGGCGTGGACGCTGCCGGGGCAGGCGCCTCCAGGCTGGGCGGCTGCTCCCCCCTGTCCATCAGGTCCAGGTGCTCCCGGATGACCTTCAGGGGCAGGTAGTGGTCACGCTGGACCGTGAGGATGTAGCGCAGCCGCTCCACGTCGGCGTCGACATAGCGTCGATAGCCCGACGGTGCCCGCTCGGGGGCCAACAGACCCTCGCTCTCCAGGAAACGGATCTTGGAGATCGAGATGTCGGGGAATTCCGCCTTCAGCGCGGCCAGGACCTGGCCGATCGAGCGGTGGTGCTGGGGCATCAGTGCGGTCCGGGCTCACCCACGAAGAAGACCATGCGGAACTTGCCGATCTGCACCTCGTCACCCCGGCGCAGCACGGCATCGCCATCGACCAGCGTACGGTTCACGTAGGTTCCGTTGAGGCTGTTCTGGTCCGCCACGACCCACTGCCCGTCCACCTTGCGGAAGAGTACGTGGTGGCGCGAGACGGTGATGTCGTCCAGGAAGATGTCTGAATCGGGATGCCGCCCGGCTGAGACCTCGTCGGAGTCCAGCAGGAAGCGTTCACCCACCTCTGCCCCGCGCTCGACCACGAGCAGGGCATTCTCCCCGGACAGGGCCTGGCCGGCAGCCATCTGGCCGGTGTCGATCTCCACGGTGCCGGTCTTCTCGGTCACCACGGGGATCATGCGGGTCGTGTCGCCGGTGACGGCCTCGGACCCAGTGAGGCGTACACCGCAATTGGCGCAGAAGTTCGCGCCGGCGCCGGAATCGGCGCCACATCGGGGGCATTCAACCATCGTCTTGTTCTCCATCTGCCGTGACCGTGCGGGGGACGGTCACGCCTCCGAATGCGGACATCTTGCGACGGCCACCGTCCAGGGCCGGGTGACCGCCGCAGGCGTCCATTGTGTCACCGGGGCCACAGCGGCCCCAGCATCACTCGCCGACGGCCTCGGCGTAGGCGTCGCTGTCGAGCAACGAATCGGTGTCGCTGTCCTCGGCCAGTTCGATCTCGAAGAGCCATCCGTCGCCGTAGGGGTCCTGGTTGACCGTCTCGGGCGAGTCGGACAGGGTCTCGTTCACAGCGGTCACGACGCCGCCGACCGGGGTGAAGACATCGGAGACACTCTTGGTGCTCTCCAGCTCGCCACACGAGTCACCGGAGGCGATCTCCTCCCCGACGGTCGGCAGGGAGACGAAGACGATGTCTCCCAGCGCGTCGGCAGCGAAATCGGTGATGCCGATGCGAACAGTGCGTCCATTGCCGGCGCGCACCCACTCGTGCTCCTCGCTGTACTTCAGATCCTCGGGAAAACGGGACATCGCAATTGCTCCTTCGCAAGGTCTCCCGGGCCATCTCCGGGGCTGGCCCACTCAGACTAACGTGCCTTGGCACGGGGCACGACACGGTGGGGTGCCAAATGGCGGCGCTCGTCAGGCCGGACGCGCGAACTGGGGGGTGGGCGGGGTGAAGAGCGAGTCGATGCGCACCTCTTGGAGGCGCTGGATCTGCACCTGGCCGCCGACTGCCTCGGCCTGCACCTGGCTCACCAGTCCGCCCCGGAAACGGGCGCCCTCCTCGAGGGAGTGTGGGTCACCGATGACATCGAGCACCAGCGGGGTGCGCACCGGGTGGCCGTTGACCAGCAGCAGGTCGTCACCGGAGCCGAACCAGGTCTGGGCCACCACGCGCTGGGCGTCGTTGACCTCGATCGCCTCGGCACCGGCATCGCGAAGTTCCTCCACGGCATCCAGCACGATCTCCGGCGTGAGGCCATGGCCCGGGTCGTTGATGACGATGCGCACCCCAGGGCCGACCGCCGGCAGGGTGCCATTCAGGATTCCCAGTTCGGCCACGCGCCGCGCCTTCTCACGCTCCGCGATGCGTCGGGCGTCGGCTCCCGAGGCCAGCTGCTGCTGCGTGCGCTCCAGCTGGCTGGCTTCCTGGGCCAGGCGCCCCTGTTCGGCGGTGAGCTGGTCCAACAACTGCACCAGGTCGGTGCGGCGCATGCTGGCATAGGAATCGGCCCCGGCCCTCTGGTGCACCTGGGCCACCATCAGGAAGCCCAACAGGGAAAGCGCCAAAGCCATCAGGAGCTGGCCTGCCCCGGGCCGGAAGAAGTCGTGCAGGATGCGGTCCCAGGCCGGGTACCGCTCGCGCAGGCTCGAACGACCGGCGGGCCGACGCGGGCTTGCGCCGGACTCACTCGGGTCCACCTGCTCGGGCTCAGGCATGGATCAGGGCCCGTCGGATCGCGGCGGCATTGGTGAAGATGCGGATGCCCAGCACCACCACGACGGCGGTCGACAGTTGGGAGCCGACGCCGATCAGATCACCCAGCCAGACGATCAGGCCGGCGATCAGGACATTGCTGATGAAGCTGACCACGAAGACCTTGTCGGTGAAAGTGCCACCCAGATAGGCGCGCAGGGCACCGAAGACGGCATCGAGGGCGGCCACGATGGCGATCGGCAGGTAGGGCTGCAGTCCCACGGGCAGCGTCGGCTCCAGCCAGAGACCCAGGGTGATCCCCGCCAGCAGTCCCAGCAGTGCGATCATCCTTGCTCCTGCCGTCGAATCGCCGTCATCTCCATGTCATCCATCATGCCTCGCTGCCGTTCATCGTTCCGGTTCGGCCAGCCGGGTGCCCAGGCCAGGGTCGGCGTCCAGTCGCAGCTCATCGGCGATGGTCACCTCGTAGCCCAGCCGGTAGTTGTCCTTGAGGAAGGTCCACCAGTGCCCGCCCGGGGTTTCGTTCAGTGCAGAGCCCAGCCGTCGGGGGTCGCCAATGGCCTCGAGCTGGTAGGGATGGCCCAGCGAACGATAGTCGACGGTGATCGCCGAGCCCGCCCCGCGGATCGCGGTGCGGCTGGAGAGCCGGTGACCGTTGATGGCGATCGCCTCGGCGCCAGCCCCCCACAACCCATTGACCAGCCGTCGCAGGTCCTGGTCGGTCACCCGGGCAGGTTCACCCCCGGCGGGTGCCGGGGCGTCATCGACCTTCACCACGATGCCCGGCCCCACGACGGGTCGCAGGCCAGCCATGGCCTCCGCCGCCACCTGCTGGGAGGAGACGCTCGGCAGGGACCCTGCCTCGGCCCGTCGCACCTGCTCGTCCAGGGTTGCCACACGCCGGCGGGCCTGGTCCTGCTGCGCCTCGGCGGACTGGACGCGGGCGATGAGCTGCTCGCGCTCTACCTGTGCCACGGGCGCCTGCCTGGTCGTCATTGCCGCCGCCATGGTCACCAGCACGGCCGCGAGGGCCAGTGCCACGGCCGTCAGGGCCGGCCTGCGCGGCGGGCGTTCTCCCGCGACCGCTTCATAGTCCGGATCCACCGCCGTGCGGGTGATCGAGGTCAGCAGGTCCATGCTGGCGTCTGGCCTGGGGACAGCGCCCGACTCGGCGTCGGGGGTGCTGGCCGGGGGTGTCACCCGGCCAGCCTAGGCGATCAGGCCTCGGGGGTGGCCAAGATGCGCAGCGCGTCGTGGTAGGCCCGCACCACCTCTGGCCCGACCCGGTCCCAGGAATAGCTTCGGGCCAGCGCGATGCCGCGCGCGGTGGGGTGCTGGTCGCGCTCGAGCGTCCTGAGCACGGCCGCGGCCAGGTCATCGGGATCGCCGGCCCGGAAGAGCTCCGCCACCGGACCCTGGCCGTCGCTGACCACCTCGCGGAAGGCGGGAAGGTCGGCGGCCACCACCGGCGTCCCACAGGCCAAGGCCTCAAGCAGCACCAGCCCGAAGCTCTCGCGGCCGGTGTGCGGAGCAACATAGGCATCACAGCCGCTCAGCACCCGATCGCGGGCCTGGTCGTCGAGAACCCCGAGGAAGTCGACCCCCTCGAGCACGCGAGCACGCCCCGGCCCGATCACCAGTGTGCGCGCTCCGGGATGGACCTGCCTGACCAGCTCCATGGCGGCGAGCAGGACCGGCAGGCCCTTGCGGGGCTCGTCATGGCGCCCCACGAAACAGATTCGGGGGCCGGGCTCCGCGATCTTCGCATCCCTCCGTCCATCGTGCAGGACGGGTCCGTCCTGGAAACCTGTCGGATCGAGGCCATTGGGCACGACTCGCTGCGCTCCCGCGCCGTGCTGCTCGGCGACCTGCGCCGCGACGCGACTGACCGCGAGCCGCACCGCGATGCGCGACATGGGCCGCCCCAGGAACCGGTGGGCCAGGGCGAGCACGCGCGAGCCCGGGTTGGCGGTGTGGGCCGTGGCCACCATGGGTGCCCTCGACAGGACCACCGACAGGAGGGCGATCGAGGGTGTCATGGGCTCGTGGACGTGCACCACGTCTGGCTCGATCCGTCGCAGCGCCCAGTGCAGCCGCAGGGCCGCCAGTGGTCCGGCACCCACCCGGGCCGTCGATCCGTTCCAGCGCATGGCAATGGCCGGGCCGGTTGCGTGGATGCGGGATGGGTCGATGCCCCACTGCTGGGCCCGCTGGTGCGACAGGCGGCCCGGAGCCACGAGGTGTGCGTCGTGGCCCTGGCAGACCAACCAGGCGGTGAGTCCGAGCGCATGGTTCTGGACCCCGCCCGGCACGGACAGGGAGTAGGGGCACACGATGGCCACACGCAGCGCAGTCATGCCCAATCGGTCGCCTGGTCGTCGAAGAAAGGCACCAGCATGTGCCAGTCGGTGACGTTCTGGGCCACCTGCTCGGAGAAGAAGTCGGCCAGGTCCTGCGTCATCGCCGTGGTGGCCGCACCGTGCGGCGTGATCGGGTCCGAGAAGACCAGTCGCATCCCGTCGGCGGTGAAGTGGGCGGCGCAGCCCAGCAGGGTCGCCCCGGTACGACGGGCCAGCATCGCCGGACCCATCGGCAGCCGGACCGTGTGGGTGCCGTCGGCGCAGCGCCAGCGTACGGCCGCGCCGCCGATGGTGAAGGTGCGGTCGCTGACCAGGCAGACCATCCGGCCGGCGCGGGCGTCTCCGATGAGCTTGGCCATCACCCGGGGGTCGTCGTGGGCGTGGACGGTGAAGCCCAGCTGCTGGCGGGCGGCGACATACCAGTCGAAGTCGGGCACCCGCTCGGCGACGGTGGAGACCGGCAGGCCCAGGGCACAGGCCCAGGCGCCGGCGAGGTCCCAGGAGCCCATGTGGGGCAGGGCGACGACCACTCCCCCGCGGTTGTGCAGGTCGACCAGCCCGTTGCGGTCCTCGGGGCTCACCTCGACCTGGGCCAGCAGCCGCTCGGCCGGCCAGCGCCCCAGCTGGGTGGAGAGCACCAGGTTGCGCGCCCAGGAGTCCATGGCCATGGCGGTCTCGGACCGGGTCGGCGGCCGCCCGAGCACGACGGCAGCATTGTCCTGCCACTGGCGAACCCCCTGGGCTGGGGCAAGTGCGGCGGCCCGGCCCACAATCCTGGCGGTGGGCCGCCACACTCCTTCGGGGACATGGGCCATGCCCGTGAGCAGGCGGGACAGTCGCGTCATCGGGTCTCGCGCTGGTGCTCTGCCGCCACGACCGCCTGCGGGTCGACCACGATGCGCCCTTCGGCATCGGCCTGGCGGGCCTGGTCGCGCACCTGGTGCATGCGCTGCAGGACGGTGAAGGTGCTGGCCAGCAGCAGGTAGCACAGGGCCAGCGGCATCGCCCAGACCAGGCCCAGGCCGGTCAGCAGCATGCCGAGCAGCAGCGCGAGCAACCGGTCACCCCGTGCGGCGAGGCCGCCCCAGACCTTGAATCCCAGGGCAAGCCCCCGAGCCTTGGCATAGCTGGTGACCTGGCCCATGACCAGGGCCCCGATGGCCACGCCACACCACAGAACGGAGTCGCCGGCACCGGCATACCAGAGGGCGACGGCGCCGAAGATGGCGCCATCGGCCACCCGGTCGAGGGTGGAGTCCAGGAAGGCTCCATAGCTGGACCCCTTGCCGCTCATGCGAGCCATCTGGCCGTCCACGCCGTCGGTGAGCACACAGAAGGTGATCGCCAGCGCTGCCTGCCAGAGCAGACCTGCCGGAACCAGCCACAGCGAGATGCCGATCACCAGCAGCGTCCCGAACCACGTGACCATGTCGGGCGTCATGTGTAGCGCCAGGGCCAGTTTGGCGCCCGGCGTCATCAAGACCGAGTAGAGCCCCCGAAGCCGTTCGACCATCGCTCAGGCCTCCGCTGCCACGTCCGGCCAGGCCTCGGCCAAGGCCTGACGGGCGTCGTCGAGCAGCTGCGGAACGGCTCGCGTGCGGCCGATGATGGGCAGGAAGTTCGCATCGCCCTCCCACCGCGGCACGACGTGCTGGTGCAGGTGGGCGGCGATCCCCGCGCCGGCCACCGCACCCTGGTTCATGCCGATGTTGAAGCCGTGCGGGTGCGAGACCTCGGTCAGAACCTTCATCGCCGTGCGCGTGAGGCTGGCCATCTCGTCCACCTCGGCCTGGTTCGCATCGGTGTACCAGGAGATGTGCCGGTAGGGGCAAACCAGCAGGTGTCCGGGCGAGTATGGGAAGAGGTTCATCACGACGAAGCAGTGCTCGCCGCGATGGACGATCAGCCCCTCGTCGTCGGGACCCTTCGGCTTGGTGCAGAAGGGACACTGCTTCTCGGTGGCATCGATCGGCTTGGAGTCGCCCTTGATGTAGGCCATCCGGTGCGGCGTCCACAGGCGCTGAAAGGCGTCCGGGACGCCCGCCATCGACTCGGCCGGGTCGATGCGGACCTCCTGCTCGCCGCTCATCAGGCCTGCCCGGCAGGCTCTGCGTCCTGCACCGTGGCCTCGGCGACGGGCTCGGCGGCCGACGGACTGTCATTGCGACGCGAGCGCACCCACTCGACGACCTCCTGCACGGCTTGGTCGACCGGCACGCCATTGCGCTGGGAACCGTCGCGGAAGCGGAAACTCACCGCGCCCGCCTCGCGGTCCTCGCCTCCGGCGATCAGCATGAAGGGGACCTTCTGCTTGGTGGCATTGCGGATCTTCTTCGGGAATCGGTCGTCGGACTGGTCCATCTCGACGCGGATCCCCTCGGCCTCCAGCTTGCCGAGCACCTCGGAGAGGTAGTCGTTGAACTCGCCGGCCACGGGGATGCCCACCACCTGAACCGGGCTGAGCCACGCGGGAAAGGCACCGGCGTAGTGCTCGACGAGAACGCCGAAGAAGCGCTCGATCGAACCGAACTTGGCGGAGTGGATCATCACCGGCTGCTGGTGGCTGCCGTCACTGGCTGTGAACTGCAGGCCGAAGCGCTCGGGCTGGTTGAAGTCGTACTGGATCGTCGACATCTGCCAGGTGCGGCCAATGGCATCCTTAGCCTGGATCGAGATCTTGGGGCCGTAGAAGGCGGCGCCGCCCGGATCCGGTACGCACTCCAGACCGGACTCCTCGGCAGACTGGCGCAGCACCTCGGTGGCGGTCGCCCACTGCTCGTCGGAGCCGATGAACTTGTCCTTCTTCTTGCCGTCCTCGTCGCGGGTGGACAGCTCCAGGTAGAAGTCGTCCATGCCGAAGTCACGCAGCAGCGTCAGCACGAACTGCAGCAGGTGCTTGATCTCGGCGGGTGCCTGCTCAGGAGTGACATAGCTGTGCGAGTCGTCCTGGGTGATGGAGCGCACCCGGGTGAGGCCCTGCAGCACGCCCGACTTCTCGTTGCGGTAGACGGTGCCGAACTCGAACAGGCGCAGCGGCAGCTCACGGTAGGAACGGCCACGGCTTCGGAAGATCTCGTTGTGCATCGGGCAGTTCATCGCCTTGAGGCGGTAGGCGGTGCCGTCGTCATCCATGGCCGGGAACATGCCCTCGGCGTAGTAGGGCAGGTGACCCGAGGTGTAGAACAAGTCCTCCTTGCTGATGTGCGGCGTCTTGACGTAGATGAATCCGTTGTCGATGTGCGCCTGGCGGACGTAGTCCTCCATCTCGCGGATGATGACTCCACCCTTGGGGTGGAAGACGGGCAGCCCGGCGCCCAGGGTCTCGGGGAAGCTGAACAGGTCCAGCTCGCTGCCCAGCTTGCGGTGGTCTCGCTTAGCGGCCTCCTCCAGGCGCACCTGGTAGGCCTTCAGGTCCTCTTTGGTGGCCCAGGCGGTGCCGTACAGGCGCTGCAGGTGCGCCTTCGACTGGTCACCGCGCCAGTAGGCCGCGGAGCTCTTGGTGAGCGCGAAAGCGTTGATGTAGCCGGTGTGCGGCACGTGCGGGCCGCGACACAGGTCATACCAGGCCACCGAGTCGTCCCGGCGACGGTTCTCGTAGATGGTCAGCTCGGCGCCACCCACCTCCACCGAGGAACCGTCCTCGTCATTGCTGCCGCCCTTGTCCTGGATCAGCTCCAGCTTGAAGGGCTCGTGCTGCTCGGCCTCGACCGCCTCCTCCTCGGTGACGACGCGACGCACGAAGCGCTGGCGCTCCTTGACGATGCGCTGCATCTGCTTCTCGATCTTCTTCAGGTCCTCCGGGGTCAGCGGATCGCACTGGAAGTCGTAGTAGAAACCATCGGTGATGGGAGGGCCGATGCCGAGCTTGGCATCGACGAAGAGGTTCTGGACGGCCTGCGCGGCCACGTGCGCAACAGAGTGGCGCACGATCGACAGGCCCTCGTCGCTGGTCATCAGGACGGGTTCGACGACATCACCGTCGGACAGTTCGCGTGCGAGGTCGAGGGTCTCGCCGTTGACGTGCATGGCGACGATCGAACGCTCCTGACCGAACAGTTCGAGCCCCGTGGTCCCGGTGTCGACCACCTGCTCGGAGCGTTGGGCATCCTGCTCGACGATGATGGTGAGTGACACGAGGTTTTCCTTTCGAGGTGACGCACGCCCAGACAGGGGACGCGCGCTGCCGGGAGTCCCGGCGGGTTGACCCGTCCATTCTGCCCGACGACGCCATTCTCGTGTGAACGCCGCTGCGTGTGCATGGGTGCTCTGGCTGGGAAAATGAAGTAGGGCCCCGGCACCAGCCGGGGCCCTACTGTCTTGTGGTGGGCGACACTGGGTTTGAACCAGTGACCTCTTCCGTGTCAGGGAAGCGCGCTACCACTGCGCCAGCCGCCCGAGGTGGAGACGGGATTTGAACCCGTGTACACGGATTTGCAGTCCGTTGCCTCGCCTCTCGGCCACTCCACCATTGGGTGAGTCCTCACCGTCTTGGATGGGGGCGAGAGCCTCTCCGAGCGGACGACGGGATTCGAACCCGCGACCCTCACCTTGGCAAGGTGATGCTCTACCAACTGAGCCACGTCCGCATGTGTTGCCTTCGGAAGGAATCTCTCCTCTTCCTCGTGCTGAGCACTCGACTTAGTTTAGTGGAAGTCTTCCTGACTTCCAAATCCGCTCTTTCGTTCCCGGCTCTTCACGTGCCGTTCGCGGTCGGTGCGTTGAGAACACTAGCCGAGCCCTGTTGGCTGCGCAAATCACCCCTGGGGAGCCCCGGAGGGCTTGACGAGGCCATCCAGAGGGACCGCGCTCAAGGGTGCCCTGCTGCCACGCGTGCCCTGGAGTGGACTCAAGGCAGGGCGGCAAGTACGCCATCGGTGCTCATGTGGACCGGATTTGTGCGCTTCCAGAAAGGCCGCTAGTGTTTCTCTTCGCAAGGGCGATTGGCGCAGTGGTAGCGCGCTTCGTTCACACCGAAGAGGTCACTGGTTCGAACCCAGTATCGCCCACCCTGCAAGGGAGGCCCCGACAGTTGTTGTCGGGGCCTTTTCCGTTTGCGGCGGCGTGCGTGACGAGGCCAGGGCGCCGCAGTTCCACGCGCCACTCAGTGGTGGGCACTTCGGTCGCCTCGGCTCGCCTCTCTCACCTGTTCCAGCGGGGGAAAGCACATCCCGTCTCGTTCGGGACCGGAGTCCGCGCGCCGACACCCACCGGCAAATCTCTGGTGAGGATGCTTGGAAGCCACACACCTTGCGCGCACGGGTGCTCGAACGGGGGTTCCGGTGGAGAATTTTTTGTGCCCGTCAATTCACGTCCTTTTTAGTGGAACTTCAAAGACATCTTCTGTGGCCGTGGCTCGAGTTGGCGGCCGACGCCGCGAACCGGGGGCGGCACTCCGAAGATCCTGCAGTTGAAGAGCCTCGATCGGGTAGCCAAAAGCATCCACATAGTGAGATATAGATCCACTATCTGGACACACGCTTGCCAGTGCGAGTCCTGTGCGAGGACTGTTGTCGGGACGGCAATGGAGCCGAAAGTCCCACTGACAAGAAAGAAGGCTCCTGATGACCGCACCCGCGCTCGTGCTGCTGGCCCATGGCTCCACGGATCCTCGAATCGCCGGACAGCTCCACGAACTTCGCCGATCGATGCAGCAGGCGCGTCCCGACCTCGACGTCTCGCTCGCCTTCCTCGACCACTGCCCTCCGTCCGGTCCTGCCGTGGTGCAGGCACTGGCAAAGAGGGGCGTGAAGGAGATGGTCTTCGTCCCCCTGGAGCTGTCCAGCGCCGTCGACGTGGACCAGGCCGCTATCGATGTCGTCGAGCTCCTGCGCCACAACCACCCATCCGTCTCGACGCAGCTGGCCCGTCCCGTGGGTCCGGCCACGGACCTGCTCAATGTGCTGGACCAGCGCCTGCGCGAGGCCCTGCGCGCCTCGGGCGCCGGCGAGCTTGACGCGCTGGTGATCTCCGTCCCCCAGACCGGCGACGCACGAGGCAATGCACTGCTGGCCCGCCGCGCCCGTCAGTGGGGCTCGCACCACCGCCTGCCCTGCCTGGTTGCTGCCAACGACTGCCCCGCCACCGACATCGCACACGCCATGAGCGCCCTGCGTGCCCAGGGCCGTCGCCACATCGCGGTAGGAAGCCTCTACGTCTGCGGCGACCAGTCCTTCCGCCTCCAGCGGGCCACCGCGCTCAAGGCTGGTGCCGTGGCCGTCTCGGAGCCCATCGGAGCACACGAGGTCCTGCTCGAACTGGTAATGGCCCGCTACGCCTTCGCGGCCATGGACCTGCTGGACCACGCCCAGCTGCAGGACGAGGCAACGCTCAGCGTGGCCATCTGACGAAGGACGGCAACGAGGGGCCCACACGGCATCGAGTGGACCCCTCGTCCCTTCCTGCAGGGGATCAACTCTTGGCCAGACGCGCCTTCTCCTTCGCGACGTCGAAGTCGGCCACCGGCCAGCTCAGCTCCATCTCCTCGAGCCTCTCCAGCAGGAGCTGGGCCACCGCCCAGTTGCGGTACCACTTGCGGTCTGCCGGGACCACGTGCCACGGGGCCGGGTCGGTATTGCACCTCTCAAGCAGGTCCGCATAGGCCTCCATGTAGGCCGGCCACTTCTTGCGTGCGTCGATGTCGCCCGGGTTGTACTTCCAGTGCTTCTCGGGATTGGCCAGACGCTCGGCCAGCCGCGCCCCCTGCTCCTCACGGCTGACGTTGAGGAAGCACTTGATGGTCTTCGTCCCACTGGCCGCCAGGTCAGCCTCGAACTTGTTGATCTGCTCGTAGCGCTTCTCCCACTCCTCGACGGGGACAAGTCCCTCGACCCGCACCGCCAGCACGTCCTCGTACTGGGACCGGTCGAAGATGCCGATCATGCCGGGACCAGGCAGGGCCTTGCGGATGCGCCACAGGAAGGAGTGGGAGAGCTCCTCCTTCGTGGGCTTCTTGAAGGCCTTCAGGGCAATACCCTGGGGATCGACCATGCCGATGGCGTGACGGATCACGCCGCCCTTGCCGGAAGTGTCCATCCCCTGCAGCACGACCAGGACGCTCGGTGCGTCCTCGTGCTCACGGCCGTTGGCGTAGAGCCGCTCCTGCAGCTCGTCGAGGCGCTGCCCGACCAACTCGCTCTGGGCGGGGGCGTCAACCTTCCCCTTGCCCGGATAGCCAGGCGTGGCACGCGAGTCGAGCGAGGCCACGTCGACCGGGCCCTGGGGCAGGCGCAGCAGTTCGTGCAGGCTGGTCTTCCTGCCCTCAGCGAGCTCCTGCTCGGAGGACGACTTGTCAGACTTCTTCTTCTTGGACATGCCCGTCATTGTGATCGAGGTGAGGCCCGGGCGGAAGGATTCTCGACCTGGGCGAAGTCGGATCTCGGGCGCTCAGTGGTCCTTGCGGGCACGGCTGGGTTGCACCCGGGGCGGCTCACCGGGCATCTTCGGGTACTCAGGAGGATAAGGCATTTCCCCCTGCCCGGCGGCGGCGTCACGTGCGTACCAGTCCAGAGCCGTCGCCAGACTGGCCGGGGACACGCGGTACAGCGGCTCCCAAGGGTCGCCCACCTGCTCGAAACGGGCGGGCATCGTCGCCACGGTGAACTCGCGGGGGTCGACCTCGGCCACCTCATCCCAGTCCAGGGGTGCAGAAACCAACGCTTCGGGGACGGGCTTGATGGAATAGGCGCTCGACATCAGGCGGTCGCGTGCCATCTGGTTGAAGTCGACGAAGATGCGCTCTCCTCGCTCCTCCTTCCACCAGTCGACCGTGACCAGCTCGGGCATCCGACGGGCCAACTCACGCCCGATGGCGATGGCGGCGTGGCGCGCATCGATGAAGTCGATGGGCTCCACGGAGGCGTAGACATGCAGGCCGCGTCCGCCCGAGGTCTTGCAGAAACTCTCCAGTGCGAGCTCAGCCAGCAGCGCGCGCAGTTCCAGCGCCACCTGCCGTGCTTCGGCGATACCGGTCCCCGGCTGCGGGTCGAGGTCCAGGCGCAACTGGTCCACCAGTTCGGTCTCGGGAGCCGTGACGGGCCAGGCATGGAAACGCAGCGTGCCGAGGTTCACCAGCCACAGCAGGTCTGCCAGGCAAGTGGGCATCACCTGCTGCGCGGTGCGCCCCGAGGGATAGGTCACCGTCGCCGTCTGCACGTGCTCCGGCATCGAGAAAGGTGCCTTCTTCTGGTAGAAGGCGGCTCCGCGTCCCGCACGGCTGGTGATGGTGGCACCGGGCTGCACTCCCCCGGGCCACCGCTCCAGGGTCGTCGGCCGGTTCCGCAGGGCTGCGAGCAGACCCTCACCGACGGACTGCACGTAGTTGGCCACGTGGAGCTTGGTGAGCCCCAGCTCGGGGAAATAGGGCTTGTCCGGGCTCGACAGGCGCACGGCGACGCCGTCTGCGTCCAGCTCGATGGCGGTGCTCGGCATGCCGCCAAGACTATCCGGAGGCTCTGGTGTGGCCGGGTACATTCGAGCCATGGCCGATGAGCAGAACGAATCCGTGACCCTTCCCAGCATCGAGCGCATCGTCAAGAGCGATGCCGAATGGCGATCCCAGCTCAACGACCTGGAATACCAGGTGCTGCGCCAGTCGGGCACCGAGCGCCCCTTCACGGGTGAGTACACCGACACCACCACCGAAGGCGTCTACAGCTGCCGTGGCTGCGGCACTGAACTGTTCCGCAGCACCGAGAAGTTCGGGTCGCACTGCGGCTGGCCGAGCTTCTTCGCTCCCTTGGCCGAGGAGCGGGTCCGTTATCTGCGAGACGGGTCCATCCCCGGACGCCCGCGCGTCGAGGTGCGTTGCGCCGCGTGCGACTCCCATCTTGGCCACGTCTTCGAGGGTGAGGGCTATGACACCCCCACCGACCTGCGCTACTGCATCAACTCGGTCTGCCTGACCCTGGAACCGACCCAGTCCTGATGCTGCCCGGTCCTGAGCCGCTGTCGTTTCAGGACTGGCCCATCACGGAGGCATCGACCGTGTGACGGGCGTCCACCGGCTTGGTGAGCAGGCCCGCGGTACGCATGAACTTCTCCATCGCCACGAAGCGCGACTCGGTGAGCAGTCCGTCGGGCCGCTGCTGGTCTCCATTCCACAGCGGGATGCTGGCCTCGAGGGTGGCGGCCGCAGACTTCTGGGCGGCTGCCGCCTCGAGTCCGGGCACGTGCCGGGTGGAGACCTGGATCGCAGCCGCGGGGTCGTCGACGACGGCCTGGATGCCCTTGACGCTGGCCCGGCAGACCGCCCGCACCATGTCGGGTCGTTCGGCCAGCACGGCGCGGCTGGTGACGATGCTGGTGCTCACCAGGGGGATCTCGTCGCCCAGGCCGATGGCGCGCACCGGCACCCCGGCGCCCTCGAACTGCACCATGTCGTTGTTGGCAAAACCCATGATGGCGTCGACCTTGCCGGTGGCCAGGGCCGCCTGCTGGGTGTAGCCGATCTGCTGGATGGTGACGTCCTTCTCGGTGAGCGAGGCCTGGTGCAGGGCAAGCTGGAGGCCGTACCAGGTCTCGCCGAACTTGCCGGGAACTCCGATGGTGTGGCCCTTGAGCTGCTCGAGGGTGGTGATCGGTGAGTCCTTGGGCACGATCACCACCACCGGGTAGGCGCGGTAGAAACCGGCGACGGTCACCAGGTCCATTCCTTCGCTGTTGGCCTGGAGCACCTCATCGCCGCCGGCGATGGCGAACTGCTCCTGCCCGGAGCTGAGGGCGTTGAACAGCCCCTCGCTGGCACCGTGGTGGCGCAGGCTCGCGTCGACGCCCGCCTGGCTGTACAGCCCCTTGGTGGCTGCCCAGTAGAAGGGGGCGAACTGGATGTTGGGGATGTAGGTCAAGCCGATCACGGCCTTCCCGAGCCGCGCTGCCCCCGTGGACGGCGACCCGGACGATGAGGCCGTGGCCGAAGAGGTGGCCTTCTGCACGGCGGTGCCGTTGCAGGCAGTCGTGGCGAGGCAGGCACCGCCCAGGGTGAGCAGGGTTCGGCGGGACAGGCTGGTCATCGGGAGGCCTTTCGCAGGGGGCGGGAGTCCTCGAGGCGCAGGCTGCGCTCGAAGTGGCGGATCAGGGAATAGATCGTCGAGGCGACGGTGCACAGGGCGAACAGGGTGGAGAACATGCCGACGGTGTCCACCTGGTCGCGCTGGACGGTCAGCAGCTGGCCCATGCCGTTGCCGCCCATCACCATCTCCCCGACCACGGCGCCGGTGATGGACAGGGTGAAGCCATTGCGCAGGCCGGCCAGCGCGCTGGGCAGGGCCAGCGGCCCCTCGATGAAGGCCAGCAGGGAGGCTCGGCCTGCGCCGTCCATCCGGGCGGCGTCGACAACCTCCGGGTCGACGTGCCGCAGGCCGAGCAGGGCACTGACCAGGATCGGGAAGAAGACCATCAGGGCGCACAGCAGGACCACCGCGGGCAGGCCATAGCCGATCCAGAGCACCAGCAGCGGTGCCAGGGCAATTGCCGGGATCGCCTGAGTGGCACCCAGGAAGGGATTGACGGCGTCCGAGAACCATCGGGACTCGTGGATGGCGACGGCCAACGGAATCCCCGCCAGCAGCCCCACGGCACAGCCCCCCAATGCCTCCATCAGGGTCAGGCCCAGGGCGCGCCACAACAAGGGGCCGGAGAGGTCGTTGCCCAGCCGCACCAGCACGTCTCCCGGTGCCGGCAGCACGAAGGCGGGCCACCCGGCCCGGTTCACCAGGAGCTGCCACAGACCTACCAGGACCAGGCCCAAGACCACAGGCGCGGTGATCGTGCGCAGGGTGGTGCGGTGTGTGCCCACGTGCGCCTCCCTCGTCGATCCCGCCTGTGCAGTGGCATGACGGGAGGACGCCGAGGGGTCTCGACGGGGCATGCGGCCGCAGCCGCGAGGCGTGTCTCCTCCCATCCGGACTTTCACCGTCGGTTCCGGAATTGCACCGGACAGGCCATCACGGGGATGGTTCGCGGACTGTCACCGCCGGCTCGGACTTGCACCGATCCCGGAACACGCCGTGCGGGGCCATTATAGGACCGGCCCCGCAGGGTGCCTGCCTCAACAGCAGGCGCAGCCACCTTCGTGGGGAGTACCCCAGCTGGCCAGGATGGTCTCGAGCTCGCGACGGCGGCCGGTGAAGAAGGGCTGTTCCTCGCGCATGTGCTTGCGGGCGTCGGCCGCGCGCAGCTCGCGCATCAGGTCGACGATGCGGTGCAGCTCGGGCGCCTCGAAGGCGAGGATCCACTCGTAGTCGCCCAGGGCGAAGCTGGCGATCGTGTTGGCCCGCACGTCCTTGTACTCGCTGGCCATCATGCCGTGCTCGCGCAGCATGCCGCGACGCTGGTACTCGGGCATCAGGTACCACTCCGAGTCGCGCACGAAGGGGTAGACGCACAGGTAGTCCTCGGCCTTCTCGCCCTGGAGGAAGTTGGGGACATGCGACTTGTTGAACTCGGCCTCACGGTGGATGGCCATCTGGGACCAGACCGGCGCCAGGGTCTGGCCCAGCTCGGTGGCGCGGAAGGCGAGGTAGGCGTCCTGCAGGGTGTCGGAGCTGGGCGCCCACCACCAGACCATCAGGTCGGCCTCGGCGCGGAAACCGGCGATGTCGTAGAAGCCACGGATGGTGAACTCCTTGCCCTCACAGGCCTTCTCCACCGCCGCGATCGCCTCGGCAGCGGCCTCCGGGCGCACCGGGGTGGTGCGCTGGAAGACCGCGATGTTCATGTAGTAGGTGCCGTGGTTGATCGCGTCGAACTTGCTCATGCCTGTGCCTCCTGGCGGATGGTGGGTGCTTCCTCGTGGACCAGCTCGACGATCCGGGTCAGCACGCCCGGGTCGGTGGTGGGCGGGACTCCATGCCCCAGGTTGAAGATGTGGCCGGGGGCCTTGGCCCCGGCACGGATGACCTCGCGGACGCGCTCGGCCAGCACCTCCCAGGGGGCCAGCAGCAGGGCCGGGTCGAGGTTGCCCTGGACAGCCTTGTCCGGGCCGATGCGTCGGCTGGCGACATCCAGGGGCGTGCGCCAGTCGACGCCGACGACATCACTGCCCGCCTCGGCCATCGCGGGCAGCAGCTCGGCCGTGCCGACACCGAAGTGGATGGTGGGCACGCCACCGGTCAGCGAACCGAGGACCTGGCTGCTGTGCGGCAGGACACGTTCGCGGTAGTCGCGCTCGGCCAGGGCGCCGGCCCAGGAGTCGAAGAGCTGCACCGCGCTGGCGCCCGCATCAATCTGCACCTGCAGGAAGGTGCTGGAGATCTGCACGAGGCAACGGCACAGCTCGTCCCACAACTCTGGGTCGCCGGCCATCATCGACTTGGTGCGGGAGTGGTCCTTCGAGGGGCCGCCCTCGACGAGGTAGCTGGCCAGGGTGAAGGGTGCGCCGGCAAAGCCGATCAGCGGCGTGGCGCCGAGCTCGTCGACGATCGAGGTGATCGATTCGGTGACGAAGCCCACCTGGGCCGGATCGAGGCTGCCGATCTGGTCGAGGTCGGCGCGGGTGCGAATGGGATTGGCGACCACCGGGCCGGTGCCCGGGACGATGTCGAGGTCCACCCCCATGGCCTTGAGGGGCAGCACGATGTCGGAGAAGAAGATCGCCGCGTCAACCTGGTGACGACGGACCGGCTGCAAGGTGATCTCGTGGATCATCCCGGGCTCCATGCATGACTGGAGCATGCTGGTGCCCTTGCGCAGTTCACGGTATTCAGGGAGGGATCGGCCAGCCTGACGCATGAACCAGACGGGCAACCGTACGCCCTGTTCGCGTCGAGCGGCAGCAACGAGGTCAGATGCGTGGCTCACCTGCTCGATTCAACCACACCCATGAGTGGACGGCACATCGTCGACGGGCCACAGGCTGAAGGCCTGGTGGGGACGCGGCGAGCCTGTCAGGGCGGCTGGGCGGCAGTGCCTAGGGTCTTGGCCGTGGAACCATCCCGCCTTACCAGCCAGCCGTCCAGCACCTTCGATGCCCTGCTGCGGATCATGGACGGGCTGGACTGGGCCGGTGACATGGATGTCGAGCGCATCCCTGGACCCCGTGGGCTCGCGGCCCGCTCGGCCGCACTGGCCGCCGAGGTGAACGGACGCGACCAACTGGCCAGCGGTCGGTTGGTGCTGCTGCAGGAGGACGAGGCGGTGCCCGCCTGGGGTGCCGACCTGCGCCTGGTGAGCCTGGTCCAGTCCGAGGTGACGCCCGGGATGGCCCAGGGTTCGACGGTGCACGACGTGGGCTGGAGCTGGGTGCAGGGCTCACTGGATGCCCGCCGTGCGCACTGGGGCGCCCGGTCCGGTACAGTCTCGACGGTTTCGAGTCGCACTTTCGAGGGACTCCAGGACAACCCCGACCATGCGGAGATCGAGATCAGGGCGTCGTGGACGCCCCTGCTGGATGATCCCGGCCAGCTGGTCGACCACCTGCTGGCCTGGCAGGACCTGGTGCGTACCGCCGCTGGCCTGCCTGGATCGTCCGCAGGCGTGGTGATGCTGGGTTCCAGGCTGGGAAGGACACGATGAACGACAAGACGAGCGCACAGTCCTCGGCGAGGGAACTCGCCGGCGAAGGCGCGCCGGGGGTGGCGGACACACCGATGGCGGTGCTCGACCGGCCGCGCGACGGCGCACCGACGGTCGTGGACACCCCGGAGGCCCTGGCCGCCAGCGTGGCCGCGCTGGCCGGCGGCACCGGAGCCGTCGCCGTCGACACCGAGCGCGCCCAGGGCTTCCGGTACTCATCCAAGGCCTACCTGCTGCAATTTCGCCGCACCGGCTCCGGCACCCACATCATCGACCCCATCGCCTTCGAGGATGCCTCGGGCGTGCCGCAGCTGCAGGAGCTGCAGGAGGCGATTGTTGACGCCACCTGGATCATCCACGCCGCCAGTCAGGACCTCCCCTGCCTGGTGGAGGCCGGTCTGGTGCCCCGCACCATCTTCGACACCGAGCTCGCCGGCCGGCTCCTGGGACTCGACCGCGTCGGACTGGGTGCCATGATCGAGCGCTACTTCGGCCTGCGGCTGCTCAAGGAGCATTCGGCAGCAGACTGGTCGCGCCGTCCCCTGCCCGACGAGTGGGTCAACTATGCCGCCCTCGACGTGGAACTGCTGGTGGAGCTGTGCGAGACGATGACCGGCGAGCTGGAGACCGCCGGCAAACTCGGCTGGGCCATGCAGGAGTTCGACCACCTGGTCGAGCACTGCACCGATCCGGTGAAGCCCCGGCCCGAGCGGTGGCGCCGCACGCACGGGATGCACCAGGTGCGTACGCCGATCGGTCTGGCGGTGGTGCGTGAACTGTGGAGCGTGCGCGACGAGCTGGCCTCCCGCCTGGACAAGGCTCCGGGCCGGCTGGTGCAGGACAGTGCCGTCAGCGAGCTGGCCGCCAAGGCGGCCACCACGCGCCCGCCGCACGTGCCGAGCAAGGAGGAGCTGCGCCAGGTCAACGGCTTCAAGCGCCGCACCGCCAAGCAGTACGAGAACAACTGGGTTGCCGCCCTGGAACGGGTGTCCGCAATGAGCCGTGCCCAGCTGCCCAGCGCCCGGGTGCCCACCGATGGCCCCCCGCCGCCGCGCAGCTGGGAGCGTCGCCACCCCGAGGCCTTCGCCCGCTGGAATCGGGTGCGCCCCGCCACGCAGGAGATGGCGGAGAAGCTGTCGATGGCGCCCGAGAACCTGATCGCTCCCGATGCGCTGAAGCGCATCACCTTCGAGCCGCCCTCCCCACTGGAGTCGCAGGCGCTCGATGCCCGTCTGGCCGAGCTCCAGGTGCGGCCCTGGCAGCGGGAACTGTTGGTTCCGCTGCTCCAGGACCTGCTGGCGGACTGAGGCTGGCCCCGCTGGGGTCAGCCCTCCAGGGAGGTGGGCGCGGTGCTCTGCTCCTCGGAGGCCTGCATCAGGTGGCATCCGAGCACCTGGTGCGCGATCTCCTGACCCGTCAGGCCCAGGTCCTGCAGCAATTCCGGACGGCTGGCATGGTCCAGGAAGCGCTGCGGGATCCCGAAGCACATCAGTGGGGTGGTCACGCGCATGCGGCGCATGGCATCACCCAGTTGGGCCCCCACGCCCCCGACGACCATCGAGTCCTCGATGCTGACCACCAGCTGGTGGCGTCCCGCCTGGTCGACCAGTGCGGGGCTGACCGGCACCGACCACAGCGGGTCGACCACGGTGCTGCGCACGCCCTGGCGTGCCAGGCGCTCGGCGACGTCGAGGGCGAGGCCCACGAACTGTCCGTGGCCCACGACCAGGATCTCGGCCTCCTCGTCCAGGCGCAACAGGTCGAGTCCGTCCTGGTGGCGCACCGCCTCGATCGGGTCGGGCAGCTTCTCCTTGGACCAGCGCACCACGGTGGGGCCGTCGTCGATCCCCACAGCAGTCTCCAGCGCCTGGGCCATCCGTACGCCGTCGCGCGGCGAGCTGAGGCGAAGACCCGGCACCAGCGAGCACATCGACACGTCCCACATGCCGTTGTGGCTGGCGCCGTCGCTGCCGGTGAGGCCGGCACGGTCGAGGCAGAAGGTGACCCCCTCGCGGTGCAGGGCCACATCCATCAACAGCTGGTCGAAGGCGCGATTGAGGAAGGTCGAGTAGACCGCGACGACCGGGTGCAGGCCGCCAGCGGCCAGGCCTGCGGCGGAGGCCACCGCGTGCTGTTCGGCGATGCCCACGTCGAAGGTGCGCTCGGGGAAGACCTGCGAGAAGCGGGCGAGCCCCACGGGGTGCAGCATCGCTGCGGTGATCGCCACCACCTCGGGATGGCGGTCGCCGATGCGCACCATGGCCTCACTGAAGGCATCGGTCCACGTGGCCTGCACCGTGGCGGACAGTGGCTCGCCGGTCAGCTCGTTGATCTTGCCGACGGCGTGGAAGCGGTCCTCCTCGTGGTCCTCGGCGAACTTGAAACCGCGCCCCTTCTGGGTGATGCAGTGCACGATCACCGGACCGCCGAAACCCCTGGCCTGCTCCAGTGCCTGTTCCACGGCCTCCAGGTCGTGGCCGTCGATCGGGCCCAGGTACTTCAGGCCCAGGTCACTGAACAGCCCCTGCGGCGCCAGGACATCCTTCAGGCCGGCCTTCATGCCGTGCAGCAGGTCATAGGCGGGCCGACCGAAGATGGGGGCCTTGTTGATGCTGCGCTTGGCGACGTCGAGCACCTGTTCGTAGCGGCGGTCGGTGCGCATCCCCGCCAGGTGGGTGGCCAGGCCTCCCACGGTGGGCGTGTAGGAACGACCGTTGTCGTTGACGATGATGACCAGCCGCAGGCCCTCCTGGACGGCGATGTTGTTCAGCGCCTCCCAGGCCATGCCGCCGGTGAGGGCCCCGTCGCCGACCAGGACTGCGACGGTGCGGTCCTCGCCCTTGAGGCGGAAGGCCTTGGCCAGGCCCTCGCCCCAGCTGAGCGAGGTGGAGGCGTGCGAGTTCTCCACCCAGTCGTGCTTGCTCTCCGTGCGGGAGGGATAGCCTGACAGCCCGCCCTTCTGGCGCAGGCTCTCGAACTGTCCGGCGCGGCCGGTGAGGATCTTGTGCACATAGGCCTGGTGCCCGGTGTCGAAGACCAGCGGGTCATTGGGCGAGTCGAAGACGCGATGTATCGCCATGGTCAGCTCGACCGCGCCCAGGTTCGGGCCCAGGTGCCCACCGGTGCGGCTCACGTTGGTCACGAGGAAGGCCCGGATCTCGCGAGCGAGCTCTGCGAGCTCGGCGTAGTCCAGCGCGCGCAGGTCGCTCGCTGATGAGATGTGGTCCAGCAAAGACATGGGTGACATCCTAGTCCTGTCTGGCTTGGCAGGGGGCATTCGTCGGGTGGCTCACAGCTTTTCCACGAAGTCCTCACCCCTCAGTGCCGTCTCCACCAGAGCCACGGCACGGCGTACCCGCACCAGGCGGGCCCCCTCGCTCTGGATGGTACTGGCCGCCTGGTCGAGGACGTCGTCACCCACCAGGCCACCGAGTTCCGCCCGTGCGGTGCCCAGCATCCGTCGTGAGCTCTCGATCTGGCCATCGACGAACTGGGCCGCCATCCGGGCCAGCACGACCGGATGGCGGCGCAGCACCTGGTGAGCGCGATAGTCAGCCGGGCACTGGTCGAGCAGCCAGCCGACGGCCGCCTGCTCCCAGTCGTGGCTCCCCCGCGGCGGCACCTCCACAGGCCAGCCGGGTGGCAGGAAGACCTGGCGTCGGGGCTCCTGGACCGAAGGGCGGCGTACGCGCACCGCACCCCCGGCGTGGTAGCCAGTGGTCTGGCCGCGTCCTGCCGGCCTCCTCGTGCCCGCGTCGGGGTACTGCGTGAAGGCCATGCCCATGGGTCCACCTCTTCCCTGTCGTGGCGCCACCCGGATGGTGGCGCGCCGTGCCTGGGGAAGAGACTGCACGTCGCCTCTGACATTTTGTCGAACTGGTTTTCGGTGACGCATGCTGGGCTCCGGAAATGCACGAGGGCCGTGCCAGTGGGTCACTGGCACGGCCCTGTTCGACCTGTCCCGCCTCAGCGGGAGCCGGTCACTTCATCAGCTGACGCAGCACGTACTGCAGGATGCCGCCGTTGAGGTAGTAGGCGCGCTCCCCGGGGGTGTCGATGCGCAGGATCGCATCGAACTCGACCTTGCTGCCGTCGGCCTTGGTGGCCACGACGTGCAGGGTCTTGGGGGTCTTGCCCTCGTTCAGCTCGGTGACACCGGTGACGTCGAAGGTCTCGGTGCCGTCGAGGCCGAGCGACTCGGCATTCTGGCCCTCGGGGTACTGCAGCGGGATGACGCCCATGCCGATGAGGTTCGAGCGGTGGATGCGCTCGTAGCTCTCGGCGATGACGACCTTGATGCCCAGCAGCGTGGTGCCCTTGGCGGCCCAGTCACGCGAGGAACCCGAACCGTACTCCTTGCCGGCCAGGACGACCAGCGGGGTGCCGGCCTTCGCGTAGGCCTCCGCGGCCTCGAAGACCGTGGTCACGGGGGCGTCGTCCTGGGTGAAGTCACGCGTGAAGCCACCCTCGGTGCCGGGGGCCACCTGGTTGCGCAGGCGGATGTTGGCGAAGGTGCCACGGATCATCACCTCGTGGTTGCCACGACGCGAGCCCAGGGAGTTGAAGTCCTGGCGCTCGACACCGTGGTCGATCAGGTACTTGCCCGCGGGCGAGTCCGCCTTGATGGCGCCAGCCGGCGAGATGTGGTCGGTGGTCACCGAGTCACCCAGCTTCAGCAGGACGCGGGCGCCCGTGACGTCCTCGACCGGGGTCGGCTCGGCCGGCATGCCGTCGAAGTAGGGCGCACGACGGATGTAGGTGGAGGCCTCGTCCCACTCGAACAGGTTGCCCTCGGGGGTCTCGAGGTTCTGCCAGCGCTCGTCACCGGCGAAGACGTCGGCATAGCGCGCCTTGTACATCTCGGCGCTGATCGAGCTGCCGATGACCTCCTCGATCTCCTCGGTGGAGGGCCAGATGTCCTTGAGGAAGACGTCCTGGCCATCGGCACCCTGGCCCAGCGGCTCCTTGGCGAGGTCGATGTCCATCGTGCCGGCCAGCGCGTAGGCGATGACCAGCGGCGGGCTGGCGAGGTAGTTCATCTTCACGTCGGGGCTGATGCGGCCCTCGAAGTTGCGGTTGCCCGACAGCACGGCAGTGACGGCAAGGTCATTGTCGTTGATGGCCTGACTGACCTCGGGGATCAGGGGGCCGGTGTTGCCGATGCAGGTGACACAGCCGTAGCCCACGGTGTTGAAGCCCAGGTCGTCCAGCGACTTCTGCAGACCGGACTTCTCGTAGTAGTCGGTGACGACCTGCGAGCCGGGGGCCACGGTGGTCTTGACCCACGGCTTGGGCTTGAGGCCCAGTTCGCCGGCCTTCTTGGCCACCAGAGCTGCACCGATCATCACGCTCGGGTTCGAGGTGTTGGTGCAGGAGGTGATCGAGGCCACGGTCACGGCGCCGTGGTCCAGCTCGAACTCGGCGCCGTTTTCCAGCTTGACGTGCACCTTCTTGCTCGGGCGTCCCTCGACATCACCGTTGCCGGCCCGCTGCGGGGCCTCGGAGGTGTCGACGTCACCGGGGGTGGGCTGCAGTGGGTCGGACCCGGCCATGGTCGACTCGACGGCCTTGTCCAGGCTGCCCTTGACGGGCTGCTCGGCGTCGCCGGCGTAGGACGGCAGCACCTCACGGAAGGCGTTCTTCGACTTCGACAGCTCGATGCGGTCCTGGGGACGCTTCGGGCCGGCGATCGAGGGGACGACGGTGGACAGGTCCAGCTCGATGTACTCGGAGTAGACCGGCTCCTTGTCGGCCTCGTGCCACAGGCCCTGCTCCTTGGAGTAGGCCTCGACCAGGGCAATCTGCTCCTCGTCGCGTCCGGTCAGGCGTAGGTAGTCGGTGGTGTTGGAGTCGATCGGCCACACGGCGATGGTGGAGCCGTACTCGGGGCTCATGTTGCCGATGGTGGCGCGGTTGGCCAGCGGCACCTCGGAGACGCCGGGGCCGTAGAACTCGACGAACTTGCCGACGACCTTGTGCTCGCGCAGCATCTCGGTGATGGTGAGCACCATGTCGGTGGCGGTGACACCCTCGGGGAGCTTGCCCGAGAGCTTGAAGCCGACGACCTTCGGGATCAGCATGCTGATCGGCTGGCCGAGCATGGCAGCCTCGGCCTCGATGCCGCCGACGCCCCAGCCCACGACGCCCAGGCCGTTGACCATGGTGGTGTGCGAGTCGGTGCCCACGCAGCTGTCGGGGTAGGCCTGCAGCACGCCGTCGACGGTGCGGGGGAAGATCACGCGGGCCAGGTTCTCGATGTTGACCTGGTGGACGATGCCGGTGCCCGGGGGGACGACCTTGAACTCGTCGAAGGCACCCTGCGCCCAGCGCAGCAGCTTGTAGCGCTCCAGGTTGCGCTGGTACTCGATGTCGGTGTTGAGCTGGAGGGCATCCTTGGTGCCGAAGTACTCGGCGATGACCGAGTGGTCGATGACCAGCTCGGCCGGGGCCAGCGGGTTGACCTTGTCGGCATCGCCGCCGAGGTCGGCGACGGCCTGGCGCATTGTGGCCAGGTCGACGACGCAGGCGACGCCGGTGAAGTCCTGCATGATCACGCGGGCCGGGGTGAACTGGATCTCCTTGTCGGGCTCACCCGTCGGGGCACCAGCAGCGAGCGCCTTGATGTCTTCGGCGGTGATGTTGGCACCGTCCTCGGTGCGCAGCAGGTTCTCCAGGAGCACCTTGAGGCTGTAGGGAAGCTTGTCGTGACCCTCGACGGCGTCGACGCGGAAGATCTCATAGGACTGGCCGTTCACCTCGAGGGTGGACTTGGCTCCGAAACTGTTGACGCTCATGCATCACTCCCTGGTTGGACTGCTCTGGCGACTGCGCCAAAGTCTCTTGATGTCAAGATACCACCTTGTCCCACAGGCCTTGGGATGGCGGTGGCCCCGGGGCCAGTCTGCTACACCCGAGCGGCCGCGGGCCAGCCGTTCAGCCGTCGAATAACGTGCGAAAAGCCTTGCCAATTTGGGGTCTGGGGCATCTCGAGGTGCCAGGGCTCAGGCGCGCCGACGTGCTGCCTGCTTGTGTTGCAGCTCGCGTCGATTCCGGTTCCAGGCCTCGCGAAGCTCCGGATCGTCCATCACCAGGTAGACCAGCCCACAGTTCTGCGGGCCATCGGCACCCGGCTGGCACAGGCTGCACGGGTCACCGGGGCGGATCGGGCACTTGGCGTTCACGGCAGGCATTGCCCCATTCTGCGCTTCGGGGCCGATGGTCCTGGCCGGGGGGTCAGGCCAGGTGTCGCACCGTCAGTGGGTGATGAGCGTCCACCCGGCCTCGACGATCCGGTCCCACTGGGCCGTGGTCACCGGGGACGTGAGGGCCAGGTTCACCACGACCACCGTGCGCGCGGTGTGGTGGCCGCCGTCGTCGAAGGGCAGCCGGGGTGCATGCTCGACCCGGTCGATCGTCGGCAGCCCCATCAGGGAGCCCATCACCGCGCCGAGACTGCCGGACCGAAGCCGGTCGCCCCAGGCGGGGATGGCCGCGAAGTCCACCTCCTGGGCGCTGGCCTCGGCCTGCAGGCGCGCGGGCACACCCTCTCCCACCTGCCAGATGTTGACCAGCAAAGTGCACCGTGGGATCGCTCAGTCCCGCGTCAGGAGGGCCACGCACTCCACGTGGTGCGTCATCGGGAACAGGTCGAAGGCTCGGATCTCACGATGGGCGTAGCCGTGCTCGGCGAAGGTCTTCAGGTCGCGGGCCAGGGCTGCCGGGTCGCAGGCCACATAGGCGATGGCGCGGGCCCCGAGACCCGCCACATGGGCGACCACCCGGGCCCCAGCCCCGGTGCGTGGCGGGTCGAGGACCACCAGGTCGACCCTGCCAGGCAGTCGCGTGAGGGCCTTGTCGAGCGGGGAGGCGATGAAACGGGCTCCAGGAACATTCTGCCGGGCCAGTTGCACGGCGCGGTTGGCCTGCTCCACGCCCACGACCCGCACGCCTCGCTCCACCAGGGCACCGGCGAACAGGCCGACGCCGCAGTAGAGGTCCAGTGCGCTCTCCCCCTGCTGCGGCTGCACCATCTCCAGCACGGTGCGGGTCAGGGTCTCGGCCGCGCGGGGATGCACCTGCCAGAAGCCGTCGGCGCGAACCCGGAAGTGGTGTCCGTCGACCTGTTCCGCCACCAGCTCGGACCCCTCTTCGCGGGTGGTGACGACATGGGCGCTGCCCGTCGAGGGCACGACGACACGGATCTCCTCAGGTGCCCCTTCACGGGCGATCTCGTCGAGTCGATCCGGTCCGGGGACCCCGGGGTGGGCAATGAGGCAGCCCTGCTCGGGCAGGGGCACGAGCCGGTGGGACCGGTGGGCGCGCATGCCGACCACACCGTCCTCGACGGCGAAGCGGGTCCGGGTGCGCCAGCCGACCACGGGCTCCACCTCCCCGACCGTGCCCTGCCAGCTGATCCCGGCCAGGCGCTCCAGCTGCTCCGCGACGACCCGCCGCTTGAGCTCGCGCTGGCCCTCGGGCGTGACGTGCTGGAAGTCGCAGCCACCGCACCCGCCCGGGACGGCCACGGGACACGGCGGCTCCACGCGCTCGGGGGCGGCCCGCACGACCTCCACGGCATCACCACGCCAGAAGCTCTTCTTGCGGGCATCGGTCACGTGCACCATCACCTGCTCGCCCGGGATCGCATGCCGCACGAAGATGACCCGCCCGTCGTGGCGCGCGACGCAGTGCCCGCCGTGTGCCACCGGCCCCACCTCGACGGGGCCGATGATGGTGCCGGTCGGGTTCACGAAGTCACTGCTCACCACTGCATTGTCCCGCACACGCGGGGCCCGGCACACCACGGCGCGACAGTGGGGGCTGGCGATGACCTGGACGGCATGTGCTGTAGCGTCAACCCGTCGTCCACTCGCCGCACGGACCGCCGCGCGACGGTATCCAAGGAGCATCGAAGTGCACATCGTCATCATGGGTTGTGGCCGCGTCGGAGCAAGCCTCGCCCGCAGCCTGCAGAAGCGCGGCCACGACGTGTCGATGATCGACACCACCGAGGACGCCTTCGGCCGCCTGGGTCCGGACTTCACCGGCACCACCGTCAAGGGCGTCGGCTTCGACCGCGAGGTGCTGGAGAAGGCAGGCATCCGCACCGCCGACGGTTTCGCCGCCGTCTCCAGCGGTGACAACTCCAACATTCTCGCGGCCCGCGTCGTGCGCGAGGAGTTCGGCATCCAGAACGTCGTCGCCCGCATCTACGACCAGGGACGCGCCGAAGTCTACGAACGCCTGGGAATCCCCACCGTCGCCACCGTCCGCTGGGCCGCCAACCAGGTGCTGCGCGGTCTGCTGCCCGAGGGCTCCGAGCCGGTCTGGCGCGACCCGTCGGGCAATGCCCGCCTGGTGCAGGTGCAGGTGCACCAGGGGTGGATCGGGCACCGCATCCACGAGATCCAGCAGGTGCTGGCCACCCCCCTGCCCTTCGTGGCGCGTTATGGCAGCGGCCTGGTGCCCGATGCCGAGACGGTGCTGCAGGAGGGCGACCTGCTCTATGCGGCCATCGAACTGGACCGCACCGACGAGATCGAGGAGCTGCTGGGCAACCCGCCCGCCGGCCCCGCCACCCGCACCCACTGAGACCACCGCCACACAGGAGGACTGCCATGCGCATCGTGATCGCCGGGGCCGGCCAGGTGGGCCGTTCCATCGCCCGCGAACTCATCTCCAACGGCCACCAGGTGCTCCTGGTGGACCGTGACACCACCATCCACGCCGACTCGGTGCCCCAGGCCGAGTGGCTCTTCGCCGACGCCTGCGAACTGGACACCCTCACCGAGGCGCGCCTGGACACCTGCGATGTCAGCATCGCCGCCACCGGCGACGACAAGGCCAACCTGGTCCACCTGCTGCTGGCACGCACCGAGTTCGGCGTTCCCCGCACGGTCGGCCGCGTGAACCACCCCCGCAATGAGTGGATGTTCGACGAGGTGTGGGGCGTCGACGTGGCCGTCTCCACGCCGCGACTGATGTCGGCGCTGGTGGAAGAAGCGGTCAGCATCGGCGACCTGGTGCGCATCTTCACCTTCAAGGGTGGCAGCGCCAACCTGGTGGAGATCACCCTGCCCGGGGAGAGCCGTCAGGTGGGGGCCTCGCTGGCCGAACTCGACCTGCCCGGAGATGCCGTCATCGTGGCGATCGTGCGTGATGGCCGGGCCATGGCGCCGCGACCCCAGACCACCCTCGAGACCGGTGACGAGATGCTCTTCGTCATCTCCCCCGACCACGAGCCCGACCTGGCACGGCTCTTCGCGCCCCGCGACCACTGAGACGACGTGACGAGGCCCGACGTCCAGGGCCTTCAGACCCGCCCCGGGATGATGCGGTACTTGGGGTTGTAGATGGCCGGGCGGCCGCCGAAGAGGGTCACGAAGCCCTCGACTGCCACCTCTTGGCCCGTCTCGAGGCCGGTGATCGAGCGCCGACCCATCCACACCAGCCCCATCTCGCCGGTGCCGTCGTAGAGGACGGCCTCCAGCCAGCGGCTCGAATCCGAGGCTTGCTCCCCCACCGCCATCAGGTGCCCGCGCAGCCGCGCGTACTGGCGCAGGGGGACATCGGCCACGGTCACCGTCCGGTCGTCCTGCTCCTGCTCGGTGACCGGGTGGGTGGCCGTGCGCTGTGGGCGCCACAGGCGCGCCAGCAGGCCTCCACTCACTGCTGCTCAGCCTCCTGCTCCTGGGCTGCCTGCTGCTGGGCGAGCAGCTCGGCGGGGATCTCCATCGGGATGAGGTCGCCGGGCACGCGGGGCTGGTCGTCGCGGCGCACCACGATGTTGCGGAAGAACTCCAGCAACACCTCGGTGGGGCCGTCGACGCCCTCGTTCATGCCCGCCTCACCCATCAGCACACCGCGCAGCAGCCAGCGCGGACCCTGGGCGAACCAGGTGCGCGAGACGTGGTACATCGTCTCACCCTCCTCGTTCTGCAGCGGGATGACGCGGCGAATCTCGGTTCCGAAGGGGCCCTCGGCCAGCTGGACGTCGCCGCCCTGCTGCTGGGTGACCTCGACCATCTCGCGACGGATGTCGCCGGCCATCGGGCTGCTGGACGGGGCACCGAAGACGGCCACCTCCAGTGCCGAGTTGCCGTGCATCACCAGGGCGGCCTGTACCTGCTGGGTCTGCTCATCGACCTGGAGCTGCAGCTGCATGCCGTCGAAGGGGGTCATCACCAGGGCACCGAAGTCGAGACGGTCCACCTCGTCGGCGTCCAGGTCCACCTCGTCGAAGTCGAAGGGGCCGTCCTCGCGCCAGTCCTGCTCGTCCAGTGCGACCCAGCGCTCGTCGTCGGGGTCGACGACGGGCAGCTCGGGAGCCACCTGCTCGGCCTGCTGGGCCTGGATGGGCTCTTCGTCCTCCAGGGCCCCGCGGCTGGCACGCACCGATGCCGCCTCGGCGTCGACCATCGGGCGCTCCTCGCGGACCTCGACCTCCTCGGGTGGCTGCTGCGCCACCTGCTCCTCGACGGCGGGCTGCTGGTCCCCGGTGGGCTGCTCGAGCCCGGGATCGTCATTCTTCTTGCGACCAAAGATCACGACTGGCTTCCCTCCACTGGCCTGGACGGCTCTCGCCCGGGCGAACGTCGCCGATCCTACCGCGGCTGCCAGCCAGCGATCCCGCCGCTGGAGCCATGCCCACCCGCACCCCGGGCGCTCTGGTCGAGAGAATCGACCTCCACCAGGTGCACCAGTTCCACGCGCTGGACGACCAGCTGGGCGATCCGGTCGCCGCGATGCAGCGTGACCGAGTGCTGACTGTCGGTGTTGATCAGGCAGACCTTCACCTCACCGCGGTAGCCGGCGTCCACGGTGCCCGGGGCATTGACCACCGTGACGCCGTGCCTGGCAGCCAGGCCGGAGCGCGGATGCACGAAACCGGCGAAGCCCGAGGGGATCTCCACGGCGAGCCCGGTCGGCACCAGCCGGCGTTGCCCGGGGGCCAGCACGAGGTCGACGGTGGTCATCAGGTCCAGGCCCGCGTCGCCGGGATGGGCACGTTCGGGAAGCGGCAGGCCGGGATCGAGCCGGCGCACCCGCAGGGCCCAGGCGTCCTCAGCCATGCCCGGAGGACAGGTGCGAGTTGGCAGCGCTCACGAAGGCCTCGGGATGACGGCTGCTGACCAACCAGTAGGGGTGGGGGTCGGCCGGATCGTCCAGAAAGACACGCACCGACTGCTTCACATAGGGCCGGGTCAGCATCCACGCGCGCGCATTGCCGCCGGGGCCCAGAGCCTGCTGGGTCTGGGCCTGGTCGAGGGCCTCGACGCTTGCCACCCAGGGCCACTCCACCGTGGCGCCACCGGCCCTGATGCCGTGCTCGTCGACCTGCAGGCGGGGACGGCCATAGGCGAACAGCACCCCGCCGACCCCCACGAAAGTCACCAGGGCCGTCGCCCAGCCCAGCCAGATGTTGGTGTAGGCCGCCACCGCCACAACGAGACTGAGTGCGAAACCGATGGCCAGCAGCCACCAGGCCGCGGGAAGGTGCAGGTCTTCGCGGTGCCGTCGTGCCTGTGTCGCCATGGCCCCCAACCTATCGGGTGCGGTGCGCCGAGGGCGAAAGCCCCCAGTGGCAGTCGTCTGCACTGCCTAGGATGGAGCGCGCAAGGTGCCACGGCCAGCGGCCGCGGCACGCTCCACACACAGCGAGGAGAGACGATGGCCAGCCTCAGCCAGAACCTCAGTTTCAAGATCTATGCCGGAGTCCTGGGTGCGGTGACCACCATCGCCACCCAGCAGGCCCTCAAGATGGCCTGGAAGGCCGTCACCGGCGACACCCCGCCCGATCCCAACGACCCCGACACTCCCCCCACCTATGCCGCCATCTGGGCCGTCGCCAGCGCGGCGGGGCTCGGTGTGAGCCAGATCGTGCTCAACCGCTACGTGAGTCGTCGCTACGAGGCGACGACCGGCGAGCACCTGGACACCTCGTCGAAGAGCAAGATCAAGATCTGACGCACCTCCGAGGGCGCCCGGCGCGCTGGACGGACACGAGGGGCGGGGGCCGCATCATGCGGCCCCCGCCCCTCGCCGTGTTCGCCGGACTGGTCAGACGCAGTCGACGCAGTAGCTCTGGCCCTTGCGGGTCTCGGCCATCTGGCTGGTGGACTTCACCAGGAAGCAGCTCGCGCAGGTGAACTCATTGGACTGGCGCGGCAGGACGCGAACCGTCAGCTCCTCATGGGAGAGGTCCGCACCCGGCAGCTCGAAGGACTCGGCCGCCTCGACCTCGTCCTCGTCGACCTTGCCGGAGTTCTTGTCATTGCGACGAGTCTTGAGCTCCTCGATGGAGTCTTCCTTCATCTCCTCGTCGGTCTTGCGAGGGGCATCGTAGTCAGTCGCCATGTCTTCCTTCCATGTGGTGCCCAGCCGTGACGGGTAGGGCTCTTCTGAGTTGGGGCCGTGTTCCCGTGGCGCCCAGCCCTCGGTGCTGCTGGGCAACGCGCGCCCGACCCCACTCATTCCCGACCTCGGAAAAGTCCGCGGTGGCCGACGGCAGGCACATGCATATCACACGCCTGACGAGCGAGGGCACCCCGCCCGTCCACAATCCTGCCGATGGACCTCAGACCCAGTCAGGGGCTTGCTCGATGCCGTCGAGCCCCAGGTGCTGCCCCAGGAAGCAGAGCACCATCTGGTACCAGACGATGGCGTGCTGGGGCTTGAGCACCCAGTGGTTCTCGTCGGGGAAGTACAGGAAGCGGTGCGGCATCTGTTCGGGACTGCCCCCGTGGGCCCGGTTCAGGGCCCACCACAATGACAGGCCCTCCCCGACCGGCACCCGGTAGTCCTTGTCACCGTGCACCACCAGCATCGGCGTGCTGATGCGGTCGACGAAGTGGTGCGGGGAGTTCTCGGCGCGCATCCGCTCCGACATCTCCAGGCCCCAGAACCATGGCACGTCGGTGCTGGCGACGAAACTGTCCAGGTTCCACAGGCTCGCGTGGCTGACGATGCACCGGAAGCGGTCGGTGTGCCCGGCCACCCAGTTTGCCATCCAGCCGCCGAAGGAGCCGCCCATCATGGCGGTCCGGTCGGAGTCGATGTCGGGGCGCTGGACCACAGCATCGGTGGCCGCCATCAAGTCGGTGTAGGCGCAGTTCCAGTCGCCCCAGCCGCGTTGGATGAAGTCTCGGCCGTAGCCGGTGCTCAGGGCGGGGTCGGGCAGCAGGACCGCCAGGCCGTGGGCGGCCAGCAGCCAGGGGCACCAGCGCCAGCTCCACGCATTCCACGAGTTCAACGGACCGCCGTGGGCCCACAACACCAGGGGGGCCGGGTGCTCGGCGTCGGCACCCTCGGGCAGCACCAGCCAGCCGGGAATGCGCACGCCGTCCGAGGCAGTCGCCTCGACGCGTTCGAGGCGGCCCGGCAGTACCGGGCCGTCGAGGGACCACAGAACGGTGCTGCGTCCCGACGCGGCGTCGATCCGGACCACGGATCCTGGCTCGTCCCAGGCCTGGCGCAGGGCGAACAGCGCGTCCCCGCACACCTGCACCTGCTGGTGGGCACCGGCCCCGGTGAGGCGCCGCACCTGCTGGCTGACGATGTCGATGGCGAAGACCGGTGCTGCCCCGTCCTCGTCGGCGGTGACATAGAGGGTGCCGCCGTCGGGGCTGAAGCCCGCCGGGCTGCCCCAGCGGGGCCAGTCGGCCGCCAGGTCGTGGTGTTCGCCGCTGGACAGGTCCACCAGGTGGAGCACCTGACGCACGGCTGTGCGGTCGTCACCGTCCACCGAGCGCACACAGGTCACCAGGCGGTCGTCGGGGCTCAGCACGGGCGCGGAGAAATGGTGACCGGGCTCGTCCAGGAGGACGGTGCAGTCACCCTCGTCCAGATCGATGCGTACCAGCCGCTCGCGGCGTGTGCCGTGCGGAGCGGCCACCGTCTGGGTCGTCACCAGGAAGGACCCGTCGTGCGAGAGGGCGGCTTCCGGGCCCAGACCGCGCCCGAGGTCGAGGCCCACGGCCTCGCTGGGCTCTGGCTGCTCCTGGGACAGGTCAAGAGCGGTGAAGACCGTCGCCGGTGAGTCCAGGTCGTGGTCCCAGAAACGCACTCCGGCCCCGTCGTGAAGGATCGCCTGCACCTTGTGCCGGCGGCGCTCCCGACGCTTGGCGTCATCCTGCTCCGGGGTGGTGCAGCCACGTAGCAGTCCCAGGCCGGTCACCAGCCGCGAACTTCCCCGGGCGGCCAGCAGCGCGTCCCAGCCGCCGGGACGTCGGCCCATCAGACGGGCCTCGCCGGGACCGTCGGGCAGCAGCCACAGGCTCTGGTCCTCCTTCTCGCCGCTGCCCTCAGGGGCCGGGCGTCCGGAGGTGAAGACGAGGCTGCCGTCCTGTGCGATGGCGAAGGACCCCTCCCCCTCGCTGCTGCGGGTCAGCCGCACCGGAGCCGTCGAGCCGTCGGCCGGCAGCCGCCACAGCGAGGTGACGTGCGCGGTGTCATCCTTGTTCGTCTCCTGCAGCGCCAGGACCAGGAAGCGCGCAGCGGGGGCAACCTTCACGCCGACGATGCGCTGCGTGCGGACATAACGCTGCAGGTCCTGCCACGGCGAGCCGGTGCCCACCGTCTCGTCCTGCTGACCGGTGGTCGTGCGGTGCTCTTGCATGGTGCTCCTCATCGATGAGGGGACATGTGTGGGGGCCCTTACCGGGGCCTGGTCAGTCGACCGCCGCGGTTTCGGGCCGACGGGCATTGGGGCAACAGCCGGCGCCACCGCAGCCGTCGGGCGCGCCCAGCACGTCGCCCTGGCGCACCTGCTGGGCGCGCGCCACCATCCGGTCGACCAGGGCGGTGACGAAGGATGGGTCGATACCGGCGGTCGCCGCACGCACCATGGCGATCCCCAGCCGCTCACAGGTCTCACGGGCCTGTGTGTCGAGGTCGTAGATCACTTCCATGTGGTCGGAGACGAAACCGATCGGGGACAGCACCACACGGTCCACCCCCTGGCTGGCCAAGGATTCCAGGTGGTCGTTCACGTCGGGTTCCAGCCACGGCTGGCCCGGGCGGCCCGACCGCGAGCAGAAGACAAGGTCGAAGTCCTCGGCCCCCACCCGCCCGGCGACTCGCGCAGCCACCTCCTGGTGCCAGCGCGTGTAGGCACCCCTGGCATCGACCGGGCCGGACCTCTCGTCCATGTCGGTGGGGATCGAGTGCGTCACGAAGACCAGTCGGGAGCCGGGCTGCTGCACCAGGGATTGCTGGACGGCCTGGGCGTTGGCCTCGACGAAGCCCTCGTCCAGTCCGTAGTTGCCGATCCGCACCAGCTCGAGCTCCACCCCGGTGCTCTCCAGGCCCTCGGCCAGGGACTCACGGTAGCTGCGGCAGCCCGAGTAGGAGGGGTACGCACTGGTGGTGAGGACCAGGATGCGACGGTGCCCGCCAGAGGCCAGGTCCTGTAGGGCCTCGTCGATGAAGGGGTACCAGTTGCGATTGCCCCAGGCGATGGGCAGCTCGGCGCCGCGGGTGGCCAGCTCTCCTTCCAGTGCCGCCATCAGCGCCTTGTTCTGGTCGTTGATGGGGCTGCGACCACCAAAGAGGTAGTAGTGCTCGCCCACCTGTGCCAGTCGTTCACGCGGGATCCCCGAGCCCTTGGTCACATTGACCAGGAAGTCGACCACCTCGTCGGGCTTCTCCGGCCCGCCGAAGGAGACGAGCAGGATTGCGTCGAAGGGGTGCAGGGGATGGGTCTGGTCCGTGGTGCTCATGCCCTGAATCCTCTCAGACGCCACCGACAGTTCTCCCGGACCGGGCGCGGTGCCTCACACAGCGGGGCGCTTGCGCGATAGGTTGGGGGGTGCACGAGTCCGCCCCGACCAGCCGCATGGAGTAACAGATGAGCAGCCTCAGCCCTCGCGAGATCCAGACCCGCATCCGGTCAGGAGCCTCGCTCGAGGACGTGGCGCGCGAGGCGGAGCTGCCGGTGGAGAAGGTGGAACCCTTCGCCGCCCCGGTTCTGGCCGAGCGGGAGCACGTCGCGGGCACCGCCCTGCAGTGCCCGGTGCGGCGCCGCGGCGAGACCGGTTCGGTGCGGGCGATGCGGGCGGTGCTCGGCGAGAAGCTGCACGGCACCGGCCTGTCGGTGGACGACCTGGACTGGGACGCGTGGCGCAACGAGGATCGTCGCTGGACGGTCGTGGGGCGCTACCAGAACGACGGAATCCGGCACGAGGCACTGTTCGTCTTCGACCAGCGTGCCCGCTTCAGCGTCGCCGTCAACGACCGGGCCCGCGAGCTGATCGGTGAGGCCGTGCCGGAGCAGTCACGCACCCTGTCCGCCCCGGAGGCTGCCGGCAGCGATGCCGAACCCACCGTCAACCTCGATGACGAGCTGGCGATCGTGCGCGCCCTGCAGGACCGCCGCACCCGCCAGGCTGCCTCCGAGGTGCAGGCCCTGACCCAGCTCCAGCCCGAGGCACCTCGCCCGGCCGAGCCCACCCCGCAGCACACCGGGAGTGAAGCCGTCACGCCCGAAGCCGTCACTCCCGAAGCCGTCACTCCCGATGCCATCGAGGACGAGGAGCCGGAGGACTACTCCCCCGCGGAGTTCCAGGAGGTCGACGGCCTCTACGACTTCGTGCCGAAGAACACCTCCGACATGGACGTGCTCTACGAGATGCTCAGCTCATTCGCCGAGGACTCGGTGAACATCTACGCGGGCCTGGCCAACCCGGTCACCCAGGAGCCTGCCGGGGACGAGGGTCTGGACGAGGATCTCGAGGAGGAGCAGCCTTCCGTGGTGCGGCAGCTGCACCCCGAGCCGGCCCCGGCGGTGGTGGAGCGTGAGGAGCCGATCTCGCTGGAGGAGGCGCCCCAGTTCCGCACCGAGGACCAGCCGCACCTCGACGCCCCCGTGCGTGCCGTCGACCTAGACCAGCGCGAGGAGACCCTTGCCGAGAGCCAGTCCAGCACCGTCTCGCTCGACCAGGCGAGGACCCTGGCCTACCAGCAGCGGTCCCGCGAGCAGGCCGAGGCCGCCCAGGCCCGAGCTGCCCAGGCCGAGCCCGCCACCACGCAGCCTGCCGCGGCCCTGGCCGAGCAGATGCAACAGGACGAGCACTCCGTGGAGACCGCCCCAGCCGCGGGCGAGGCGACGCCCGCGGAGCAGCCCACCACCGGTCCGGTGGTGACCACCGAGGGGACCGTCACTTCGCCCGAAGCCATGGCCCCCAGGGCGCAGGTGCCCGAGCCGGTGCAGCCCTCGCAGGAGGCAGAGCAGCTCGCCGACGAGGCCGCGTCGCAACGGGTCAGCGTCACGGTGGTGGAGTCGCGTGCGGTCACCGTGACCACCCAGGAGACCGTCGAGGTCCCCACGGATGGCACCCAGGAGAACGCGCAGCCCAAGGCCCCGACCCCGCGCAAGCCGCGACCCGGCAAGAAGCGCGCCTCGGTGCCCAGCTGGGACGAGATCATGTTCGGTGGACCCACGAAGAAGACCGACTGAGGCGCCAATGGCACCGCGTTCGCGCAACTCCGCCCTGCCGCCGCCCGCTCCCGGCACGGGGCGGGCCCTGGTCCCCTCCGACCGCGCCCGGCGCGCGCTGGTGTCCAGGCTCGAGGCGACCACCTCGAAGATGACCACTGCAACCCTGGAGGCGATGGACCAGCGTCATCCCTGGTTCGGTGAGCTGGACGCCGAGCATCGTTCCTGGATCACGATCGTCGCCCGGCAGGGCATCGACGGCTTCGTGCGCTGGGTGGCCGATGATCCCGACGTGCCCTTCGAGCCGGCGACCGTCTTCGCCTCCGCACCCCGGGCCCTGGCCCGGCAGATCAGCCTGCACCAGACCGTGGACCTGATGCGAACCACCATCAGCGTCGTCGAGGAGCAGGTCCAGCTGCTCGCCCCGCGCGGTGACCGGGCCGTGCTGCAGAATGCCATCGTCCACTACTCGCGGGAGGTCGCTTTCGGCGCGGCGGAGGTCTATGCCCGTGCGGCCGAGGTGCGTGGCGCCTGGGATGCCCGGATGGAGGCCCTGGTGGTCGATGCCGTGGTGCGGGCCGAGGCCGACGAGTCGATGGTCTCGCGGGCCTCCACCCTGGGCTGGACTTCGGGGCACAAGGTCTTCGTCGTGGTCGGGCGCACCCACGAGAGTGATGCAGACGCCATCGAGCACCTGCGACGCCAGGCCCGCAGGCTGGGCGTTGACGTGCTCGCCTCGGTGCAGGGGGAACGCACCGTGGTGGTGGCCAGCAGTTCCCAGGTGAACGAGGAGTCCGAGGCCATAGACCTGGTCGACCAGCTCGCCGGCTACTTCGGCGCGGGGCACGTGGTGGTCGGCCCCCTCGTGGAGGACCTGGTGGAGGCTCCTCGTTCCGCGCGTGCCGCCACCAGCGGATGGCGCGCCGCCGATGCCTGGCCGGAGGGTGCCCGGGCACTGCCCGCCGCGGAGCTGCTGCCCGAGCGGGTGCTGGCCGGCGACGGTCATGCCCGACGCGAGCTGGCCCGTGAGGTCTACCTGCCGCTGGCCGAGGCGGGGGGCGACCTGCTGGAGACCTGCGTCGGATTCCTCGACCACGGGTGTTCCGTGGAGGCAACCGCCCGCCACCTGTTCGTCCACGCCAACACGGTGCGCTACCGGATCAAACGGATCCAGGACGTCACCGGCTACTCCCCCAGCGACTCCCGCGACGCCTATGTGCTTCGGCTTGCCATCACCTTGGGCCGGCTCTCCGGACAGGTTTCCTGAGCCCGCTCGTGTGAGGGCCCACAAAGCACACGGTTGTGGTTCAGCGCCCTCCACAAGCCCGGCACGGATCCCGCGGAGAACGTGATCACTGACTTTGTGGAGTTCCCACAACAATGGTCCGCCGCTTTTCGTCGAAACGAGCCGGGCGAATCTTTCAGCGAAGCGTCACAGTGGACTTGTGCTTGCAATCGTCGCCCCGGGCCAAGGTGCCCAGACCCCCGGATTCCTCGCTCCCTGGCTTGAGCTGGACAGCTTCGCGGCTCGCCTGGGCTGGCTGAGCGCCGTCAGCGGCCTCGACCTGGCCCAGTACGGCACCACGTCGGATGCCGAGACCATCCGGGACACGGCCGTCGCCCAGCCGCTGCTGGTCGCCGCGGGCCTGGTGACGGCGCTGGAGCTGTTCGCCAAGCCGTCGGAGGCCTATGGCCGGATCGGCGTCGTCGCCGGCCACAGCGTCGGCGAGATCACCGCTGCCGCCGCCGTCGGAGTGATGAGCGCAGAGTCCGCCATGGTGCTGGTGCGCGAGCGGGGCAAGGCGATGGCCGAGGCCTCTGCCGTGCGCCCCACCTCGATGAGCGCCGTCATCGGCGGTGACCGCGAGGCAGTGCTTGCCGCCATCGACAGCTGTGAACTCACCCCCGCCAACAACAACGGCTCCGGCCAGATCGTCGCCGCCGGCACCGTCGAGCAGCTCGACCAGCTCAAGGACGCCCTGCCGCCCCGCACCCGCCTGATCCCGCTGTCCGTGGCCGGCGCTTTCCACACCGTGCACATGGAGCCCGCCGTCGACCACCTGCGCCGCCTCTCGGCCGCCGTCTACACCCGCGACCCCCGCGTGCGGCTGCTCAGCAACCGCGACGGCCAGGTGGTGCCCAGCGGCCGCGAGTACCTCAACCGCCTGGTCGACCAGGTCGCCAGCCCGGTGCGCTGGGACCTGTGCATGCAGACCATGGCCGACCTCGGCGTCACCGGCCTGCTCGAACTGCAGCCCGCCGGCACCCTGACCGGCATCGCCAAGCGCAACCTCAAGGGCGTCGAACTGTTCAACCTGAACACCCCCGGCCAGCTCGACGAGGCCCGCACCTTCATCGCCAACCACTCCGACGGCGAGACGCCGGCCGACCTGACCACCACGCCCACCTGGCGCTTGGTCGTCTCCCCCGGCAAGGGCTCCTTCGTCCGCGCGGAGGGCCTCGACGAGGGCCATCGCCTCGAGCGCGGCCAGATCATCGGCAGCGTGAGCAACCTGCGCGGCAGCGTCACCGTCCCCGCCGAGCACGGCGGCCAGGTCGTCGAGTGGCTCGTCGAGCAGGGTGACCCCGTCTCGCCCGGCCAGCCCCTGCTGCGCCTGCACCCCACCCCCGAGCGCGGTTCCCGCACCGCACTGGACGCCAACTGACATGGCCATGCTCACCAGCGCCGCCGGGGCACCACACGCCCGCATCCTGTCGGTGGGCTCCTGCCGCGGCGAGCGGGTCGTCGACAATGCCGAGATGTGCACCATGATCGACTCCTCCGACGAGTGGATCCAGCAGCGCACCGGCATCGTCGAGCGTCGCTGGGCCTCCCAGGACCAGACGGTGGTTGGCATGGCCGCGGACGCCTCCCGGGTGGCCGTCGAGCGTGCCGGGCTCTCCCTGGACCAGGTGGACGCCATCATCGTGGCGACCATCAGCGGCACCCGCTCCATGCCGTCGGTGGCCTGTGAGGTCGCCGCCGAGCTTGGCATCCAGGGGGCCGCAGCCTTCGACGTGACCGCAGCCTGTGCCGGCTTCTGCAAGGGGCTGTCGCTGGCCGACAGCCTGGTGCGCACCGGTGGAGCCACCCACGTTCTCGTGGTGGGGGTCGAGATCCTCAGCCGCCTGCTGGACAGCTCAGACCGCGGCACTGCCTTCCTCTTCGGCGATGGTGCCGGCGCCTGCGTCGTCGGCCCCTCCGAGGTGCCGGCGATGAGCCCGGTCGTGTGGGGATCGGACGCCAGCCAGGCCGACGTGCTGACCATCGACGACTCCCGGTCCCTGGCCGAAGGCCAGCCCCACCCGTACATCCGGATGGAGGGCACCAAGGTCTTCCGCTGGGCCACCACCTTCATCAGCGACCGCGCGCGCGAGGTGCTGGAGGCCTCCGGCCTGGCGCCCGAGGAGCTCGACGTCTTCATCCCGCACCAGGCCAACAACCGCATCACCGACTCGATCCTGCGCCACCTCAAGCTCCCCGAGGACGTCGTCGTGGCGCGCGACATCCGCAACTCCGGCAACACCTCGGCCGCCAGCATCCCGCTGGCCATGGATGAGCTGCTGTCCAGCGGCAAGGCCACCAGCGGCCAGCAGGCGCTGCTCATCGGCTTCGGCGGAGGCCTCGCCTATGCCGGACAGGTCGTCACGCTTCCCTGACGGCCACCCCCCCAAGAACCCGGGTCTGGCACCAGTGCCAGAGCCGTGAACCCCATCAGCAGGACAACACAGAAACAGGAGGCCACCATGGCCAGCACCGAAGAGATCCGCTCCGACCTCGCCGAGATCGTCAACGACGTCGCCGGCGTCGCAGTCGAGGACGTCCAGCTCGACAAGTCCTTCACCGACGACCTCGACGTCGACTCCCTGAGCATGGTCGAGATCATCTACGCCTGCGAGGAGAAGTTCGGCGTCTCCATCCCCGACGAGGACGCCAAGAACCTCAAGACCGTGGGCGACGCCGTCGCCTTCGTCGAGCGCGCCCAGGCCTGACCCGGGCACCTGGCAACCGCCAAGTACCACCCGGACGCGCCCGGCGGGGTTGAGGCAAAGCCTCCCCCCGCCGGGTGCCTCCCCCGACACACCACCCTCTTGGAGACCACATGACCACCGTTGTCATCACCGGATTCGGCGCCTTCACCCCGCTGGGCGCCGATGCTGCGGCCACCTGGGGCGCGATGCTCGACGGGGTCAGCGGCGCCCGCACCCTGGAGCAGGACTGGGCCGCCGAGCTGCCCGTCACCTTCGCCGCCCAGGCCATCAGCGACCCGGCAGACAAGCTGCCCCGCGTGCAGGCCCGCCGTCTCGACCGCTCCACCCAGCTGGCCCTGGCCTCCGCCGAGGAGGCCTGGACCGATGCCGGCTTCACCTTCGGCGAGCCCGACGACTCCCTCGACGAGAACCGTATCGGCGTCAGCGTCGCCAGCGGCATCGGCGGTCTGAACTCGCTGCTCGACCAGTGGGACGTGCAGAAGGACAAGGGCCTTCGCCGCGTCAGCCCGTTCACCATCCCGATGCTGATCAGCAACGCCCCGGCCGCCAACATCGGCCTCAGGATCGGCGCCCGCGCCGGCATCCACACCCCCGTCAGCGCCTGCGCCTCGTCCAACGAAGCGATCAGCCTGGCAATCGACATGATCCGCCTGGGCCGCGCCGACATCGTCCTGGCCGGCGGCACCGAGGCCGTCATCCACCCCCTGCCCATCAACGCCTTCGCCCAGATGCAGGCGCTCAGCCGCCGCAATGACGACCCCGCAGCCGCCAGCCGCCCCTGGGACACCGGCCGTGACGGCTTCGTGATGGGCGAAGGCTCGGTCAGCATGGTCATCGAGAGCCTCGAGCACGCCCAGGCCCGCGGCGCGAAGATCTACGGCACCCTGGCCGGGGCCGGCATCAGCGCCGACAACCACGACATCGTCGAGCCCGACCCGTCGGGCCGCGGCCAGTCCTCAGCCATGCTGCGCGCCCTCAAGGAGGCCGGCCTCCAGACCAGCGACATCAAGCACGTCAATGCCCACGGAACCTCCACCCCCAAGGGCGACGTCACCGAGGCCAACTCGATCCGCACCGCGCTGGGCGAGGCCACCGACGACGTCGTGGTCACCTCCACCAAGTCGATGACCGGGCACCTGCTCGGCGGCGCCGGCGCCATCGAGACCTTCGCCACCGTCATGGCGCTCAACACCCGCATCGTGCCCGGCACGATCAACATCGATGAGCTGGAACCCGGGCTGCCCATCGACGTGGCCACCAGCAACCGCCAGCTGCCCGAGGGCGACCTGGCAGCGCTGAACAACTCCTTCGGCTTCGGTGGCCACAACGTCGCCATCGCCGTCACCAACCAGCACCAGTCCCGCTGATGCCCACAGTCTCGTAGGGCTGTCCTGCCCCTACGAGGATCCCCGACGGGCCGGGAAGCTCTCCCCCGAGAGCCCCGGCCCGTCGGCCCCACCCACCGTGCACGCCCCCAGGGCCGGCCCCGCCGTGCCGTGACACCGCAGTACCACCACCCCGACGAAGGAGCCAGTCATGGCTGAGACCGCCCAGAAGAAGCAGAAGCTGCCCCGCGTACTCGACCCCCGCAATCCCAACACCCGGCTCGCCGCCCTCTTCGACGAGGGCAGCCTGGAGCTGCTCGGCCCCGACGACGACTCGGGCATGCTCGCCGGCATCGGCACCATCGACGGCAACCGCACCGTCGCCTTCTGCAGCGACGCCACCGTGATGGGCGGCGCCATGGGCGTCGACGGCTGCGAGGTGGCCGTCAAGGCCCATGAGCGCGCCATGAACGACCGCATCCCGATCCTGGGCATCTGGCACTCTGGCGGCGCCCGCCTCGCCGAGGGCGTCCTCTCCCTGCACGCCGTGGGTCGCATCTTCAATGCGATGACCGCCGCCAGCGGCAAGATCCCGCAGATCTCCATCGTCCTCGGCCCGGCCGCCGGCGGCGCCGCCTACGGCCCCGCCCTCACCGACATCGTCATCCTCGCTCCCGAGGGCCGCATCTTCGTCACTGGCCCCGAGGTGGTGCGCTCGGTCACGGGCGAGAACGTGGACATGGCCCGACTGGGCGGACCCGACGTCCACGGCCGCCGCTCCGGCGTGGTGCACGTCGCCGCCGACGACGAGGCCGACGCCCTGCAGCGCGCCCGCGACCTGGTGGCGCTGCTGGCCAACCAGGGGGTCGTGGCCGAGGAGGTCGCCGACACCGACCTGTCCACCCTGCTGCCCGAGAGCAAGAAGCGCGCCTATGACGTGCACCCGCTGGTGGAAGGCATCCTTGACGAGGGCACCGTGGTGGAGCTGCACGCCAAGTGGGCCCCGAATGTGGTCGTCGCGCTGGGCCGCATGGCCGGGCGCACCGTCGGCGTCGTGGCCAACAACCCGATGCGGCTGGGCGGCTGCCTCGACTCCTTCAGCGCCGAGAAGGCGGCCCGCTTCGTGCGGATGTGCGACGCCTTCGGCGTGCCGATCGTCGTCCTGGTGGACGTTCCCGGCTACCTGCCCGGCGTCGGCCAGGAATGGGACGGTGTGGTGCGCCGCGGCGCCAAGCTGCTGCACGCCTTCAGTGAGGCCGTCGTGCCCTGCGTCACCCTGGTGACCCGTAAGACCTACGGCGGCGCCTACATCGCCATGAACTCCCGCTCGCTGGGCGCCACCAAGGTCTTCGCCTGGCCCGGTGCCGAGGTGGCCGTCATGGGGGCCGTCGCCGCGATCCGCATCCTGCACCGCCGCAAGCTGGCCGAGGTGCCCACCGACTCCCGCGCTCAGGTGGAGCTGGAACTGGCCGCTGAGCACGAGAAGATCGCCGGCGGCGTCGACAAGGCCGTCGAGATCGGCGTCGTGGACGAGGTCATCGAGCCCTCGGCCACCCGCTCCGAGCTGGCGGCCGCCATCCGCGAGGCGGACAAGGGAGAGCGCGGGCAGCACACGAATATCCCGCTGTGACCCTGCAAGCAGGTCCCAGGAGCATCCCGCTGTGACCCTGCAAGCAGGTCCCAGGAGCATCCCGCTGTGACCCTGCAAGCAGGTCCCAGGAGCATGACGACGGGTTCCCGGCGCTCTGTCCAAGGATCCGCCGTCATCTCTGTGCCCCTGTTGTCCAGCGGTCGTCCCGCGAGCCGCTAGGCTCACGCGCATGACCCATGCGCGCACGCCCCTGCCCAGCGGTAGCTGGACGTCTCCGGTGACCATTGACGCCATGCTTGCCTCCGGCGTCTCCCTTGCCGCGGTCGAGGTCGACCATGACCAGGTGGGATGGCTCGAGTCCAGGCCCGAGGAGGACGGCCGCCAGACGCTCGTGCTCGATGGCGTCGAGGTGACCCCTGCCCCGGCCGCCCTGCGCTCCCGTGCGCAGGAGTACGGCGGCGGCGTCTGGCACGCCCAGGACGGGATCGTCGCCTGGTGTGATGACACCGACGGCGCAGTGCACGCCCGCATCGACGGCCGGCCCCGCCGCATCTCTCCTGCCAATCGGGACCTGCGCTTCGGCGGGCTGCGCGTGGACGCGGCGCGTCGCCAGGTCGTAGCGGTGCGCGAGGACCACCGCGGTGAGGGCGAGGCCGTCACCACGATCGTCGCCCTGTCGGTCGATGACGAGAACGCTGACGGCGGCAGGGTGCTCTGCCAGGGCGCCGACTTCTACGCCCACCCAGAGGTCTCCCCCTTCGGTCGCCTGGCCTGGGTCGAATGGAACCACCCGGACATGCCGTGGGATGGCACCCTGCTCAAGATCGGCCAGCTCAGCGACGACGGGATCGAAGCAGTCACCGTCATCGCCGGCGGCCACGACGTCTCTGCGGTGCACCCCAAGTGGGGGCCGGACGGCTCGCTGTACTTCCTGAGTGACGAGTCCGGCTACTGGAACCCGTGGGTCTTCGACGGACCCACCACCCGCTCGATCCTCGATGAACCGCACGACTTCTGCCGTCCGCTGTGGGTGCTGGGAAATGCCGAGTACGCGGTGCTCGACGAACGCACTCTGGTGATGCGCTGGTATGCCGATGCCGGCGCGCGCGTGGGGCTGGTCGACGTGCCCAGCGGGGACATCACCGAGATCATTGACCCGGTCGCCGACGTGGACGCCATCGCCGCCGGAGAGGCCGGGATCTTCCTGGTGGCCGCGCATGCCGACCGGCCGGACGAGATCGCCCGCCTCGAGGTGGGCGCTGCCCGCCTGGCCCAGCCGGCGCTGACCACCGTGCGTCCCGGCGGGGAGCAGCCCGACCCCGCGTGGGTCTCGGTGCCCGAGTCGATCTGGTTCGAGGGCCGTCACGGACGCAGCCAGGCCTTCTACTACCCGCCCACCAGCCCCGATGCCGAGTTGCGCGAGGGTGAGGCGCCGATCACGATCGTCAACACCCACGGCGGGCCGACGGCCATGGCGCCAGGCACCTTCCGCACCGACTTCCAGTTCTGGACCAGTCGCGGCATCGCGGTGCTGGACGTCAACTACTCCGGCTCGTCCGGCTTCGGCCGCGACTATCGCAACCGCCTCCACGGCAACTGGGGCATCGCCGATGTCGACGACTGCGTCGACGCGGTCAAGGAGGTGGCCGGGCATGGGCTGGCCGATCCCGAGCGCGTCGTGATCCAGGGTGGCTCGGCCGGCGGCTACACCACCCTGCAGGCGCTGGTCAGCTCCGATGTCTTCGCCGCCGGGATGAGCCGCTACGGCATCGGCGACCTGGAGACCCTGGTGGGTGACACCCACAAGTTCGAGTCCCGCTACCCGTACAAGCTGGTCGGCCCCTATCCCGAGGCGAAGGCCGTCTACGAGGAGCGTTCCCCCATCCACCACGTCGAGCAGCTGTCCAGCCCGATGCTGATCCTGCAGGGGCTCGACGACAAGGTGGTGCCTCCGAGCCAGGCCGAGTCGATGGCCGAGGCCGTGCGGGCCAAGAAGCTCCCGGTGGCGATCAAGATGTTCGAGTCAGAGGGCCACGGCTTCCGCAGGCAGGAGACCCGACGGGCCGTGGTCGAGGCCCAGCTGAGCTTCCTCAGCCAGCTCTTCGACTTCGAGCCGGCAGACCAGGTGCCGGTGCTGGAGGTCGAAAACCTCTGAGGTCCACCCGCCTCACGCGCCGGGGGCGCCCATGCCAGTGCATGGGCGCCCCCGGCGCGTAGGGACGGAAGCCGGCTCAGGCCCGGGAGTAGTCGCGGGCGCCGAAGATGTCGGTGCCCACGCGCACACAGGTCGAGCCGTGGGCAATCGCCAGGGCGAGGTCCCCCGACATGCCCATGCTCAGTTCGTCCCAGGACGAGCCCAGTGCCTGGTCCTGGCGCAGGCGCTCCTGCAGGGCGGTCATCCGCTCGAAGCAGGCGGCCACCTGGTCGTCGGGGCCCTTGACCGCGACGGTCATCAGGCCGCGGACATCAAGGCCATCACAGGCCTCGAGCTCGGCGACCAGGGCATCGACCTCCTCGGGCGCGATGCCCGACTTCTGCGGCTCGCCCGACGAGTTCACCTGGATCAGCACCGGCAGGCGACGTCCCAGAGCCCGCATGCGACGGTCGAGTGCTATCGCGATCTTGGCCGAGTCGAGGCACTGGAACTCACTGGCCAGCTCGGCGACCTGCTTGGCCTTGTTGGTCTGCAGGTGCCCGATCATGCTGAAGCGCACCTGCTCCCCCTCGGCCACCTCGGATGCCTTGGCGACGAACTCCTGCACCTTGTTCTCGCCGAAGAGCGTGTAGCCGTGGCTGGCGACCTCGCGGATCGCCGCCATCGGGTGGGTCTTGCTCACCGGGAGCAGGCGCACGCTGGCCGCGTCACGTCCGGCGGCGGCGCAGGCCTCGGCGATGCGGGCTTCGACGGCGGCAAGGTTCTGGCTGATGCTGGACATGGCATCCAATCAACCACTGCGGAGCCGTGCCCGCCACCCAGGACCGGGACACGGGCCGGCGGCCTCAGGGCCAGCGTGCTCCCAGCGAGATGACCCCCAGGGAGGCCAGCACCGCCAGCAGCAGCGCCAGGCCCGCGTACTTGTCGGTGACCTCGGTGTACACCTTCTCGTAGCCGACCGACCGCGCGATGGTCTGGTAGACGGCCTCCAGCTCGTCGCGGCTGGCGGCCGCGAACTTCTTGCCGTCCGAGGCCTTGGCCACGGCCGACAGCTCGGCATGGTTCACCGGCACCGGCTGGCGCTGCCCGCCCTCCACCACGTAGCCGTGCGCGGTGCCGTAGGCGATCGTGTAGACCGGCACCGACTGCTTGCGGGCCTGTTGGGCAGCCACCAGCGAGGGTCGGCCGATGTTCGTCGCGCCGTCGGAGAGCAGCACGATGGCGGCTGGTGCGGTCTCCTTGGGCGCCTTCGGGTCCGGCGGCACCAGCTTGAGGGCGTCCAGCGAGGTGTAGATGCTCTCGCCGATGGCCGTCGACGGGGCCACCTCCAGGTTCTGGATGGCCCGGTCCACCGCTCCGCGGTCGGTGGTGGGCGGCACGACGATTTGGGCGGTGGCGGCGAAACTGACCAGGGAGACGTTGAAGCGCTCGGGCAGCTGCCGGGTGAAGGCCTGGGCCGCGGCCTGGGCCGCCTCGAGTCGGTTGGGCTGCACGTCGGTGGCGACCATGGAACGCGAGACGTCGATGGCGATCACGACGGTGGCGCGGTCGCGCGGCACGTCGGTGTAGGCCTTCGGCATCGCCCAGGCCACCACCAGCGAGGCCAGCGAGGCCAGGGCCAGGATGACGGCGCCGTGGCGCTTCCAGGCCGAGTCCTTGGGGATGACCAGGTCCAGGCGGGTGCGCCGCAGCCCCGGCGTGGGGCGAAAGCGCGAGTTCAGCGCGACGTAGAGCAGGCCGATCACGGGCACCATGAGCAGGAACCACAGGCGTTCGGGGCGCATGAACTCCAGCAGCAGCGGGGTGGGGGTCATCAACAGGGTCCTCATCACGGCCACCGTGCAGCCATCGAGACGGCGCCCAGCGCGGCGATGGTGGCGAAGGCCAGCGCGTACAGGGCGTACTGGGCAGTGCGCTCCTTGCGGACCTCCTCGTGGCCGACCTGGGTCTTGACGTCCTTGTAGACATCCTTCAGCTGGTCGGCAGAGTCGGCACTCCAAGACTTGCCGCCAGTGATGCGGCTGATCTCCTTCAGCGCGGCCGGGTCCGGTGGCACGCGCTCGCGTTTGCCGTCCAGGTCGACGTAGCCGGTGGACTTGCCGTAGCTGATGGTGTGCACCGGCACCTTGGCGGTGCGGGCCTTGGCCGCGGCGGTGCGCGGGTCGGCGCCGTCGGTGCTGGCACCGTCGGAGAGCATCACGACCATGCCGGGGGCGGGCTTGTCACCGTCACCGGGTGGGGCCTGCTTGATGGCATTGAGGCTGACGTCGATGGCGGTACCGATGGCGGTACCGTCGGCCAGCTCGATGCCGTCGATCGCGCGCTGGGTGGCGGCGCGGTCGACGCTGGGTGGCATCCGCACCGAGGGGTTGCCGTTGAGGGCCACGACCGAGACGTTGAAGCCTTCGGGAAGGGTGGCGATGAAGTCGCTCGCGGCCTTCTTCGCTGCATCCAGCCGGTTGGGCTTCACGTCGGCGGCCATCATCGACTGTGAGGAATCGATCACCACCACGACCGTCGCGCGTTCCCGAGGGACCTTCTCCAGGCCCATCGGACGTGCCCAGGCCATGGCCAGCGCCACCAGCGAGCACAGGCTCATGGCGACAGCCAGGTGGCGGCGCCACTGGGACTGACGCGGGAGCACGCGGGAGAGCACCGCCGTGTTCGTGTAGCGGATGCCGGTGCGGCCCTTGCGGCGCAGCAGGTAGAGGTAGGCGATCACCATCAGTGGTAGCACCACCAGCGACCACAGCCTCTCGGGCTGCTTGAAGTCGGGCCAGGACAGCAGCGAGACCAGCAGCATCATCGCGTGGCCCCCTGGGGTGGCTGGTGCAGGATCGCGGCGGTGCGCCGGTAGCTCAGCACGAAGCGGGCGATGTCGGCGACCCAGTCGCGGTCGGTGCGCAGCTGGATGTGGCCGACCCCGGCACGGCGCATCGCGATCCGGGTCCGCTCGCGCTGGGCGGCCGCTGCGGCGTCCATCCTGGCGCGGGCGGCCGGATCGGAGGTGTTGACGTAGCGGGCGAAGTCGCTCTCCGGGTCGCGGATCAGCAGTTCGCCTACGTCGGGAAAGGTGATCTCGTGGGAGTCGACCACCTCGATGCACAGCACCTGGTTGCGCACCGCGAGGCGTCGCAGGGCGCGTTCCCACTCCGGCTCGACCTCAGGATCGAGTTCGGCGTCGCCGGGAGTGAGGAAGTCGCTGACGACCACGCGCATGCCGCGACGGCGCTGGGTGCGGGCGAGCTGTTCGATGCCGGCCGCCAGGGTCATGCCACCGGGGGCACGGTCGGGCACGATCGGTTCGTCGAGCATCTTGCGCAGCAGCCCGTAGAGGGCGGTGCGCCCGCTGCTGGCCGGCAGCCGCTTGACCTGGTCCTGGCGCATGATCATGCCGCCGAAACGGTCACCCATGCGCTGGCTCAGGAAGCCGATCGTGGCGATCGCGGCGATGCCCAGGTCACGCTTGGTGACCCCCTCGGTGCCCCAGTTCATCGACGGGGTGACGTCGAGCAGCGCCCACACCTCCAGTTCCCGATCGGCGATGGTGTCGCGCACGTGCGGGATGGTCGTGCGGGCGGTGACGGCCCAGTCCATCTTGCGCACGTCGTCCTGGCCGGGCTGGTACTGCCGGGCGTCGTGGGCGTCGGCACCCGGTCCCGGCAGCAGGCCGAGGTGGTCGCCGTGCAGGAAGCCCTCGAGGCGACGCACGATGGTCAGTTCGAGACGTCGCAGGGCCGCTTCGGGGGCCAGTTTGCCCAGCGGCAGGGTGGCACCGGAGGGCGGGGCGAGCACGCTGCCGGCCGCCCCGATGTCGGGACGGTCACGGCCGGGCTGGGCGGGTCCCGGCGCCTGGAAGGTGGGCGTCGAGGTCATGGGTCAGCGGGGGTCATAGGGATTGGCGGGAGGCTGCGGGGCCTGCTGCTGGGGCGGCGGGAACTGGCCCAGATCCTGCGGCTGCGACGGCTGTACGGGCGCGGCTGGCTGCTGGGCCGGGGTCCGCTCGTTCCACACCGGAGTGGGCGGCGGCACCATCGCCAGGATGCGCTCGACGACCTGGGCGGGCTCGATGTTGTCGGCCACGGCGTCGAATCCCAGCACCAGGCGGTGCGCCATCACGTCGCGGGCCACGGCCTGCACGTCGGTGGGGAGCACGTAGTCGCGGCCGTGGATCAGGGCAAGCGCTCGGGCGGCGGAGACCAGGCCGAGGGTGGCACGCGGGGAGCAGCCGATCTCGATCACGCTGGCGAGGTCGGGCATGCCGAAGTCTGCAGGGGTGCGCGTGGCCAGCACCAACCGGACGATGTACTCCGCCACGAGGTTGTGCACGAAGACATTGCTGGCCAGGTCCTGCAGCTCGAGCACGGTCTGCGGGTCGAGCACCTGCACCGGCTCGGGCGGGGTCACCGACATGCGACGCAGGATCTCCAGCTCCTCGTCGCCCTTCGGGTAGGGCACGTCCACCTTGAGCAGGAAGCGGTCACGCTGGGCCTCGGGCAGCGGGTAGACGCCCTCTGACTCCACCGGGTTCTGGGTGGCGATCACGTTGAAGGGCTTCTTGGCCGGGTAGGTGACGCCACCGATGGAGACCTGCTTCTCGGCCATCAGCTCGAGCATCGCGGACTGCACCTTGGCGGGGGCGCGGTTGATCTCATCGGCGAGCACGAAGTTGACGAAGACGGGGCCGAGCTCGATGTCGAAGCTCTCCTTGGACGCCGAGTAGATGCGGGTGCCGACGATGTCGGAGGGCACCAGGTCCGGTGTGAACTGCACGCGGGCGAACTCACCGCCCACGACGGTGGCGAAGGAGCGCACCGCGAGGGTCTTGGCGACGCCGGGGACGCCCTCGAGCAGGATGTGGCCCTTGGCGAGCAGGCCCACCATCAGCTGTTCGACCATGTGCTCCTGGCCGACGATCACGCGTTGCACCTGGGCGATGGCCTCGCCGAGCACCTGCGCGGCCCGGGCGACCTCCTCGGTCGTGCCGGCCCGCTGGGCCGCTGCCTGCGCGGGGGCGGCCTCGGGCTGGCCAGCCTCGACGGCAGGGGTCTGGGGCTCGCCGGCGGCGTACTCGGGGGTGCTGCTCACGTAACTGTCTCCTGGGCTGGTCGGCCTGTCCACACGACGGGGTCGGCGGTGGTGTGCGTCGGGGTGCGAACACACGCGGATTTCACGATACCTCCCCCCACCCAGCGCTGCGTCCCCGCCACGACGCGCGTGGGCGCGCCCGGCCCAGCGGCCCGCCGATGCTTGTCCGCGTGTGGTGAGATGGACCCGATGACCATCCAGCCCCCAGACCAGCACCCGTCGGACCCGGTTCCCACCGGGCGCTTCGCGGCACCACTGCTGCCCACCGATCCGCCCCGGATCGGCGACTTCTGGCTCGACGCGCGGCTGGTGGCCGGCCCTCCCGGCGTGGCCTACCAGGCCCACGGTCCCGACTCGCGTGGCGTTCAGCGCCAGGTGATGCTGGTGGTGCTCTCTGACGGCGCCGGCCACGACGCCGCCTGCCGCGACCGGCTCGCCGGTGAGGTGAACAAGCTGCACATCGACACCGTCGTGGCCCGCGGCGGGCGGGGGCAGGACGAGGGACGCCTGGGCCATCGCTTCGTCAGCGACACCAGTGCTCCTGCAGCTCCGGACGGCTCGATCCAGACCCCCTGGGTGGCCCTGGCCCATGACGCCAGCGATGCCGCCGTTGAGGAGGGTGTGCGGCTCTTGCGCTGTGTCGACCTGTCCTCCACCGCGCCGCTGGGAACCCCTTCGGGCCCCGACTACCGGCTGCACTGGATCGACGAGCCACGTCCCGGGCCTTGGCGGGCCTGGCCGCTTCCGTGGCCGGGGCGCCATGACCGCGCCGGATGGATGTCGATCGCGGTCAGCTGGCTGCTGATGGTGCTGCTGGCCGCCCTGGCGCTGCTGATCGCCGTGTTGCTCTTCCAGAACAAGCCGCCGGCTCCCCCACCGCCGCCGATCCCGACCTCGCCGCCGCCGAGCCAGAGCCAGTCGCAGTCGCCGCCCCCGAGCCAGTCGCCCACGTCGGCCCCGCCCAGTTCTGCCTCGCCGAGCCAGGGCAGCGGCTCTCCGTCACCGAGCTCGGCCTCGCCCAGCCCGGCCAGTGGATCGCCCGATCCGAGCCGGTCGGCCAGTGCCCAGCCGACCACTCCCTCGGACCGCCCGTCCATGGAGTCCCCGATGCCCTCGGGCAGCGCCTCGGGCGATGCCGGGACACCGACACCGAACCGGAGGCTGTGATGATTCCCTCGCTGGTGGCCAGTGACCTGGACGGCACCTTCCTCGACTCTGCCAAGCAGGTGAGCCCGGCCAATGCGGCTGCGGTGCTGCGCCTGGCCGAGCTGGGGGTGCCCTTCGTCGTGGCGACGGGTCGCCCGGCGCGCTGGTTGCAGTGCCTGGATCCGATCCGTTCCGCCCACCCCTATGTGATCAGCAGCAATGGCGCCGTGGTCTATGACCTTGCCGAGGAGACCATCCTGGAGTCCTTCCCGGTGCCTGCCGAGGTCTGTCTGGAGGTGGCCCAGGAGATGCGCCGTCGCTGCGATCACATCAGCTTCGGTGTGGAATATGGCATCGGGTGGGGCCGTGAGCCGGAGTGCCCTTTGCGCGGCGACCTGGTGGAGGCCGAGCTGGTGGGAAGCCTGGAGGAGATCATCACCGCCAAGCCCTTCGTGAAGCTGCTGGTCAGCTCCACCGTGCACTCCAGCGACGAACTGGCCGAGGTGCTGATGCAGGTCTGCGAGGAACGGCTCACCTGCACCTGGTCGATCGGCGGGCCCATCGGGCTGCTGGAGGTCTCGGCCCTGGGCGTCACCAAGGCACACACACTGCAAATCCTGGCCACCGAGCTGGGCGTCGACCTGCAGCACGCCCTGGCCTTCGGCGACATGCCCAATGACCTGGCGATGCTGCACGCGGTCGGTCACGGCTATGCGATGGCCGACGCGCACCCCCTGCTGGTGGATGCCGGTTTCCCGCGGGCCGGGCACCACGACGACTCGGGTGTGGGCCGGGAGATCGAGCGCTTCCTGTCCTGACGGCCGGTCTGTCCTGATTGCCAGTACGGCCGGACAATCAGTGCGGCGCGACCGACTCGATCCGAATGTCCCAGCCCTCTCCGGCGGTCTTCCCGTCGAGGTGGCGCAGGTGGCTCACGACACCCGTCTGCCGGTCGAGGCCGACGGCGAAGCGCGTCGAAGCCCCACGAGCACGGTGCTCCCAGTCACCAATCTGGTCAATGGCGAGGCTCACCGTGCCCGTCATCAAGGCGCAGCAGGAGCAGCGTGGGTCGTAGTCCTGGGCGGGAGTGACCGTGGCGCACCAGGTCTCCCGCCCATCGATGACCTCGACACGCAGGTCTTCGATGAGGGCGTCGCTCGCTTCGCCGGACCACGCGCTCTCAACGAGCTCCCGGGGGTCGGTGATGGCCACCCATTGGTAGGACTGGATCAGGACGCAGTCCAGGTCGGGTGGGCTGTCGACGCGGTGGGTGACCAGGCCGTCGGGCCGACGGGTCGCCTCGGCCAGCAGGGCGTCACGATCTGGCCACTCCCCCGGCGTGGCGCGCTCGCTCTTCAGTACCTCCCCGTCAAGACGCGTGGCCTCGAGGGCACCGTCACGGTTGGTGGTGACGCGGATTGGCTCGCGCCCGAAATCGACGGGGTCGCCGCCAGCGGCAGTGACCACGGCCGTGAAGGAACGCCACAGCCACGGGGCGCTGCGGGCCAGGGCGCGGAAGTCGTCGAGGCCAATCGCGATAGTGCTCACCAGCTGATAGAGATCTCGAGCTCGGACTCCTTGCCGGGTTCCACCTCCACCTCGACCTCGAGCTGGACCGTCGACGGGACGGCCAAGACCATGTCCCGGTCGCCGTGGCGCACCCGGACCTCGTTGTGGCGGGACAGCCCGTCGGCAATCTCGCGCAGGCGCTCGGCGGCCTGCTCACGGGTCATCGTCTGCTTGGTCTCGTGTTCGTAGAGTTCGTCTCCCATGGCACCATCCAATCCGGCGATGGCCTGCATGTCGAGGGGTCGCGCGACTGGCGATGGTGGACGCAATGGAACGCTGCGGGAACAGGCGACCACGGGTGGAGAGGCTTGTTTCCGCGTGGAATCAAGGGATTCGCGAGGGGGCTGAGGCCGAGGGAGAGGCCGACGACCCGCTCATCGCGGCGTCGGCGGAGCCAAGGAGACTCACTCGAACACGGCTGACGGAGGCGGAAGTGGACGCTATGCGAACAGCCCGCGCCAACGGTGTCAGCGTAAGCGCGCTAGCGAAACGCTTCGGCATCCACCGGGGAACCGTCTGGAGGAAGACTCGATAGACGAACGTCACGCAAGTGTTTCCGCTGACGGCGGAGACTCAAGCTGGATGCCTTTGCTTTGTACAAGTACGTCGACCGCTTCTTGGATGGCTCCGGCCTTGTACACGATTCCGAGGTCGATCATGTCGCTGAATGTCGCGGCCGGTGTGCTCTGGGTAAGAATGATCTGGCCAAGCACCTGACGGGTGTGCACAGCAGCGACGACGCCCGCGAGATAGAACCTTGAACCAATGTTCGTCGCCCCAGTACGGGTCACATACATCCCCCTGTCGTAGATCACCACTGGGCTCCCGCTGGATCCCGGAAACACAGATGCGTCGATAAGGAACGACGGTTGACCCCGATAATCGTTGTAGATTGGGGTCGCAGTCTGCCCTCGCCGGACGATTGGCATCCAGGACGCAGTATCGAACAGGCCGTTGGGGTATCCCACAAAAAGGACTTGCTCGATACCGTCAAGCTCGTCGGCTTGCTCCTGGGTCAAGAAGTTCTCGGGACCGAACGCCCGAAAATAAGGCGGCGCACCGTTGTTCGCCATGGCCGTCATGACTTCTCCGAACGGCATAACCGCGATGTCCACATTGGGATCAGGGTGCCCGACCCAAGTTTGCCCAGGGACGACACCGGACACTGTGATCTGGGTAGCGTGTTTGCTGGGCGCGCCGGTCTCTGCCGCCACCATCCTGAAGGTGATCTCGGAGAAGTCCCCGAGCACGTGCTTGTTCGTGATAAGGATCGGAAGGATGCCCTCGGGGGTGTGGTAGCTGACCACGAATCCTGTACCTGTTGAGACGCCTCCTGGCGCGGCAGCCTCAATATAGACCGTCGTGAAGAACAGCTGATCTGCAACCGTTTCAACGGTACGCATGGCCACCCTCTCTACCTGGCATGGGACGCTCCGGCTGCAATTGCGCCGCAACCTGGGCCGCAAACGCTGGATCGGCGTGGATGCGGGCAACGACATCGTCAGCGACCTTGTTCACGTCGATCGGGCCGCCGTGCTCGATCTGCACGTGTTCGCCTGGGTAGCTGAAGTCGATGCGGGGCGAATAGGCGCTCTCACCGTTGTCGCCATAGGCGGTGAGGACGTGGTCGAAGACCAACTGCACCTTGGTGTGGAAGATGTCGACGGTGTACGGCACCTCGGGCAGGCTCTGATCGAGGACGCGACGGATCGTACTGTTGACGTCGTTCGTAGTGGCAACTTTGCGCCGCCAGTCCTGCACGAGCTTCTCATTGAGGTGCTCCAGCAGCTGCTTGGCGCTGGTCTTGACGGTCTCCCGCTCTGCGGCGGTCAGGACGGGGTCCGGCTGAGTCAGCAGGTCAAAGATCGCGAGCTCTTCCTCAGTCATGCCCTCTCGAACGGCCCGTTCTTCCTCGGTGGTCAGTGTCTGGGACAGTTCGATGAGACGACGCAGGTACTCGTCGATGTTCACGCTGCCTGCGTTGTAGTCCTCGATGAGCTGTTCAATGCGTTCGACAAGCTCGTAGCGCGTGGGGTTCCGCAGAGCGGCCCCGATCGCCTGCTGCCGGAGCACCTGCGCGAGGCGATCGGTTTCGGCGCGCCGCCGGCCTGCGAACTTGGCGGCGAGTCCGTCGAAGTCGATGAGCGACAGGTCAATCAGCGGGTCGGGGTTGGTGCCTTCGGCTGCGGCCCGGATGACGTACTCCTCCGCGCCGACCGAACGGTCGAGTAGCGCGTCAACCGCGTCGGATACTGCCGAGATGTCAGCCTCGGGCGGGCGTGTGACTTCGACGATGCGCTCGTGGAGCACCCGGATCGCGGCGACGGTGCGCTGCTGGGCTCCGGCCTTCGGGTTCGGCAGGAGCGCTTTGAAGACCTTGCGCACTTGCCGCGCCTTACCGGTGAAGTCGTTGCGGGTCTCCTCATCGACCAGCAGCGCCTCGACCGCAGCGTCGCGCTTGGCGATGTGGTCGAAGCCTTCCGCGTCGCGCATCGCCAGGAGGTCAACACCGGCATTCGCACAGAACGAGGTCAGCTCGGCCACCGCAGCGTCCAACTCGCCCGCGAGTGCGTCGATGATCTCGATGGGCGACTCACCCGCACTTGCGGCCCCGTAGATTGCGAGCGCCTTCTCCAGGTTCCTGAAGACGCCGACATAGTCAACGATGAGGCCGTTGTCCTTCTCAGGGAAGACGCGGTTGGCGCGGGCAATGGTCTGCATCAGGGTGTGGTTCTTCATCGGACGGTCGAGATAGACCGTCGAGACGCTCGGGGCATCAAAGCCGGTCATCCACATGGCGCAGACGAAGACGAGCCGCAAAGGGTCGGCGGCGTCTTTGAACTTCTCGGCGAGGTCTTCGCGGTTCATACGCTCGCGATGGGGGCGGATGTCGAGGCCCTGGTCGTCGAGCGTCTTCAGCTCGTTCTGGCTCTGCGAGACGACCACCGCCATATCGGTGGTATCCATCAACTCGATGCGTGAGGCGAGCCAGGGGCGCTCCAGCTCAGGTAGCGCGTCGTGCTCGGCGCGCAGTTCGGCCAGGTGCTCCGCCCACGCCTCCTGCACCAGGGCAAACATGCGCACGGCGGCGGCCTTGTCGAGGCCGACGTACATCGCCTTGCCAGCGAACCCTCGCCCGACGAAGTGCCGCACCAGATCAGATGCGATGGTCTTCAGTCGCTCTGGGCGGGTCAACAGGGTGTACTGCGTGCTGAACTCGCGCGCCAACGCGCCCTCGGCGTCTTCATCCAACTCGGCTGCTTCGAGGAGTGAGTCAAGTTCGTCGGAGAAGTTCTCGTTAACCAGTTGCAGCTCAGGGATGCGGTTCTCGTAATAGAGCGGCACGGTCGCGCCGTCTTCGATGGCATCGCGGAAGTTGTAGATGCTGACGTACTCGCCGAACTGCTCCCGGGTCGCCTGCTCTTCACCCGCGATCAGCGGCGTGCCGGTGAAGCCCATCATCGACGCGTTCGGCAGTGCCCGGCGCATGTTCAACGCCAGGGTGTCGTATTGACTGCGGTGCGCCTCGTCGGTGATGACGATGATGTCCGAGCGCTCCGAGAGCACAGGCATCTCCCGCTCGCCCGCAGCCTTGGACGGCTGGAACTTCTGGATCAGCGTGAACACGTAGCGGTGATCGGCGGCCAGCAGCTCGCGAAGATGAGCGATGGATGCCGCGTGAACCCGCGCCTCAGGCGGAACTGCCCCGGCATCAGCGAACTCACCGTGAAGCTGGGTATCGAGCTCGGTGCGGTCGGTGACCATCACGAACGTCCACTTGCCAGCGATCTGACGCAGCACCTTCTGCGTGAACCACAGCATCGACAGCGACTTGCCCGAACCCTGGGTGTGCCAAAACACACCGAGTCGCTTGTCCTGCTCGGCACGAGCCCGGCGCAGGTTCTCGATGGCTGCGTTCACACCGAGGTACTGGTGCGAGCGGGCGACGTTCTTGATGAGACCGCCCGGACGCTCCAGGTACGCGACGAAGTTCTCAAACAGGTCGAGCAGGATCGCAGGGTCACATGTACCCCGGAGTGCGGTCTCCAAAGCGACCGCGCCACGAGTACCCGCGGCGTCGATAACCTTCCAGTCGCCGAAGAACTCCCACGGCGAGTACGTCGCCCCGACCTTCGCCTCACTGCCGTTGGAGAGCAGCACAAAGCAGTTCGGGATGAACAACTGCGGAATGGTGTCGCGGTAGTCGGTCACGTTGTCGTCGTACGCCGACTTCAACGCGACGCCCGGCTCCTTGAACTCCATCAACACCAAAGGCACACCGTTGACGAACAGAGCGGCATCGAGACGGCGGGAGTGCAAGTGGCCCTTGACCCACATCTGCTGTACCGCCAACAGATCGTTATCGGAGGGGTTCTTCAGGTCGAGGTAGCGCAGCGTCTCGGTGCGCTTCTCACCGTGATCATCTGTCCACTCTGCACGGTAGCCGTCACGCAGCAGGTCGTAGACCTCACGGTTCGCACGCACCTGATTCATGACGGAGCGATCCTTGGTGAGCACCTCAATGGCCTCGTTGATCGACGTGTCGGGAACCTGGGCGTCGTTGAGCTTGCGCATCGCGAACCGCAGACGGTGGGTGAGCACCACGTCGTGCTGGGAGTCACGCCCGAGCGTGCCCTGGGGGCCCAGCGTCTCCTGGAACGCGTCGATCTGCGCCCAGCCGAGTTGCCCCAACAACTCCATGCTGGGCTTCTCAACGTAGGAATACTCAGGGCCGATCGGTGTCATGACGCCACCCGCTCCTCCATCAGTACGTCAAGGTTGAGCGACGATATGTCGATCTGACCGGTGACGAGCTTCGGCAGGAGTAGGTCGCGCAGGCCAGCCAACGCGGAGCATTCAGCGCGCAACTTCCAGCTCAGCTCGTGCATCGGAGCCACCTTCTCGGCGAAGGCTGCGTCAATCGAGGCATTCGGCACGGCGACTGTCGCTTCCTCGAAGTCGACAGCACGAACCGCTGGGTACGCCGAGCCAGTGGCGCGCCCAATGAGCCAGTCAGAGAAGGTCGTCGTCGAGGTTGCCTCGAACAAGAATGCCGAGGAAACAGTCGTCGGGGATAGGACAGCCAGGCCTGTAGAGGCGATCCAGTCCTCTCCCGGGGCAACGACCAAGGCATGGGCTCTGCGATTCGGTCGTACCGTCGCCCAAACGGTGTCACCAGGCTTGATGACTCGCCGCGCTCGACCGGGCGCATCCGCGCCTTCGACCGCGTCCAACTCACCAACCTCGCGTTCCGCGAGCGCCGCGATGTCGAGGTACCGGAACACTTCATCTGGTCTGGGCTTGCGCGACGTCTGATTGACCTTCGCGATCGCAGCGAGGGGCCGCACCTCCCACCCCTCGGGGATCGGGCCAAGGGCGGAGTCGACCAGGGGGACGTCCTCGTGACCGGGGTAGCGGTACTTCACGAACCACTCGCGGTAGATGGTCCTCGCCATCTCCTCGAGCACCGCCACCCGCCGCCGGTTGTTCTCGATCAGGTCATCGATCCCGTCGAGTAGCTCAGCGATTACCCGCTGGGTCAGTATGTCGGGAACCTCGACCTGTACGGACTGGATACGTTCCGGGGCAGTGTGTCGTACCTTCGCGCCCGTTGCCGTCGCATAAAGCTGCCGACGCACGACGGCTGCGTTCATTAGGTGATAGACGTACCGGAGGTCGAGCACCTCCGGGTCAGTGATCTCAATCAGCCCAATTCGCTGATTGTGCAGGTAGGTGTCGTCCTTCGGAATGGTTGCCGTGCTCCCCAGGAGGCCCTGCGCCTGCTCAGTCATCGCAGTCACGACATCGCCTCGTTTGAGTAGAAACTGCTCGGGGTAGGTGCCGTCGTAGAACTTCTCAGTGCCGTTCTTCGGCTTGAAGCCACCCCCGTCATGGAAGTTGCCCGGAGTCAGGACGATCTGCTCCCCGGCGTCCCGGAAGTACTCACCCTTGAAGGCCCATCCGTGCTTCACGCGCAGCCCGCGGCCGAGTTCAACTTCTCGCCAGCCGCTCATACGTCGAGAATCCCTTTGACGGCGGCGTCGACCTTGACCCGGAGGTTATCGGCCTCATTGCTCAGGAGCGTGAACTCCTCATACAACTCTTCGAGCTTGGCCACAAAGTCCTCGTCATCCTCCTCGACCGCGGCTGAGCCGGTGTAGCGGCCGGGGTTGAGGCTCCAGCCCTGGGCTTCGATCTCAGCGCGAGTGGTGACTTTGCAGAGCCCCGCGACATCCACGTACCGCCCGGTGGGGAAGTTCTCGGCCAGCAGCGCCTCGCTACCCGCTACGGTCTCGACCTCTTCGCCCCGGTAGAGGCGGACGACGTTGGCGAGGAACTCGATCTGTTCGGGTGTGAAGTCCCGGTGAGCGCGGTCGATCTGGTTGTGGATATGCCGGGCGTCGATGAACAGCACCGTGTCTTCGCGTGGGGTGCCGAGCTTGGCCTTGTCGAGGAACCACAACGTCACCGGCAGGGTGACGGTGTAGAAGAAGTTGGAGCCGATGGCGATCATCACATCGACCGCGCCCGACTCGACGAGCTGCTTGCGCAGGTCCTTCTCGGAGTGTCCGGCATCGCCCGCGCTGTTCGCCATGACGAACCCGGCGCGACCCGTCGGTGCGAGGGCTGCGTAGAACTGCTGAATCCAGAGGTAGTTGCCGTTGTCAGCCTTGGGCAGGCCGAAGGGAAAGCGTCTGTCGCCGGTGAGCTGTTCCTTCTTGATCTTGTCGACGTTGAACGGCGGGTTGGCCATCACGTAGTCGAACGCGCCGACCGCGCGATGGGGGTCTTCGTAGTAGCTGTTTGCCTGGCGGATGTCGCCAGAGAGCCCGTGGAGGGCGAGGTTCATCTTGGCCAGTGGCACGGTGTCTTCGGTCTTCTCGGTTCCGAAGACCGAGAGCTTGCGGGTCGCAGATTCGTGGTGGCGTTCGACGAATTTCGCGCATTGCACGAACATGCCGCCCGAGCCACAGGCCGGGTCGAACACGCGGCCTTGGAAGGGTTCCAGAATCTCGACGATCAGCCGAACGATCGAGTAGGGGGTGAAGTACTCGCCGCCGCCCTTGCCCTCCTGGGCGGCGAAGTTGGAGAGGAAGTCCTCGTAGATGAACCCGAACGCGTCGCCTTCGAGCTGCATCGGCAGTGGTGCAAAAAGGCGGAGCAGCTCGATCAGCGTCGGGCGTTCCAGCTTCTGGTAGCCGCGGGGCAGGATGTCTTTCAGTTCGGGATTGGTGGCCTCGATGGCCTTGATTGCGTTATCCACGGCCTTGCCGATGTCATCGCCCTCAGGAAGCCCGACCAGGTATGACAGCCTCGACTCGTCTGGAACGTAGAGTACGGACTTTGCCTTGTAGTCGGCGACGGTCGCGGGGTTCCGTGCGGATGCCCGCGACTCGACATCTGCTCGGATCGCTTCGAAGCGGTTCTCGGCGTAGGCGAGAAAGACCAGCCCGAGCACCGGGTCGCGGTACTGCACCGGTGTCAGCTTCGAGTTCGCGCGTAGCTCGTCGGCCGCGGCCCACAGGGTGGCGCGCACCTTGGCGAGGTCTGTCGTTCTCAAACGCGGTTCCGTTCTCTCAGTTCCTGGCGCATCGCGCGGCGGATCATGCTGTGGGACTGCGGGTTCTTCAGCAGCTCCTGATGGGTGGAGCCATCCCGATCGGCGCGCAGCCAATCCATGCAAGCCTGAGTCGCCGCCCGAAGATCGGCGCCGATCGCCTCGTCGCACCACTCCTCAATCAGATCCGCTTCCTCATAGAAAGCAGCGGTCTGCTCGTGGAACGTGTGCGTGGGAACCACGACACGCGAGCTGTAGTGCACCCAACGCTGAAGAAGGAGATTCACTCCGAACGGCGACAGAGAGGCGACTCGCGAGGCCAGCAGGTCAGGCGCCACCGTATAGAGGTTGTCGAAGTTCGCCGCCTGGTGCTGGCTCTGGCTCACTACGTCGGGACGGATGTCAGGCAGCGGCATCAGGTTGTAGTTGCCGCCCACCCAACCCGGCTCGTCGATCTCCTTGCGATTTGTCACCTCGGCAACAAGGACCTGCCAGGCAAGGTCGACGCCGTTCGTCCGCATGGAGCAGGGATGTTGGAGGACGACAACGGAACGCGCTTTCGTCCTACCTGTTGACCCCGGGAGTTGCACGCCGGTGAACACGTCACCGGTGAAGATGGGTCGGGTCGTCGAGACCTCGTCGCCACGCGCACGGTAGAGGGCATCCCAGTCCGGGACACCCTCTACGTACGGGGATTCGAGGTCGTGGCTCAAGATCAGCCCTTCATGCGGATCGATCGGTTGCCGTCGCCCGCTTCGAAGACCTCGAAGTCTGATCGGTACCGTTCGCGCCAGTCGGGATCGAACTCCGACAGCAATGCTTCGGGGTCCACGTGACCGGTCGCGAACTCGAACACGAGGTCAGCGCGATTGGCGGCGTAGAGCACGATGGGCGTGACAGGGGCAGACGAGGAGAGCGGTATCTCGAACCAGGAGGCGATCTCGTCGACCATGTAGTGACTTGTGATCAAGTCGCACGCGGCAAGCAGGCTCGCAATCCGAATGCGGCTGTCACCCGACGCCTTCTCTCCCTTTCGCCACTTCTGCACGGCGGGCACGCTCACGCCGACCATCCGTGCGATGTCACGCCACGCGAACCCGAGATCAGCAAGCTCCGTGAGCATCGACATCACACTGGCCCGGCCGCGCTCAGCTGCCGCCGTCCGCCACTCATCCTCGTGAGTACGCTTGTGGAGGTCGTCAACATCATTGTGGAGGGCGCGAGCCACGCTCCGAATCCCACCGACTTCCGTCGTCAGACGGGGAGGCGTGAGTCGAGTCTCCGTCAGATTCCGAGTGAAGGTGGAGTCGCCCGCGGTGGCACGCGTGCCCAGCGCCGACTCGACAGCGGCGTTCCGCACCAAGGTGTCAGTCATTTCGCAACACTTCCACTCGTAGTCGATCTGTGATCACGCTCTCAAAGACTCCACGCACGGGTTCGTGCAGTGCGTCTGCCTGGCGCAGGATGACTTCTGCGTCGAACTCGGGCACCTCGTCGGCTGCCTGCCAAAAACTGTCGATGTCCAGCTTGAACAGTGGCCCAGGAGGAGGCAACGGACGGCGCAACTCGGGAGTCGATTGCACGGCGTAGTCGCTCTGCGCCCCGTACCTCAGCACCAGCGCATGATCACTGCCACCGGAAAACACGAAGACACCTTCGTTCACCACCGGCGCAAGCCCCAACTCCGCACCGACATGCGCGGGGCCGAGCAGCGAAGCATCCACCCACTGATCCCAGTCTGGCGCGCTGCCACCGTTCTCGGCGGGAACCCTGATCTCGTCGATGTACCGGAGACCGATCCGTTCGACTCCGACCGGGGCCGCAACGGCCAGGCGGGTCTGGAGCACGACATCGAGCAATTCACGCATCCTGTCGTAGCTGCCGTAGTCGGTGGTCTCGATCACGAGGCTGTCCGCGCGGACCGACAATGCAGTCCGTTTGTCGCGGCTCGTCCACCTCGGGAAGCTGCTGACGACCTGCTGCTGCGTGGGCGGACCGTCCGGCCCTGCCTGCACGGTGACGGAGACCTCGTTCATCTCACTCGGCAGGGGAAGCAGCTGCTTGATCCGCGCGGACACCTCCGTGACCTGTTTGCGGTCAAGTGGCTCGCACAGCGGGTGCCGCACCTCGATCGCCATCAGAACGATAGGTGCGCTCGGGTAAATCTCTCGCTCCCTCACACCAACGATCCTACCAGTGCTGAAACCGGAACAGCAACCAAACATGATCGGTTGTCACGCGCAAGACTACGGCACACGAGGAGGTTCCTCCGGGTCCCGTCGGGTGAAGCGTTGCATGTTGCGTCGGACGTTGGTCGCCAACCAGGGTTCCTCATTAGCTGGCTCGGCAGGGTCGGGTGGCTCGTAGCTTGCAGCACGCTTGACCAGGGCCTCGTAGAGCACTTCGACGTTGTTGTAGAGGTCCCAGAACCTCGGCTGGTCTGGGCTGAAGGCCGGGTCGTCGCCGCCTCGGACAGCTTCGATGAGTGCCCAGATCACGTTCACAAGCGCGTCGTCGTTGGCGAAGACCTCGCGGATGCACTCACTTCGCGGGTGGGGCACATCGATGCGGCGCTCTCTGACCTCAGTGACGACGCGCTCCACGACCTGAACCTGCACTGCACCGTCGCGATGGGCTCGGCGGTCTTCATACGCAGCCTTGCGGCAAGCCGGGGAGCAGTAGATGCGCGGCCTGCCCGTCGGCTTCACATCCTTGAGCTTGCCGCCGCAGCGGGCGCACTTCGTCGGCAGCTCCACGGAGCGGCCGATTCGGGTCGTGCGGTCAAGACGCCGTTGTCTGGCCTTGTGCAGTTCACGGAGCCGGGCCGCTTCGTGTGGGCGAAGCTCGCTTAGGAGCACGATCAGGCGTTGCTCCATCGCCCGCTGCCCAGGCCTTCCAAGTTCGTCGCTCGGCGCGGCGAAGAACCTGTCGAGTACCTGGCCGTTCAGGGTGGGGATCGCCGCGGTGGCTTCGAGGAGTTCGTCTTCGTCGCCGGATTCGAGGGCGGCGAGCCATCGCTGGTAGCGGGCGTCGAACTCCGCCTCGTCGGGGTCGTAGCGTTTGAGGGCCATGCTCTACGGTACGTCGGTTTCGTCACCGACGTAAGTGGCGAATCCTCGATGTGCAAGACGCGTGTCGTCTCTGTGAGGAACGATCGTGGAGCGAGTTTTCGTGCATCGTGCGGGCGGGCGTGCACCTGTCTTTCATGGTTGACGAGGCGAGGAATCGGCGGCTGCGGGCGACGCGGCGGGATGATCCTGACCTGGGCAAGCTCATCGAGTGGGTACTCGGCATCGCCGACGCTCGACATCGAGCCTGGGTCGCTGGCGAAGCCGATCCCTTCGGCCTCCCACCGCCTGACGGTCTCGCGGAGTCACCTTCGGCCTTCGGTTTGTCAGGGGTGCGCGAGAGAATCGAGACCAAGCACCACTCCGGCAAGGAGGCCAACCATGAGCATCGTCACCAGCGTCGCATCCGGGTCGCGTGACGCCACAGCTGAGGCCCCTGCGCTGCTCGCGGTGTCCTACCTGCGTGTCTCGACGCGGGAGCAGGCCAAGCGCGGCGGCACCGACGAGGGCTTTTCGATCCCCGCGCAGCGCGAGGCCAACGCTCGGAAGGCCGCAGAACTGGGTGCGCGGGTCGTGCGGGAGTTCGTGGACGCTGGGGAGTCGGCGCGGTCGGCGGATCGCGACGGGTTGCAGGAGATGCTCGCGTTCATCACCGCAACCCGGGTGACCTTCTGTATCGTGCACAAGCTTGATCGGCTCGCCCGCAACCGCGCGGATGACGTGAAGATTCACGAAGCTCTCCTCGCCGCAGGCGTCACCTTGGTGTCGGCGACGGAGTCCATCGACCAGACGCCGTCGGGGATGCTGGTGCACGGCATCATGTCGTCCATTGCGGAGTTCTACAGCCGCAACCTCGCCACCGAGGTCACCAAAGGACTGACACAGAAGCTCGCACAAGGCGGCACGCCGATGCGCGCCCCGGTCGGGTACCTCAACGTGCGCCGTACCGACGATCAAGGCCGCGAGATTCGCACCGTCGAGGTCGATCCCGAACGCGCACCGCTGATTCGGTGGGCGTTCGAGACCTACGCCAAGGGAGAGACCTCCGTCACCGGGCTGTTGCGTGACCTCACTGCGCGCGGCCTGACGACCGTGCCGACGCCGAAACGACCGCCAAAGCCGTTGGGTAAGAACACGCTCTACAAGCTGCTCACAAACCCGTACTACGTCGGGGTGATCCGCTACAAGGGGGCACTGCATCCCGGCGCGCATGGGCCGTTGATCGAGCCCGCGCTGTTCGATCAGGTGCAATCGCTGCTGAAGGCGCGCAACGCGAGGATGACGCGGCACGTCCAGCACGCGCACCATCTGAAGGGGTTGCTGCACTGCGGCAGTTGCGGGTCGCGGATGCTGCTCGACTTCGCGACGAACCCGCGCGGCACCACATACGCCTACTTCATCTGCTCGGGCCGTGCAGCGAAGAAGACGAACTGCACCCGCCGCGCTGTGCCCGTCCAGGTTGCCGAGCGGCTGGTTGAGGACTCCTACCGCGATATCACGATCAGCGAGGCCGACTACCGACACCTCGCCGCCGAAGTCGATGCCGCGTTCGATGAGCAGAGCGCCGGTCGGGATCAGGAGTTCGCCGACCTCACCGCCAACCGGGCACGCCTCGAAGCAGAGAGCGACAAGCTTCTCGCGGCGCACTTCGCCGATGCGATCGACTTACCGACGTTGAAGCGCCACCAGGACCGTATCCGTGTGGGCCTCGCTGACATCGAGCAGCGCCTCGCCCAGCATGACGAACACCACTCCGGGGCACGGGCGTTCCTCCAGGACTCCCTCCGGCTGCTGACGGACGCTCACCGCGCCTACGCGTATTCGGATGACGGGAACCGGAGACTCGCGAACCAGGCGTTCTACACGCGACTGGAGATCACCGACGACGAGCAGCTACGCCCACGCCTCGCCGAACCGTTCGCCACCATCGTCAACGAGGCGGACACCGCCACGGACAGCAAGAAGTCCAAACGGGAACACTCAACATCTTCCGATGTCGCGTGTTCCCGTAAGACACTTTGGGTGGGGCGTGCGGGGCTCGAACCCGCGACCGAGGTGTTATGAGCACCCTGCGCTAACCGGCTGCGCCAACGCCCCCCAGGCCGGGGGTACTCCCCCGTGCCGGTGCGTCAACACTAGCCCTGCTTGCGCACCCGCTCCACCCGGGCCAGCAGGTCCTGGAGCCAGGCGGCGATGCCGGAGGGCCCGTCGCACAATACGTCGGCCTGGGCCGCGACGTCGGGCTGCTCGGCCGAGCCGGCGACGACCCTGATGCCAACGATCCCCTGTTCGCGCAGATCGACGACGCGGGCGAAGGCGGCCAGGTCGCCCAGGTCGTCGCCCATCATCACCACCACGCCAGGGCTGAAGCGGTCGACCAGGCTCTGGATGGCGTCCCCCTTGGTGATGGCGGAGCTGCGCACCTCGATCACGTGGCGACCGGGTTCCAGCAGCAGGCCGTGGGCCTGGGCGACTCTGGCCACCGGGGCCTGGAGTGCGACGAAGGCGCCCTCGGGATCCGCGGCGCGACGGGTGTGCACGCCGATGGCGCGGCCCTTGTCCTCCAGCACGACACCGTCCAGTTCGGGCCCAGCCGAGGCGACCAGGGCTTCGAGCTCCTGATGGGCCGCGGTCACCTGTTCCGGTACCGGCGGCAGGGCCACCTCACCGGTGGCGGCATCCCACGACTCCTGCCCATACTGGCCCAGGACGACGAGCTGCTCGAAGCCGGGCACTCGTTCGAAGCCGCCGAGCTGGCGGCAGACCTGCACCTCGCGGCCGGTGACCACGGCCAGCTGGGCCACGTGCCGGCCCAAGCCCGCGAAGGCCTCCAGCGCTGCCGGGTGCGGCCGTGACTGGGTGGGGTCGTCGACGATCGGGGCCAGGGTGCCGTCGAAGTCGCTGACCAGCAGCACCTGGGCTGCCATGGCCGCGACCTGCTCGATGGCCTGTGCTCCCTCGGGGGTGACGGCGCGCCATGTGCCGTCGGTGGGCATCTGTGCTGTCTCCAGGCTCATGGCCCCAGCCTGCCACGAGCGGGGCTGCACCCACGTCACCACGACCGGGCGGAGACCGTGGGCCGGCGGTGCAGCTCCGACGCTGGGTAGGATGGAAGGTGAACCGACCAGTGCGAAGGACTTGAGATCCATGCCCCAGACCCAGAACGCTGAACTCTCCGACTTCCTCGTGGTGGCCAACCGCCTTCCGGTGGACCGCAAGACCGATGCCGACGGACAGCCCGTCTGGCGAACCTCCCCCGGCGGCCTGGTGACGGCCCTCGAGCCCGTGATGAAGCGCAAGGGCGGTGCCTGGATCGGCTGGCACGGCGCCCCCGACGAAACCATTGACGGCTTCGAGCACGAGGGCTACTCGATCGTGCCGGTGCCGCTGAACAGCCAGGACGTCGAGGACTTCTACGAGGGCTTCTCCAACGCGACTCTCTGGCCGCTCTACCACGACGTCGTGGCGCCGCCGGAGTTCCACCGCGAGTGGTGGGACACCTACAAGCAGGTGAACCAGCGCTTCGCCGAGGCCGCGGCCGCCAACGCCGCCGAGGGCGCGACGGTGTGGGTGCAGGACTACCAGCTGCACCTGGTGCCCTCGATGCTGCGCGAGCTGCGCCCCGACCTGCGCATCGGCTTCTTCCTGCACATCCCCTTCCCGCCCCAGGAGCTCTTCCAGCAGCTGCCGTGGCGCAAGGAGCTCGTCGAGGGACTCCTGGGCGCAGACCTGATCGGCTTCCAGCTGCCCGGCGGGGCGCACAACTTCGTGCGTCTGGCCAAGCAGCTCTCGGGCGTGCAGGCCACGCGCGACACGATCACCATGCCCGACGGCCGCACCGTCAAGGCCCGCGCCTACCCGATCTCGATCGATGCCGACGGTTTCAAGGCATTGGCCGAGGACCCGGCGGTGCAGGAGGAGGCCCAGCAGCTGCGCGAGAACCTGGGCAATCCGAGCACGATCTTCCTGGGCATCGACCGGCTGGACTACACCAAGGGCCTGCGCCAGCGGATCCGCGCCTTCGGCGAGCTCTTCCGCGACGACGAGCTCGACCCGGCAGAGACCGTCTTCCTGCAGGTGGCCACCCCCTCGCGCGAGCGCGTCGAGGAGTACAAGAAGCTGCGCGACGACATCGACCTGCTGGTGGGCCGGATCAACTCCCAGGAGGGCGACATCGGCCGTCCGGTGATCGCCTACCGCCACGACTCCTTCCCGCGCACCACGATGGCGGCGATGTACTCGATCGCCGACGTGATGGTGGTCACCCCGCTGCGCGACGGCATGAACCTGGTGGCCAAGGAGTACGTCGCCTGCCACCAGGACGACGATGCCGCGCTGGTGCTCAGCGAGTTCGCCGGCGCCGCGAAGGAGATGAAGCAGGCCTACCAGTGCAACCCGCACGACCTGAACGGCATGAAACAGACGATCCTGAAGGCTGCGACCGACTCGAAGGCGGAGCGTGGCCGGCGGATGCGGGCGCTGCGCAAGCAGGTCTTCAGCCACCAGATCGACGACTGGGCCAAGGACTTCCTGCGCGACCTGGGCGCCTGAGCCCGGTCAGCCCAACACCGTCAGCCCAACACCGTCAGCAGGGTGGGCATCGCAATGATGCCCACCACGATGCTGACGCTGGTCATGAAGGTGCTCAGCGTGACATCGCCACGGATGATTGAGGTGAATCCGGGCGCCATGGCGGCAATGGGGGCGAAGAGCACCATCACCAGCAGTAGCCGGAAGTCTTGCGGCAGGGGCAGTTGCCACACACCCAGAGCGAGCACGATGCAGATGGCGTAGCGCACGAGCAGGTAGCGGGCGGCTTGACCATAGCGTCTGCGGTCCAGCTTCACCTCCAGGCCGATGCCGATCATCAGCATGGCCAGGAAGGTGTTGGCCGATCCGACGGTGGTGGTGAAGGTGATCACCGGCGCGGGGAAGCGCAGGTCCAGCAGCTGCATCGCCACCAGCACCAGGTAGACGTCGAAGACCACCGAGCTGAGCATGGAGTGCACGAAGCCCCGCACGCTCGTCCGGCGCTCCTCGTCGGCCAAGGAGGTCCCCCAGGCATAGGCGATCCCTGCGGCGGCGAAGGCATTGCCGATGTCGAACAGGCTCGCATGGACCACGGCAGCGGGCCCCATGAAGCCCGACAGGTAGGGAATGGCGAAGGCGCCCATGTTGAAGCTGGGGACATTGATGACGGCGAAGGCCTGCTCCTGTCGGCCGCGACGCGATTCCAGCAGCACCCCGGCGACCTGCATCACGAGGTTGACCAGAAGGCCCGCGCTCGCCAGCACCAGCAATGGGGCGGCATCGATGCGCTGGCTGTTGAAGCTGGTGACCAGGGCGCACGGCAGCGTGACCTTGAGCACGATGGTGGCGAAGATCGGGAAGTCGTCCACGGTGACCCAGCCGATCCTCTTGATGCCGTAGCCGGTGGCGATGATCGCCACGAGCGACAGCGCCTTCACCAGGATCTCCATCGGACTCACTCCCTTCCCGGACACCCTAGGACCCCTCCCCCGGGCAGGGCTGTGTTGCCGAGGGTTGCCGCCGCCGGATGCCCGGGGGCGGGGTTCGTCTGACAGGACGGTGCCATGCGTACTCGGGCAGGTGCGTCCACCTGTCCGTCGCCGTGCTCGCACTCGGCCTTGTTGCGGGCTGCTCGTCGGGCACGCCAGCCGACGACCAGATGCCGACCGGCACCGCCTCCGCGTCCTCCAGCCCAGCCCCCGGCCGGCGCCGGCGTAGTGGCCACTCCAACCCATGGGGCAGTGGCCTCGTGCGAGTGCAGGTGAACAACTGCGTCGGACTCAACCAGGGAAGCGGCTTCTTCGTCGCAGACGACCTGATGATGACCGCTGCCCCGTCGTTCACCGATGCCGCCTCGATCGCGGTCCGCTCCAGCACGGGCATAGTGCGTGGAGACCTGGTCGGGCTGGACAAGGCCAAGGGCGTCGCCCTGGTGCGGCTGCCCGCCACCCGCGACGGCTCCCGGCCGATCGGTGACGATGCCGCTCAAGAAGTGCCCCAATGATGGCCCGCCGTCGACGACCTCGAGGGGTGCGACCACTGCACCGACACGCTCGTCTGGACCGTGCAGTTCAACGGCCCCGGGAAGGCGTGCGAGGTGTGCAAGCAAAGGAGTGTGATGAATTGCGAGCCGGGCCACTGGGGCATCGAGCAGGTCACTGACATGGGCTCTCCCAACCCCTGTTGAGCCGTCACGGCCCTGCCCCGACGCCCACAGCGAAAACGCCCCACCCCTAAGGGTAGCTTCTGGCGTGGTTGGTGTCGGGTCGGGGTCGGAGTCGGCGAGCCTAGAGTCATGACAAAGACCAACAAGCCCAACCAGAAGGCCGACCAGGCCCAGCGCGAGGCCGAGCAGGTCGCCACCGAGGCGAAGGTCAAGGCCGCCGACCTCAAGGACGCCACCGTCGAGGGTGGTCAGCAGGTGGCCGAGACCGCCAAGCTCGAGGCCACCCAGGTGGCCGGTGAGGCCCGCGACCAGGTTCGCACCCTGATCGACAGCACCGTGGGCGAGTTCCGCACACGTGCCAACGATGGCCAGAACGCCATCGCCACCACCGTGCGCGGTCTCAGCGGCGAGCTGACCCAGCTCGGCCAGGGCAAGCCCGCCAGCGGCCCCGTCGCCGAGTTCGTCTCCGACCTCGCCAGCCGCGGTGACAACCTGGCCCAGTGGCTCGAGCAGAGCAGCCCCGACGACATCGTGCTCGAGGTGCGTCGCTTCGCCGCCCGCAAGCCCGGCACCTTCCTGGCCATCGCCGCCGGCGCCGGTCTCCTTGCCGGTCGCCTCGCCCGCGGTACCCGCGACCTGGCCAGCGACGCCGAGCTGGACACCAACCCCTACCAGCGCCGTGCGCAGTTCGGCGAGAGCCGCTTCCGCAGCGAGGGCTACGAGGTGCCGGAGCGCCAGTACACCCAGCCCCAGTACACCGAGCCCCAGTACACCGAGCCCCAGTACACCGAGCGTCGCCACGCCCAGGACCAGGCGAACGTCGAGTACGGCTACGCCCACGTCGAGCGTCCCCTGGACCGCGAGGCCGGCCACCTGCAGGACCAGCCCTACGGCAATGACCCCCTGCGTGGCCAGGACCGTCCGGGAAGCACCCGATGAGCGGCGCCCACGTCCCGGGTGACCGCCCCACCGCCCACGGCGTTGCGGCCCAGGGCAAGGTCGAGGACCCCCGCTCGCTCGGCGAGATCGTCTCGGACCTGACCGAGAACTTCAGCACCCTGGTCCACCAGGAGATGGAGCTCGCCAAGGCCGAGATCAAGCAGGACGCCGCTCGCGCAGGCAAGGGTGCTGGCATGGTCGGTGGAGCCGGCATCGCTGCCCACCTGGCCCTGACCTTCCTCAGCCTCGCCGCCTGGTGGACCCTGGCCGTGCTGATCGGCAACCACGACCACCCGGCCCTCGGCTGGGCTGGCCTGATCATGGCAGTGCTGTGGGGCATCGTCGCCGCAGTCCTGGCCCAGCGGGGCAAGAAGGAGTTCGACGAGGTCGACGGCCTTCCCCGCACCACCGAGACCGCCAAGAAGATTCCCAACGCCCTGAAGGGCAATGAGGAGAAGAACCGATGAGCAACCCCGAGCAGATCCGCCAGGACATCGAGCGCACCCGCGCCAACCTGAGCCAGGACGTCAACGCGCTGGCCGACGAGGCCAACCCGAAGAACATCGCCCAGAACCAGGTCGAGAAGGCCAAGGAGGGCGTTGCCGAGAAGGTGGGCGACGTCAAGGAGCGCATCTTCGGCCGCGAGGATGACTACTACGACAATGGCGTGGTCGGCCAGGCCGAGTACAAGGCCCAGGAGCTGCGCGACCGCGCCGCGATGGGTGCCGACGAGGCTCGTGACCGCGCGGCCGATGCTGCCGAGGGCGTTCGCCAGAACGTCGCCGACGCTCCCCGCCAGGTTCGTCGCACCACCCGCGGCAACCCGCTGGCTGCAGGTCTCGTGGCCTTCGGCCTCGGCGCCCTCGCCGGTGGCCTCGTGCCCTCCACCAAGGTGGAGAAGCGTTACGTCGAGCAGGCCAAGGAGCAGGCCCAGCCCTACCTCGACCAGGCCCAGGACCTCGCCAAGGACGCCGCTGCCAGCCTGAAGGAGCCCGCGATGCAGGCTGCCGAGCAGGTCAAGCAGAGCGCCGCCGAGTCGGCCCAGGTCGTCAAGGACGAGGCCGCCTTCGTCAAGCAGGACGTGACCGAGCAGGCCCAGTCCTCCAAGGACGAGGTTGCCGAGTCGGCCAAGCAGTCGGCCGAGCAGGTCAAGAAGGCCTGACCAGGCCTTGAAGGCCCTGCCTCACCGAGGGCCAGCAGGAAAGAACAGCGGCGGGGCCGCACCCACTGGGTGCGGCCCCGCCGCTGTTCCTGGTTCAGCTCCATCGTCCAGGACAGCAGGCTCAGACCAGTGCGTCCAGCCGGCGACGCAGGATCTTTCCCGCCGCCGAGCGGGGCAGCTGCGCCACCACGGTGGAGCTGGCGATCCGCTTGTAGGCAGCCATCTGCTCATTGGCCCAGTGCAGGATGTGGTCAGGTGCGGTCAGCGGGTCGACGCCCTCGGCGAGCACCAGCAGCGCGTGCGGCACCTCGTCGCCGTCACCGCGGTCGCGCCCGAGCACGGCGGCATCCGCGACCTGCGGATGGGTCACCAGCAGGGCCTCCAGCTCGGCGGGCGGGATCTGGTAGCCGCGACGCTTGATGAGCTCCTTGATCCTGTCCACCACCTTGGTGGTGCCGTGCTCGTCGACGACGACCAGGTCGCCGGTGCGTACCCAGCCGTCCTCCACCAGCACCTCGGCCGTGGCCTCCGGATGGCCCAGGTAGCCGAGCATCGTGTTGGGTCCTTGGCACCACAGCTCCCCCGGCTCACTCCACCCACCCGGCGCAGCCGGCGCCACGTCGGCACCCGTGACCGGGTCCACCACGCGGAAGCGGAGATTGGGGATGGCCTGGCCGATGGTGTCGAGCGGGATGTCGCACCGGTCGACGGGGATGACGTGCGTCACCGGCGAGAGCTCGGTCATTCCGTAGCCCTGCACCAGGCGGGTCCCCATCATCTCCTGCACCGCCTGGCCCACTGCCCCGTCCAGCGGCGCCGCACCGGAGACCACCAGGCGGACCGAGCTCCAGTCCAGTTCGCGCATGGCGTGGCTGCGCACCAGCAGGCCGGCCACCGGCGGCACCACGAAGAGCAGGGTGGGGCGTCGGGTGGTCACCAGCTTGGCGAACAGGCCGGGCTGGAAGGTGCTCATCGTGTACTGGCAGAAGCGCCTGAGCAGGCTGTAGTTCATGTTCGTGGTGAGCGCGTAGATGTGGCTGAAGGGCAAGAAGGACAACATCGAGTTGTCCTCGCCCATCGAGTCCAGCGCGACGTCGAACTGCATCATGTTGGCCACCAGGTTGCGGTGGCTCAGCATCACGGCCTTGGGAAGACCGGACGTGCCGGACGAGACCGGCAGGCAGGCGATGTGCGTGGCGGGGTCGAGGTGCACCTCGGGCAGGTCCACCTCGGTTGTGATGAGCTCGCCCCAGTCGATCGTGTCGTCGTCCGGGGACCCCACCACAACCAGAGAGTCCACCTGCTCGTCCAGCAGGTCCAGGGCTGCGCGGACGGTGGCGAGCTCTTCGCTGCTGGTGACCACCACGCGGGCGGCGGTGGTGCGCAGCTGACGGGCCACCTCGTGGGCGGAGGCGGCCGGGTTGACCGGGCTGGTCGCCGCGCCGGTGCGCATGGTGCCATGGAAGGCCACCGCGTATTCGGGCCGGTTGTGCAGCACGATGGCCACGACATCTCCGGCCCCGATGGAGCGCTCGGCCAGCCAGGTGGCCACGGAGTCGATCTGCTGCTTCAGCTCGACGAAGGTGAGCACCTGGCCGGTCTCGGCATGGTCGAAGGCCACCTTGGCGCCGTCGGCCTCGCTGAGGTGCTCGAACAAGAGGTCGTAAAGGCTCACGTCGGGGACGTCGATGTCATCCCAGGGCCCTCGGTATTCCATGACTTCCTCTCGTTCGTGGTGTGGCACAGAGGCTATTGCATGACCGACCCACCGCCGCCAGTGCCAAGAGCCCGACTAGGCTGACGGGCACCGGGACAGGCCCGGTGGCCCCCCGGGGTTGCAGCCCAACGGCATTGGAGGCGTTCGGTGGCAGATGCACCGGCCCGGTTCCCCCGTCGCGTCTACGAACAGGGCGACGAGCCCGATCCGCGCTTCTCACTGGCCAATGAGCGCACCTTCCTGGCCTGGATCCGCACCTCCTTGGCCCTGATGGCCGGCGGCACCGCCCTGGCCGTGCTCGACACCACCGACCATCCAGCCCTGCGCGCTGCCGCGATCCTGCTGCTCGTCGCCGGCCTGGTCGGGCCATTGCAGGCCTGGTTCAGCTGGTCACGCACCGAGCTGGCGATGCGCCTGGGCCGGCCGCTTCCCACCTCGCCGCTGGCCGTGCCCCTGTGCGTCCTGGTCTGCCTGGCTGGGCTTCTGATACTCGCGGGGACCCTGTGACGAATCGGCCCCAACCAGGCTTGTTCGACCCCGGCCTGCAACCCGAGCGGACCGCCCTGGCATGGCAGCGGACCTGCCTGGCCCTGATGGTGGGGGCCCTCACCGCAGCCCGGTTCGGGCTGCCCGTGGTGGGCGGCTGGGCGCTGCTGCTGGGAGCAGCGGGCAGTGTCGTCTCGGTCTGCCTGCTGGTGCTCTCGCGGCGCCGCTACCGCCGGGCCACATCTGGGCTCTGTGATCCGGAGCAGCAGCTGCGCACCGGCGGGTGGCTCCCACTGACCGCCACCGTGGTGACCTTCGGCGGTGGCCTCTTCCTGCTGTGGCTGGTGGCCCTCGGCCTGCCCGGGATGGCGCAGGTCCTGCCTCGCTGATCCTGTGCCCGACGACGGCGAGGGCCCGCACCCCACCGGGTACGGGCCCTCGCGGCTCGATCTCAGGCTTCGTCGAGTTCGTCGGTGTAGGCGCTGGGACTCCTGCGCAGGTTGATGATCGCGGCGACGAGTCCTCCCCAGACCATCGTCAGCGAGAAGATGAGCATGAGCAGTGCCGAGGTGGTCATCGGGTCTCCTGAGGGGCGGTGGCGGTCAGGCTGTCGGGGTCCTGGTGGTGCTCATAGGGGTGGGGGTCCATGCCCGCCAGCTCGGCCGGGCGGAAGTGGTCGACGCTGCTGCGCCACGGGATGAGGCTGAAGATGATCGAGCCCAGGATGAGGGTGCCGAGGCTTCCCCAGCCAAAGGCATTGTTGAACCAGGACGGGTAGTCGCCGTAGCCCTTCTGCAGCAGCTCCAGGATGGTGAGCGCCAGCATCACGGCCAGCACGATCGGGGTGATGACGGCGGCGAACAGCGGCCACCACTTGCCGACCCCCTGAGCGGAGTGGTCGTTGATGTGGTGGTGCAGCTCGGGCAGGCGACGCGCCACCAGGACCACGAGGATGACGGTGATGATGGCCGAGGCCACCACGCCGATGTTGTTGACGTAGTTGTCGACCACGTCGAGCATGTTCAGCCCGTTCGAGGTCGAGTACAGCCAGGTGGAGGCCAGCGCGGCCACCAGGCCGACGGCCACCGAGCTGGCGGTGCGACCGGTGTCGAACTTCTCCTGCACGGCGGCGGTGACCACCTGGATCAGTGAGACCAGCGAGGTGATGCCCGCCAGTGACAGCGAACCGAAGAAGAGCACGCCGAACAACTGCCCGCCGGGCATCACCGAGATGACTTGCGGGAAGGTGACGAAGGACAGGATCGGCCCCGTGATGCCCTCCAGCTCGGAGACGGCGATGCCCTGCCGGGCCGCCATGAAGCCAAGGGTGGAGAAGACCCCGATGCCGGCCAGCAGCTCGAAGGAGGAGTTGGAGAAGGCCACCACGAAGCTCGTCGGGGCCAGGTTGGCCCGCCGGGGCAGGTAGGAGGCGTAGGTGACCATGATGCCGAACATCACCGACAGTGAGAAGAAGATCTGGGCATAGGCCTGCACCCACACCTGCGGATCGGTCAGGGCCGACCAGTCGGGGGTGAAGAAGGAGTTGAGGCCCTGCACGGCACCGGGCAGGGTGACAGCCCGGACCACCATGCCAACGAACATGACCAGCAGCGTCGGCAGGAAGATCTTGTTCATCTTCTCCAGGCCACCGGCCACGCCCAGCGCCATGATCACGGTGACGAAGGCCCACACCGCGACCAGGGACCAGAAGACGCCCGGCACGGGGCTGCCGGTGATGTGTGCGTCGGCGGACGGGATCAGGCGCAGGAAGTCGCCGGTGAAGAAGCCCGCCGGGTCGTCGCCCCAGGCGCGGCTCATCGAGAAACCGATGTAGCGCACCGACCAGGCGACGATCACGGCGTAGTAGGTGATGATGGCGAAGCAGATGCCCACCTGGAACCAGCCGAGGGGTTCGAAGCGTGGGTGGATGCGGCGAAAGATTGCCGGGGCGGAGCCGCGGTAGCGGTGGCCCAGGGCCCAGTCGAAGAGCAGGTAGACCACGCCGGCGGTCAACAGGGCCACCAGGTACGGGATGAGGAAGGCGCCGCCGCCGTTGGTGTAGGCGACGCCCGGGAAGCGCCAGATGTTGCCCAGGCCGATCGCGGAACCGACGGCAGCCAGGATGAATCCCATCTGTGACTGCCACTGCTCGCGCGGGGCCGAGGCCGACGAGGAAGTCGACACGTGTCCTCCAGGTGTGGGGCACCAACCCGGGGCGGGATGGTGTCGGTGGTCAGGGACCGTCCGCGCAGCAGAGCCCGGACGAGCTGGATCAACCCAACCAGTCGCTCCGGCGTCGAGACGCTCGTCTCACTGGGTGGAGTGCCGGTGGCATCCTGGTGGCCAGGTGCAGCCCTGGCGGCGCCCGGGCACGAGCATCCCGGTGACCAGGCCGACGATTCCTGGCAGGATCCAGCCGAAGCCGAGCTCGAAGCCGGGCAGCACTCCCCCGGCGCGGGCGGCCCAGTCAGCGCCCGAGGGCCACAGGCCCGTGGCAGCGGCGAGCAGTGCCAGCACCGAGACCAGACCCACGACGGCCATCGGCAGGCGATGGGCCCAGGGCCTGCCCTGGACCAGGGGTGAGAGCAGGCCCAGCAGGATCATCGTGATGGCCAGCGGATACAGCAGGGCGAGCACCGGGACTGCGGCGGTGATGATCGTCTCGAGGCCGACGTTGGCGAAGCCGAAGCTGGCCAGGGTGAACAGCACCGCCCAGCCGCGGTAGCCGAGGCTGCGGGGGAACATCGTGGCGAACATCTCGGCGCACGAGGTGACCAGGCCGATGGCCGTCTTGAGGCAGGCCACCAGCATGATCGCGGCGGCCAGCACCAGGCCGGCGGTGCCGAAGTGGTGCTGGGAGACGCTCGCCAGCGCCACCGCGCCATTGGCCTCCCGCTCCACCAGGGTGGTGGAGGCCGCGCCGAGCACGGCCAGGGCGGTGTAGATGACGCCCATGGCGAAGGCTGCGACGATGCCGGCCCGTCCCACTTCGGCGGCGATCCGGGTGGGTGAGCTGACGCCGAGGCGTCGGACGGACTCGATGATGACGATGGCGAAAGCCAGCGAGGCCAGCGCGTCCATCGTGTTGTAGCCGTCGATCACCCCTTGGCTGGCGGCATGGCTGGCATAGAGCTCGCTCGGGGCCGGGGCTGGCCCGCCCGGGCCGCCGCCGAGGGCCACCACCAGCAGAATCCCCAGCAGCACCAGGAAGAGCGGGGTCAGGTAGCGGCCCACATAGTCGAGCAGCCGCCCTGGGCGCAGTGAGGCGAGCAGCACGAGCCCGAAGAAGATCGCGGAGAAGACCAGCAGTGCCAGCCGGGCCCCGCCCCCGTCGAGGCGCGCACCGAAGGCCATCTCGTAGGAGACCGTCGCCGTGCGCGGGATCGCGAAGAAGGGACCGATCGTCAGGTACAGCGCGCAGGTGAAGACGACCGCGAAGACCGGGTGCACCCGCGAGGCCAGCTCGTGCAGGCTCGCGGTGTGGCTCATGGCGCTGGCCACCACGCCCAGGATCGGCAGGCCGACGGCCGCCACCAGGAAGCCGGCCGCGGCAGGCCACACCGCACTGCCGGAGAGCAGGCCCAGGGAGACGGGGAAGATCAGGTTCCCCGCGCCGAAGAAGAGCCCGAACATGAGAGAGCCGAGCAGCAGCGACTGGCGCATCGGCAGTCGTCCCCCGACCGTCTCGGCGGGGCTGGCGGGCATGGCACTGGCGGCTGACTGGTTGGGCACCCGCCCAGTCTGCCGCAGTGCCGTGCCAGACCTCTTCTCAGGAGCAGTCCTTGCCCAGTGCCTGCCATTCCTGGAGCGCCACGTCGCGCAGCGGCCCCTTCAGCGGCTCGGGCATGCCATTGCGGATCACGGCGGGTTCGAAGCCCATCTCGGGACGTCCCTTGGGCGGGACGGTCACGGTCAGCACACCGGTTGTCGTGGTCTGCTTGCTCTGCGCCGGGAAGACGAAATTACCCATGCCATAGGCAATGGCCGTGTCCCCCTCGGACCCTGTGGTCTGCAGGATGTGCGCGTGGCTTCCCACCACGATGGTGGCCCCTGCCCTGCCGAGCTCGCGGTTGGTGTACTTCTGGCGGTCGGTCGGGCAGCGTTCCAGTTCGACGCCCGAGTGGAGGTAGACCACGACCACGTCGTCGGGGCCCGCCTCGCGCGCGGCACGAACCCCGTCGACGAGCCGGGCGAAGCCGTCGTCATCCATCACCTTGGCGAGGCCCGGCTTGTCTGGGCCGGCCTTCCAGTCCAGCCCCTCCTCCAGCACGTCGGTGGCGCTGAAGACGACCACCTTGCGGCCCTTCACCTCGGTGGTCCACGGGGCCCACGCTTCCTGCTCGTCCTTGCCCAGGCCCACCATGGGCAGCGGGGAGGAATCCTTGACCGCCAGCATCCGGGCCATGCCCTCATCGCCGTAGTCCATGGTGTGGTTGTTGGCTGCGGCCACCGCGTCGACTCCCGCTTTCTTGAGCGAGCCGAGGATCGTGTGGCTGGTGACGAAGGTGTACTGCTTCGGCTGCGGTTCGAGGCCCCTCGCGTCCTCGACGACGACCGTCTCGAGGTTCACCAGTGCCAGATCTGCCGCGGAGAGCTGCTGGGAGATGGCGCCCAGGCCCTCGGTGTTGATGCGTTCCGAGGCGGCGTGGGCCTGCACGTCACCGGCGAAGGCGATCGTGATCTGGGCCGCGGTGCCGGTGGGTCCGCCGTCCTGCCCGAGATTCCTGCTGCAGGAGCGCACGCCCAGGGCGGCCAGGAGCAGCAGCGCCAAGGCGATGGCTGCCACCGCCCGTCGACGACGACGGTAGACCGGATGGTTGTCCCACTGCATGAATGCTCCCGTGCCACGGCTCCGCCCCAGTGCGGAACCACTCGGCAAGAGCCTAGGGGAAGCGCATCGGTCGCAGGCCGGCTACACACCTGCTGAACCTGCCTTGAAAGTTCGCAGCCCACCGATAGCGTGGGCGGATGCCACAGTCCTCCTTGCGCCAGTTCCGCGCCTCGGTCGCCGGCGTCACCCAGTTGAGCCCCACCTTCCACCGCATCACGCTCACGGGAGACGAGCTCTCGGGGATCGCCGATGCCGGGTTCGACCAGCGGGCCAGGCTGGTGCTGCCCCTGCCCACGCCGGAGCCCTACGCCGGTTTCCCGGCTGGCGACGACTGGTTCCAGGACTGGCAAGGGCTGCCCCAGCACGAACGCAATCCGATCCGCACCGTCACCCTGCGGGCCGTGCGACGGCCTGCGCGCGAAGTAGATGTCGACATCGCCGTGCACAGCCGGGTGGGGCCGCTGTCGCGGTGGGCCCTGGACTGCCGGCCGGGAGACCCGGTGCTGGTGATCGGGCCTGACGCCACCCATCCCGAGGCCGCCAGCTGCGGGGTCGAGTGGCGCCCCGGGCCGGCTCGTGAGGTACTGCTGGCCGGCGACGAGACCGCGGCGCCGGCCATCTGCTCCATCCTGGAGTCACTACCCCGCTCGACCACCGGCCGAGCCTGGATCGAGGTGCCGTCGGTGGGCGACCGGCTCGAGGTCGACTCGCCCGACGGCGTGGAGGTCACCTGGCTGGCACGTCACGAGTCCCCCGCCGGCGACGAGCTGCTGGAGGCCCTCACCGGCACGGTGCGGCGGGTGCACGACCTGGACGACGCACAGCTGTGGGAGATCGGGGGCAATCCCGGCGAGGCCTTCGCCTGGGTCGCCGGCGAGGCCTCGATGGTGCGTGGTCTTCGACGCCATCTGGTGGCCACGGGCTGGGACATGGAATCGGTGGCGCTCATGGGCTATTGGCGACGCGGCCGTTCGGAGGCCTGAGCCGGCCGCACGCGCGTACAGTGGCGCCGTGCATGAGCTGACCACCGACCAGATCCGTGCCGCCCTGGTGAACTGCACCAAGGGCGAGGCCAAGCGGATGAACCTGCCCACCGGTCTGGCGGGCGTCGCCTGGCAGGACCTGGACTTCCTCGGCTGGCGTGACCCGGCTTCTCCCCTGCTCGGCGGTATTGCCACCTGGCGCGGCGACGAACCGGTCGCCGTGGCACTCAAGGCGACGCTGCGTCCCGCCGGCGCCAAGCAGAGCATGTGCTCGCTGTGCCTGACCGTGCACTCCAGCGGCGACATCGCCTTCATGGGCGCCAAGCGCGCGGGTGGCCGCGGGCGTGAGGGCAACACGGTGGCGGCCTCGATGTGCGCTGACCTGGCCTGCTCGCTCCATGCGCGCAAGCTGAAGCAGCCGCGCCGTGTGCAGCCACAGGAGACGCTGGGCATCGAGGAGCGCGTCTGGCGCCTGCAGGGCCACCTGGAGAAGTTCCTGCAGCGGGTCGTGGACGGGCGCTGAGTCCCCTTTCGATTCCCCTGACAAGGCGACGGTGGCCGGAACCCCGTGGGGTCCGGCCACCGTCGTGTCGTGCTCGTGCGCTACCCCTCGGGGTACGCAGGCGCAGTCAGCTGGCGCCGCCGAGCTCGTCCTCGGTGCCCTGGAGGCCCGAGCGCTCCTTGCCGTCGTCGGCGTAGTCGGCGGGCATCCCCTGCGACACCTGCTGCGCGTCCTCGGCCGGCGGGATGCCGTCATCGGTGCCGGGGATGGAGTCGGCACCCTGGCCGGGCGTCATCTTCGAGGTCTCGGAAATCTGGCCTTCAGACATGGCTTCCTCCTGTGGTGCGGTGGGTGGGTCAGGTCCCATTCAACCCCTGTGTGGTCAGGATGCAAGGCCTTCGCGGTGAATGACGCCGAGGGCGCAATCCGGCCATTGGCTGGGCGGGGCTCCGGCTCAGCGCAACCGGGAGAAGCGGTCCACGTCCTGTTTGGAACCGGAGACGATCAGCTGGTCGCCCTCTCGGATGGTGGTCTCAGGAATGGCATAGCTGAACGGTTCCCCCTGCCGCTTCACGCCGACGACGGTCACCTGATAGCGCTGGCGGACGGCGGACTCGCCCAGCGTGCGGTCCCAGGTGCAGCTGGGGGCCAGCACCCTGGCCACTGCGAAGCCGTCCTCGAACTCGAAGTAGTCGAACAGGTGGTGGGCCACCGAGTGTGCCACTCGCATCCCGGCGGCCGCCTCGGGGTAGACGACGTGGTTGGCGCCCACGCGTTCCAGGATCTCGCCATGGGTGCGGCTGGCGGCCTTGGCCCAGACCTCGGGGATCCCGGCCTCCTTGAGCTTGAGCACGCTCACCACCGAGGCCTCCACATTGGCGATCGCCACGATCGCGACGGTGACGTGGTCCAGCCCGAGTTGCTCGAGCGCGTCGGAGTCCGTGGCATCGACCACGGCCAGGTTGTCGAGGTCGTGCGAGACCCGCTGCACCAGCACCGGATCGGAGTCGATGCCCATCACTTCCACGCCCAGGGCTGCCAGGCGCCGGGCTGTGGCCAGGCCGAAACGTCCGAGCCCCACCACGAGGGCACTCTCCTCCGAGCTCGACACCGTCTCACGGTGCTTGCCCCAAGGCAGGTGCAAAGCACTCAGGTTCCTATCCGACAAGGGGATCCTCCTGTGGCAACTGGTATCGACGGGGATGGCGGTGCATCGCGAGCGCTGCGGCCACCGAGACGGGACCCACCCTGCCGAGGAACATCAGGGCCTCGACGACACCCAGGGACGCGGGCTGAAGGGTGGGTGTGAGGTTCATCGACAGTCCGACGGTGGCGAAGGCGCTGATCGCCTCGAAGGTGACCACGTGCAGGGGTGCGGGTTCGATGCTCGCCAGTGCGAGGATGGCGACGAAGACGGCGGCGGTGCCGAGCACGGTGACCGCCAGCGCCTGACGAGTGAGCGCCGAGGAGATCTTGCGTCCCCGGAAGACGGTCTTCTGTTCACCCGCGACCTCGGTGGCGACGGCCAGCAGCAGGACGGCGACGGTGGCGATCTTCAGACCGCCGGCGGTGCCGGCCGAACCGCCTCCGATCATCATCAGCCCATAGTTCACCGCGATGGTGGCATCGTTGATGGCGCCGTAGTCGATGGAGTTGAAGCCGGCGGTGCGAGGGAAGACGGCGCCTCCCAGACAGCCCAGCAGCTTGCCCGTCAGCGACTGCGGGCCGAGCGTGCCCGGATTGTTCCACTCGAACAGGGCGAAGGTGCAAAAGCCCGCCAGCAGCAGCACGGCGGTGCCGATCAGCGTCAGTTGCAGGTGCACCGAGGGCCGGCGCCGGGCCCCCGCACGCAGTCCTCGCCAGCGCCGCAGCAGTTCCAGGTGGACGGGGAAGCCCAGCCCTCCCAGGACGATGGCGGCACAGATCGGCAGCATCACCCAGGGATCGGCATTGAAGCCGATCATGTTGTCTGGCCACAGGGAGAAGCCGGCGTTGTTGAAGGCACTGATGGCGTGGAAGACACCGCGGTAGAGCGCTTGGTCCCACTGCATTCCGAGCAAGAGGAATCGTCCGGTGAGCAGAACGGCGACGGTGCCCTCGATCAACAGGGTCAGGCGTAGGATTCGCCATGGCATCCGGCCGATGCCGGTGAGCTGCGCCCGTGTCTCGGCCTGGGCCACTCGGGCCGTGGTGTGGCTGACGCGCCCGGCGATGCGGAACAGGATGAGGCTGGTCATGGTCATGATCCCGAAGCCGCCCATCTGGATCAGGGACAGGATCACCACCTGGCCGGCGTGCGACCAGTGCGTTCCGGGGTCGACCACGTTGAGACCCGTGATGCACAGGGCCGACATGGCGGTGAAGGAGGCCTGCCACCAGCCCGTGTGGTTGCCGGGCGCGGTACACACCGGGAGCAACAGCAGGATGGTCCCCAACAGCCAGCCCACCATGTAGGCCGCAGACACGACCCGGCCGGGGTGCGAGACCAAGCGTTCCAAGGACACCCGCACATGCTAACGCCGTTCTGGCGCCGAACGATCCATACGGTTCGCGTCCCGGATGCACGCAGCGGAAAGGCCCATCGACGCACGAAAACCCGTCCGACCTGGGCTTGGTCAAACGGGTTTCAGGTGGCTCCCCGGACTGGACTCGAACCAGTAACCCTCTGATTAACAGTCAGATGCTCTGCCAATTGAGCTACCAGGGATCAGCGTTGAGGTTTCCCTCAGCGCGAGATGAAACTGTACACGGCTTTGCTCAGAAGTCATAATCGGCGCGGAGACCGGCCAGGGCCTCGTCCGCCAGGTGGCGCGTCTCGGGGTCCTTGAGACTGGCCCCGTGCGAGGCCTGCACCTGCCAGTCGAGCACCGGCTGGTCCTGCCCCAGGTCGCGACGCGCGCTCAGCACGACGGTGCCGCCACTGGGGACGGGCACCCTCTGCTCCACCACGACGCTGGCCTGGACCCGGTCGCGGAAGGTCTCGGGGAAGTGGCCCTCGTCGGTGAGCACGAGGCTGTCGCTACGGCCGTCCAGCAGCCGCCAGTACATCTCGTCGGTCTCCAGCTTCCACCCACCGGTGCGCACCTGGTGCCAGCCAATGGTCTGCCACTGTCCGTCGAAGCTGACCGCGAAGCTGTCGGGCATGGCCAGCAGGGCCACCCGTGGACCACTCGCCTCGGCAAGCACCTGGACGCAGCGACCGACCTGGCGCTCGTAGTCGGCAACCGCCGGTGAGGTGGTGCGACCGAACAGACGTGACCTGAGACCCATGCCCCCATTGTGCCGTGCCATGGCAAGCGCGTTGCCAGCTCAGGCGGCCACCGTGTCGTCCAGCAGGTGCCGTGCCCCGGCCAGGCCCCGGCGCTCGATGCGGCGCACAGTGCTCTGGGAGACTCCCATGATGCGCGCCACCTCCACGACCTCGCGCTGGACCCCATCATCCAGGCCGTGGCGCAGGGCCAGCACCCGGGCCTCCTGTGAGCCGAGCAGCCGCAGCCAGTCGGGACGTCCGGCAAGGCTCTGCTCCACCATCTCGTCGACGGTGCCGGGCGCGACGAGCTCCACCTGCAGCTCGTCGAGGGAGACGCGACGATCATCGCTGCCCACCAGCAGGACCCAGCTGGGGTCACGGCCGCACAGGTCTGCCACTTCCTGGCTGGTGGGGATGCGGCCGTGGGTCTGTGCGAAGTCCATCCGCAGTCGATGGATCCGGCGCGCCTCCTGCTGACGCCAGATCGGGGCATGGCCGTAGCCGGCGCGGGAGACCTCCTGGTGCATCACCGCATTGCGGATCCACGGCGCGGCATAGGTGGAGAACTTCATTCCTCGGCGGTGGTCGAAGCGCATCAGCGCCTCGGCCAGGGCCAGCATTCCCTCTTGGAAGAACTCGTGGAAGTCCAGGCCGCTGCGTCGCGACGAGGTGCTGGCGGCCTGCGCCACCAGTCGCACATTGGCCAGCAGGAAGTGCTGCCATGCCTCCTGGCCGTCGCGCACGATCGCCTCGAGTTCGTCGACGCTGGCGTCGGAAGGCCAGTGGAGGCTTGCGTCGAGGGCGCCGCGGGCCACCACGCCCGCCTCGATGCGACGGGCCAGTGCCGCCTCTTCGGCGCGGGTGAGCAGTGCTGGGAGTGTGGGGTTCTGGTCGATGAGAGTTGCCATGGGTCCATGCTTGGCCCGCGAGGCCTCCCGGCGACAGGCCTTCGGCCAGGCCGACAACAACCGGACAACACCTGCCTGCCCCGCTCGTGCAGGCCTGGGTTCAGACGACGAGCCCGACCGAGGCCTGCTGGAGCTGTTTTCGCCGCACCTCGAGCTCCAGGAGCTGTGAGAACATCCGCTTGTGGGCCTGCTCCTCGTCGACCGGGTTGGTGCGTTGCAGGCGGCTCTTGAGGTCGCGGATCTCGCGGTCGACCGAGAGCAGCTGCAGGCGGGAGGTGTAGGCGCTGGCATAGGCCTCGTCGGGGGTGCGCAGCACCGGCTCGACCAGCAGCGCGATCATCAGCTGCTGCACCACCTCGTCGCCGGTGGCCCGGAGCACCTGGTCGGTCCACGCCTCCGGCGTCCACGGCACCTGTGCGATGGCCTCGAAGACGCCCCGGTAGGCGGGGTGCGAGAAGTCCTCGATGCGCACCTGGTTCCACGCCGTGTCGAACAGGATCGGCTGCTGCAGCATCAGCTTCAGCGTGCCGCGCTCCACCCCCAGCATCCGGTCGGCCGGATCCGGCCACGGGGTGCCCTGCTGCGCCTGGGGCGCCTCCGGCTCGGCGGGCACGGGCGTGGCCGACTGCTTGGGTGCCGGGCCCCGTCGACGGGCGCGGGTCACCTCGGCACGGACCTCGTCGACGTCCATGCCCAGCATCGCCGCCAGCTCGCGCAGGTAGCCGTTGACCAGCGAGGTGTCGCGGATCGAGCTGACCAGCGGGGCGGCGGCACGCAGCGCCTGCAGGCGGCCGTCGACGCGGTCCAGGTCGTAGTTCTTGAGGGTGTTCTCCATGACGAAGCGGTAGAGCGGCACCCGACGCCCGACGAGTTCGCGCACCGCGGCCTCACCCTGCTGCAGGCGCAGGTCGCACGGGTCCAGGCCGGACGGCTCGACGGCCACATAGGTCTGGGCGATGAAGTTCTGGTCACCCTCGAAGACCCGGATCGCCGCCTTCTGGCCCGCCGCGTCGCCGTCGAAGGTGAAGATCACCTCGCCGGTGAAGGCGCCCTGGTTGCCCATCAGGCGCTGCAGCATGCGGGCGTGGTCGTCGCCGAAGGAGGTGCCACAGCTGGCCACCGCGGTGTCGACGCCCGACAGGTGGGCGGCCATCACGTCGGTATAGCCCTCCACCACGACGGCCTGCGACTTCTTGCCGATGTTGCGACGGGCCAGGTCGAGCCCGTAGAGCACGTGGGACTTCTTGTAGACCGGGGTTTCGGGGGTGTTGAGGTATTTGGCGGGCATCCGGTCGTCGTCGAACAGCCGCCGGGCGCCGAAGCCGAGCACCGCCGACCCGGAGTCGCGGATCGGCCACAGCACACGGCCCTGGAAGAAGTCGTGGCCGTGCTCGCGGATCAGGCCGGCCTTGACCAGCTCGGCATCCTGGAAGCCCAGCCGGTTGAGGTGGTTCTTGAGCTCGCGACCACCCCGGGGCGCGTAACCGACGCCGAACTGTTCCGCCGCCGCACGGTCGAAGCCGCGGCCGTCGAGCATCTGCCGGGCGGCGATGGCGCCGGGGGTCATCAGCTGCTGCTGGAAGAAGTCGCTGGCGGCCTGGTTGGCCTCCATGATCCGCACCCGCAGGCCCGGCTCCTGCCGGGGGCCGCCGTCGTCGCTGATCCGCAGCTGCACGCCGGTGCGGTCGGCCAGCTGCTGCACGGCCTCGGTGAAGCTGAGGTTGGACATCTTCTGCAGGAAGGTGATCGCGTCGCCACCCTCACCACAGCCGAAGCAATAGTAGAAGCCGCGCGAGGGCGTCACCTGGAAGCTGGGGGTCTTCTCGTCGTGGAAGGGGCACAGGCCCTTCAGCGATCCGCCGCCGGCAGGCTTGAGGGTAACGAAGGTGCTGACCACGTCGTCGATCCGGGTGCGTTCACGGACCAGCGCAATGTCCTCGTCGTTGATCCTTCCTGCCATGGCTCGGAGTGTAGCGCCCAGTCAATGATTGGCCGCACCGCCGGCCGCGGCGGCGCGGAGACCTAGACTCTCAGCCGTGATCGTGGAACTGGACTGGAAGCTGGGCCTCGCCCTGGCGCTGTTGGTGCTCGTCGCCGTCGCCTCCTCCTGGTGGGGCCGCCTGGGCCTGGGCTGGCAGAGCATCATCGCCGCGGCGCGAGCAGCAGTGCAGCTGGCGGCCGTCTCCCTGATCATCGTCGCGTGCATGCAGCACCTGGCGCTGGCCGCCCTGTTCAGCCTGGCCATGTTTGCCGTCGCCGTGCGCACCACCGCCGGGCGCACCAAGGTGGGCGGGGCCTGGCCGTGGACGGCCCTGGCGATGCTGTGTGGCATCACCCCGGTACTGCTGGCGATCTTCGGCAGCGGCGCCTCCCCGCTCAACGGTGCCGCGCTGATCCCGTTGGCCGGCATCATCGTTGGCAACATGATGACCGCCCACACCCTGTTCGGCCGTCGCCAGTTCCCGGCCCTGCGCGAGGGCATGGGACAATACGAGGCCGCGCTGTCGCTGGGCTTCCAGCGCGACCGCGCCATCGACCTGGTGACCAGGGCCACCCGCACCGATGCCCTGGTGCCCACCATCGACACCACCCGCACCGTGGGGCTGGTGACGCTGCCGGGCGCCTTCGTGGGCGTGCTGCTGGGCGGCGGCTCGGCGCTGCAGGCCGGCGCCTCCCAGTTGCTCGTACTGGTGGGCATCATGGCCGGTCAGAGCGTCACCGTGGTGGTGGCCAACAAGCTGATGTGCGCCGGCAAGCTGCTGCCCGACGACCTGCGGGGGCGGCTTCGCCCCTGACCGGGCTCAGCCCAGGTGGTCCAGCCCGATGTCCAGCACGGGTGCCGAGTGCGTCAGCCAGCCGACCGAGATCATGTCCACGCCGGACTCGGCGATCACCGGTGCACTGTCCGGGGTGATTCCGCCCGAGGCCTCGGTGAGCATGCGGCCGTCGACCAACCGCACCGCCTCACGCAGCACGTCGGGCGCCATGTTGTCCAACAGCACGGCATCGACCCCCAACTCCAGCAGCTCCTGCAGCTGGTCCAGGGTGTCGACCTCGACCTCCACCTTCACCATGTGCCCCACCTCGCGGCGCACCGCCTGCACGGCGGGCCGGATGCCCCCGGCGACGGCCAGGTGATTGTCCTTGAGCAGCACGGCATCGTCGAGCCCGAAGCGGTGGTTGCGGCCGCCACCACAGCGCACCGCGTACTTCTCCAGCGCGCGCAATCCCGGAGTGGTCTTGCGGGTGTCCACGACGACTGCGCGGGTATGGGCGATGGAATCGGCAATGCTGGCGGTCTGCGTCGCCACCCCCGACAGGTGGCCCATCAGGTTCAGCCCGACGCGCTCGCCGGTGAGCAGGGCCCGGGCACTGCCCTGGGCGACGGCGATCGTGGTGCCGGGCTCGACTCGCGAGCCGTCGGGGCGCTCGACCTCGACGGTGACGTGGGGATCCAGCAGCTGCCAGGCCAGCCGGGCACAGTCCAGGCCGGCGACCACACCCGGCTGGCGGGCGACGAGCGCGACCCGGGCGGTGGCGTCGGCGGGGGTGCAGGCATCGGTGGTGACGTCACCGGAGCGCCCGAGGTCCTCGAGCAGCGCTGCTCGGACGACGGGTTCGACGACGATCTGCGGCAGGGTCCTCATTGGGCGTCCTCCATCTGGTGGGCTGAATTGGTGCTGACACGGGTGTGTTCGGCCACGTTGGCCGTGGCGGGATGGTCCGTGCGCTGGTGGGCGCCACGCGACTCGCGGCGTTGCAGCGCGGCGGTCGCGACGAGGTGGGCAACCAGTGCGTCGTCGTGGTCGAGGAATCCTTCGAGTTCGCGGCACAGCCGGTGCAGACCGTCGGCCGAGCGCAGGATGCCGGCGTAGGACTCACACAGCTGCCGCACCGGTGTTGGCGCGGGGCCGTCGACCATCGGGGCCACCGTCGCCAGTCGCGCGGCCAGCGTGCCGTCGCCCAGTGGGGCATCGACTGCCGCCTGGCCCACGGCACCTGCGACGCGCCGTCCCATGACGACGGCCTCCAGCAGCGAATTGCTGGCCAGCCGGTTGGCGCCGTGCAGACCGGTGGAGGCACACTCCCCCACGGCGTACAGGCCCGGCACCGAGGTGGATCCGTCGAGTCCGGTCTCGATGCCACCCATGTGGTAGTGCGCTGCGGGACGCACAGGGATCAGGTCCCGTGCCGGATCGATCCCTGCCTGGCGGCACAGCCCGTGGACCTGCGCGAAGTGGCCGGCGAAGTTGGGCACCCGACGGGCATCCAGCAGCACCCGGCGCCCCTGCTGCAACTGCTGCCACATGGCACGGGAGACCACGTCGCGCGGGGCGAGGCTGTCGACGAACTCGCATCCGGCCTCGTCGACCAGCACTGCGCCCTCGCCACGGACGGCTTCGCTGACCAGCGGCATCGGGTCGATCCCCACGTCGAGCGCGGTGGGGTGGAACTGCGCCATCTCCACATCGCGCAGCTGGGCGAGGGGAAGAGCTGCACCGCGGCACTCAGCCCGGCAAGACCCGTGCCCACGATCGCCGGGGCACCGAGGGTCTCGACGTGCATCACTTCACCGCCAGCATCCGCTCGATGGCCAGGCGGGCGTCGGCGGCCACGGCGGCGTCCACCTCCACCTCGTGGCGTCCCTGTTCCAGGGCCTCGCGGATCGTGGGGAGGCTGTTGCGCTTCATGTGGGGGCACAGGTTGCACGGACGCACCATGTCCAGCTCCGGGTACTGCGCCTGCAGGTTGTCGCTCAGCGAGCACTCGGTGATCAGCGCCAGCTGTTCGGGGCGGTGCTGTTCGACGAAGCTCGCCATCTGGGCGGTGGATCCGGCGAAGTCGGACTCGGCCACCACCTCCGGCGGGCACTCGGGGTGGGCGATGACCGTCACGCCGGGGTGTCCGGCGCGGATGTCGCGGATGTCGTCGGCCGTGAAGCGCTCGTGCACCTCGCAGGCACCGGGGTGGGTGATGACCTCGACATTGGTCTGGGCGGCGATGTTGCGGGCCAGGTACTGGTCGGGAACCATGATCACCCGGTCCGTGCCCAGGCCGGTGACCACCTCCAGTGCATTGCCCGAGGTGCAGCAGATGTCGCTCGCGGCCTTCACCGCGGCCGAGGTGTTCACATAGGTCACCACCGGGACGCCCGGGTTGGCAGCGCGCAGGGCCTCGATGTCCTGGGGCGTGATCGACTCGGCCAGCGAGCAGCCCGAGCGCAGGTCCGGCAGCAGAACCGTCTTGCCCGGGTTGAGGATCTTGGCGGTCTCGGCCATGAAGTGGACGCCGGCCAGCACGATCACGTCGGCCTCGACGTGCTGCGCCTTGCGGGCCAGGGCGAGCGAGTCGCCGGTGATGTCGGCGACGCAGAGGTGGACGGCCGGCGTCATGTAGGCGTGGGCCATGATGACGGCATTCTTCTCGGCCTTGAGGCGCCATATCGCGGCGATGTCGTCGACCATGGTGGCCCATTCGACGGCCGGGATGACGTGGCTCACTCGGGAGTAGAGGGCGTCGAGGTCGACTTCGGCAGTGGGTGCGGTGATTGTCATGGAGTAGTGCTGAACCTGAGCATTAGACAGTTGCTGGCTTTGAGCAAAAGTATTTGCTGAAGGATCTCGTGCCGGCTACTTCGTGCGGACCACCGGCAGCTTGGTCCCGATCACCTGCCGCTCCACCACGACCTGGCGCCGGAAGCGGAAGAGCTTGGCCGGACGGCCACCGGTGGTGGTGCTGCGCCCGCCGGTCTCCTCCACCAGTTGCTGGGTCTCGACGACCCGGCGGAAGTTCTGCTTGTGCACCTGCTGGCCTGCGATCGCCTCGACGCAGCGCTGCAGCTCACCCAGTGTGAACTCAACGCCCAACAGCTCGAAGACGACGGGTCGGTACTCGATCTTGGCCCGCAGCCGGGCCAACCCGGTCGCCAGGATCCGGCGGTGGTCCTGGTGCATCTCCACTCCCCCGGCCTGCGCCAGGAGGCCGGCCTCGTAGAGCAGCTCATAGCGCTGCAGCACCATGTCGGGCTGCCAGGCCAGCTCACCGAGACCGAAGGTCACGGCAACCCGCGCCCGGCGCGTGCTGCACTCCTGCTCATCGGGGCCCTCGTCGGCCCAGCCCATCAAGGACTCGGCCAGCGCGCGGGCCCGCCCGCCGTCCTCGCGCAGGTCCTCCCAGGGGAAGATCTCGTACCAGCTGCGCCACCCCGAAGGATCCTTCGGCGCCGCCGAGAGGCCCAGGTAGGAGACCGAGACGGTGCGCTCCCCGCCGGGGCGCCCGGCATCGGCGAAGGTGTAGAGCTGCTCCAGGTAGCCCGGCAGGTGACCGGTCTGGCGGTGCACCCAGTTGCGCGTGCTGCGCTGCAGGGAGGCGTCCTCGTCCAGCAAGGGCCCGGACGGGAGCGTCGGCGGCATGCCGGGCGCCAGGGCCATGGGGGTCGCATCCTTGACCGCGACCAGCACTCCCACCAGCTCAGCACGCATCCGCCACGCTCCTTTCGTCACGCCAGACCCTAGCTGGCCCGGACGATGACGCACCCGTGTCGCAGGGAGTGGTCCCTGCGCGTCGGCGCGATCAGCGGCCGGTCTCGGGCAGCCGTGCCGGACGGGACCGTTCCCCGGTGGCACCCAGGCTCTGCCGGATCGTCTCGGTGCGCTCGGTGGGCTGGCCATTGGCCAGGCAGGTGACGGTCACGTCATAGTCCCCGGCGGGAAGGTTCTTGCCGAGCATGGCGGCCTGGCGCTCCCGGTCGGCCACCAGCGGGAGGTCGCGCCGGGCCACGACGGAGCCAGCGGCATCCTGCACGCGGTAGCGCACCTGGTCGAGCGCGTCAGGGGTGTCGGTGCACAGGCTGGTGCTGATCTTCACGGTGCCGTCGAAGGAGCGGGCATTGTCGACGCTGAGCACCGAGGAGCTGGCCGCGCCGATTTCGGAAGGGTCGATGTGGCGCACCATGCCGCGGGCGCCTTGGATGATGCCGGTGATGACGCAGATGAGCAGCACCACGACGATGCTCCAGTCGGAGCCGTGGTTCTTGCCTGCCGCCATGGCACCTCACCTCCCCGGGCGCTCGCGCCGCACGCCGCGCGGCGTGCGCCCATGATTCTGACAGCATTCGGCGCACCGGCACCAGCACGGCCTTGAGGTTTGGTGGAGACTCTGATGATCGTCAGACATCTCCCCGTCCGGGGGCATTCTCGTCATGACATCGACTGGACTGGCAAAGTGACGCCGGCGTCCTCGACACACCCGGGACGCCGCCCAGACATGAAAGGGGCCCCATGGCTGACCCGCACCTGCTGGTCGACAATCTCCTGCCCATCTGGTGGATCGCCCTCGCGGCCGCTCTCGCGCCGGTGCTCGCGATCACCTCTCGCCGGGTGATCCCCGACGTGGTCTGGCTGCTGGGGCTCGGGGTGCTCATCGGACCCCACGCCCTCGCGCTGGCCGAGCGGACCGCAGCTGTGGACTTCCTGCGCGAGCTCGGCATGGGCTTCCTCTTCCTGCTGGCCGGTTTCGAGATCAACACATCTGACCTTCGAGGTGTGCAGGGGAGGCGCGCCGCGGTCACGTGGATGCTGTGCGCCGGGCTCGGGGCCGCTGCCGGAATGATGGTCTTCCGGAGCGACTGGCACGTGGCAGTCGTCTTCGAAATTGCCTCGACCTCCACGGCCCTCGGCACCCTGCTTCCCATCCTCAAGGACTCGGGGGCCATGGGCACCCCACTGGGACGCGCCGTGATGGTGCACGGCGCCGTCGGGGAGCTGCTGCCGATCGTCGCCATGTCCCTGCTCCTGTCCACCCGCGGCACCTGGCAGTCGAGTGCCGTCCTGCTGCTGTTCGCTGTGATCGCGGTGGGCACGGTGGGTGTACCGGCGCGCATCTTCCGACGCATCCCCTTGCTGTCGCGGGCGATCGGTGCCGCCTCCAACTCCACCATGCAGACCACACTGCGGCTCACCATCTGGGTCCTGGTCAGCCTGATGCTGCTGTCGACGGTACTTGAGCTGGACGTCGCGCTGGGAGCGCTGTGCGCAGGAATGCTGCTCAAGGCGGCGCTCACCTCGGCCTCTCCGGACCACGCCGCCGAAGTGATGCACAAGGTGGAGATCGTCGGCTTCAGCCTGCTCATCCCGGTCTTCTTCGTCACCAGTGGCATGGGCATCGACTTCGCCGCCGTCCTCGAGCAGTGGCCGCTGCTGTTGGGCTTCGTCGCCGTCGTGGTCCTCGTGCGAGGGCTGCCGGTGGTCCTGCGGGAGCGCTGGTGCACCACTGCCTCTGGTCTTGAGACCCGTGGCGAGCAGGTGGGCCTGGGGCTGTACGCCGCCACCGGCCTGCCGATCATCGTTGCCGTCACCCAGATCGCCGCCGCGTCGGAGCTGATCAGCGCCACGCTGGCGTCGACGCTGGTGACCGGCGGGGCCGTGACGGTCCTGGTATTCCCCTACCTCGCCCAGCGAGCTGCCGCCCCCGGCCGGCGCTGAGACGGCGGCACGAGCACCTCAGGCGCCCCGTCCGATACCGCGGGGAAGGCGGTCCTTGGTCCAGCCCAGCAGGTCCTCGGCCTGGGTGAAGGCGAAGCGGTCGGTCATGCCGCCCACATAGGTGACGGCACCGCGGGTGAGGTCATCCCAGCGATAGTCGGCGGGCATCAGCTCGGGGCGTGCCACATAGCGTTCGACCAGACCACGCAGCACCTCCACCACGGCATGGCTCTGCGCCACCGAGTCCGGTCGGGTGTAGATGCGGTCGTAGTTGAAGCGTCGCAGCGAAGCCAGGGCCGAGGCCGTCTCGGCGTCCATGCCGACCCGCCCGGTGGCATTGGTGGTGTCCACCACGGCCCGGATGAAGGTGCCCAGCTGGGCGCGCCGGCCGATGCCCGCGATGGCGGCAACGTCATCGGGCAGCTCTGACAGCTCGACGATCCCGGCGTGGATCGCATCCTCCAGGTCGTGGGCGCAGTAGGCGATGCGGTCGCTCCAGCTGACGATTTCGCCCTCGATGGTGCCGGGGGCGGGCCGGCTCCAGGAGTGGTTGCGGATGCCGTCGAGGGTCTCGGTGCACAGGTTCAGGCTGGTCAGCACCACATTGGCCCCCCAGGGGCCGTGGTCATAGCCCTCGGGGATGAAGGCATCGAAGGCGTCCTCCGAGGCATGGCCGCCGGGCCCGTGGCCGCAGTCGTGGCCCAGCGCGATGGCGTCGGCCAGGGCGACATTGGTGCCGACGCCGCGGGCGATCGAGGTGGCCACCTGGGCCACCTCCAGCGCGTGGGTCAGGCGGGTGCGCTGGTGGTCGGTCGGGTAGACCACCACCTGCGTCTTGCCGGCCAGCCGGCGAAAGGCCGGCGAGTGGACGATCCGGTCCCGGTCGCGCTCGAAGCAGGTGCGCTCGCTGTCCGGTTCCTCCTCGATGGCGCGATTGCCCGCGCCATGCGAGAGGGTTGCGCCGGGACGCAGCAGCAGGGCCTCGCGCTCCTCGCGTGCCTCACGACCGATCACCGCCCCGGTCTGCATCTTGGCGTGGGAGTCGGCATGGGCCAGCACGACGTCGTCGTTCTCGTGGCCGTGCATGGTCTGGGCCCAGGCGACGGCCCGGGGCATCACCTCGGGCTGTGTCGCTTCTGCCTGCACCGACTCGGGCCCGTCGGCCGGGGCCGCGGGTTCGGGGATGCCCGCGTCGCACTGGTTGCACATGCCTAGCCTCCTGAGGTGTCGGACTCGTCCTCGCTGATCTCGACGTCGAGGCCCGAGGTGTCGTCATACCAGCCGTAGGGAACGATCACCTTCGCGCGCGGCGTGCCCTGGCGGCCACGGGGCTTGCCCAGTTCCATCTCGGGGAAGGGCGCGTCGTGGTTCAGCTGGGTCAGCAGGGCGTCGAAGGTCTCGAAGTCGCTGATCATGGCGAGCTGGTGGCGCAGTTCCCCGCCCACCGGGAAGCCCTTGAAGTACCAGGCCATGTGCTTGCGCAGGTCGGTGAGTCCGTGGCGCTCCCCCATGATCTCGGCGAGCAGTTCGCCGTGGCGGCGCACCATGGTGGCGACCTCGCCCAGCAGGGGCCGCACCTGCGTCTCCCGGCCGGCGAAGGCATCGGCCAGGTCGCGGAAGAGCCAGGGCCGTCCGAGGCAGCCGCGGCCGACCTCGACGCCGGCGGCTCCGGTCTGCTCCATCATGCGCAGCGCGTCGGCCGCCTCCCAGATGTCGCCATTGCCCAGCACGGGGATGTCGACGTGCTCGACCAGGCGTGAGATGTGGTCCCACTTGGCCTCGCCGGAGTAGGCGTCGGCGACGGTGCGGGCGTGCAGGCAGATCGCGGCGATGCCTTCCTCCTGGGCGATCCGGCCCGCGTCGAGGAAGGTGTGGTGGTCGTCGTCGATGCCGATGCGGGTCTTCATCGTGACCGGCACGCCGTACTTGTCGGCGGCCTGCACGGCGGCGCGCAGGATCAGGCGCATCCGGTCCCGCTTCCACGGGAGTGCGCCGCCGCCACCCTTGCGGGTGACCTTGGGCACGGGGCAGCCGAAATTCAGGTCGACGTGGTCCACCTGGTACTGGTCGCACAGCACCTCGGTGGCGCGCGCCACCATCGCCGGATCCGCGCCATAGGTCTGGACGCTGCGCACCGTCTCGTTGGGGGCGAAGCCCAGCATCTGCTTGGTCTTGCGGTCCTGGATGACGATGCCGCGACTGGTGAGCATCTCGCACACGTAGAGTCCCGCGCCCTGCTCGGCACACAGCTGCCGGAAGGCGCGGTTGGTGATGCCGGCCATCGGGGCCAGCACCACGGGCGTGTCGACGACCACGGCATCGGTCCTGCTCGGTGCCGACAGACGAAGGGGCGGGTAGGCGCTCACGTGCTCACTCTCGAGGTCTTGGTGCACCAGCGGTCTACCGCTGGCCGCACCAACTGTAGTTCGCGGTGGTGACAAATCCGCTTCCCGCGTCTGCAACCCCGCCGGCCAGCGGATGGGACGCCCTGGGACAGGCCAGGGCACCCCAACCCGGCTCCTGCTCACCCGATGCCGCGGAAGCTGAAGCGGAAGTCCAGCCGCTGGCCCGTCGGCAGGCAGAACTCCTTGTGGGTGCGGGCACCCCACGAGTCGTCGCCACCAACACCCCGGCGCATCATTGCCGGCCGCAGCACGGTCTTGTGGACCGGCGGCAGCTCGTGCTCGTGGAAGGCGTTCTCCACCTCCGCGGGCGTCCAGTGCTGGGCCGAGAAATCCATCGTGGCCTCACAGTCCAGCAGCAGGCCCAGCCCGTGCTCGTCGGTGACCTTCGCCCACCGCACGCCGGTGTGGCTGCCCGACTCCTGCGGACGCAGGTAGGGGGTGAGCTGGTCGGCGACCTCGGCCTCCCAGATGCCGACGGTGGTGCTGGCCTGCCGGTCCACATAGCTCTCGTGCGGGCCCTGGCCGTACCAGACCAGCTGGTCCAGCTCGGCCGGGACGATGAACGCCAGCCCGAACTCAGGCGCGTCCGACAGGCCCTCGGCCGGATCCAGCACCGCGTGGACCTCGACGCGTCCGTCGCCGCCGACCCGGTAGGTGACGGTGCAGTGGCTCACCGGGGCGGTGGGCAGCTCATAGCGGTAGGTGACGCTGGCGTCGTGCTCCCCGCGCTCCAGCGACGGATTCGGCGCGTCGTCGCTCACCATCCGGGCGTAGCGGCTGGCCAGCAGCCACTGCCCGTCGTGGAAGCCCATCTGCCAGCCCTGCTCATTGGAGGTGGGCGCGTGCCAGAAGTTCGGCATGGGCGGGCGCACCATCAGCTCGCGACCGCCGTGGACATAGGAGACCAGACCGCCCTGGGTGCGGCTGAACAGCGCCTCGAAGTGCTCACCCCGCACGCCGATGTTGTGGATGCCCTCCACCACCTCGGGCGCCGGCACCGGCACCGGTTCGGTTGCCGGGGCATCGACGACGAAGACCCCCTGGGCGTGGGCCACCTCGTGCCCGGCCGGGGCCCACCCGGTGGCCTCGGCCAGGGTGACACTGACGTCGGTGCAGTACTCCCCCGCCTCGTACTGGGCGTTCGCAAGCTCGGGCAGGCTGACCGGGAGCGGCAGTTCGACGCTGCGTCCCGGGGCAACCGAGACCTCCAGCCCGTGCCGCTCCAGCACAAGACCCTCGCGGGAGACGACCACGGTGAAGGTGTGGGCCTCGCTGCCGGTGAAGAAGAGCCGGTTGCGCACGCTGATCCGGTCACGCTGCACGTCGATGGCATAGGGCTGGTAGAGCGCCTTCATCTCCAGCAGCTTCGGCGTGGGTGTGTGGTCGGCGTACAGCAGGCCGTTGCCGCAGAACTCGGCGTCGTGGGGCCGCTCGCCGCAGTCGCCGCCGTAGCCCAGGTAGGGCTCGCCGAAGCGGTCGCGCAGCGCAACTGCCTGGTCGGCGAAGTCCCACACGAAGTAGCCCTGGAAGAGCTCCTCGCGCTCGGCCAGCTCGACGTACTTGCCGACCGCGCCGAAGGAGTTGCCCATCGCGTGCGCGTACTCGCACAGCACGAAGGGCTTGTCACGGTGCTCGGCCAGGTGCGCCTCGACGTCCGCGGCAGAGGTGTACATCTGGCTGGTGACGTCGGTGGTCTGCGGCAGCCGCGGGTCCCAGTGGACGCCCTCGTAGTGCACCGGCCGGTCGTCGAGCTCGCGGAAGCGCTCAGCGATGGCCAGCAGGTTGGAGCCGCCGAAGGACTCGTTGCCGCACGACCACATCACCACGCTCGGGTGGTTGCGATCCCTGTTCACCATGGAGTCGGCGCGGTCGATGAGCACGTCGAGCCAGTCGGGACGGTCGCCGGGCAGGGCGTCGTCGATGGTGGCCTGTCCGCGGATGATCTTGTCCCACATGCCGTGGGTCTCCAGGTTCATCTCGTCGATCACCATCAGGCCGTAGCGGTCGCACAACTCGTAGAACCAGGTGTTGTTCGGGTAGTGGCTGGTGCGCACCGCGTTGGCATTGTGCTGCTTGAGGCAGACGATGTCGGCCTCGGTCTGCTCACGGGTCATGACGCGACCGTCCAGTCCGAAGTCGTGCCGGTTGACGCCCTCCATCACGATGCGGCGGCCATTCAGCTTGAGCAGGCCGTCCTCGATGGCGAATCGACGGATCCCGACCGGCTGCTCGACGATCTCGGTGCAGGTGTCGTGGTCGTCGAAGACCTCCAGGCGCAGCGTGTAGAGGTGGGGGTCCTCGGGGCTCCACAGCCGGGGATTGTCGACGTCGATCGTGAGCTTGTCGTCGGCAGCCGTGAGCGTGCCGACCCCCACCAGTTCGGCCTCCACGCGACCCTCGCCGACAAATGTGGTCTCGACGCTGACGGTGCCGCGGGCGAGGTCGTCGGCCAGGTCGGTGCACACGTCCAGGTGCTCGACGTGGGCGCGGGGGCGGCGCAGCAGGACGACGTCGCGGAAGAGGCCGCTGAAGCGGTAGAAGTCCTGGTCCTCCAGCCACGATCCCGAAGTCCACTTGGGCACCTGGCAGGAGATGAGGTTCTCGCCCTCGACCAGCGCGTCGGTGATGTCGAACTCCGACGGAGTGAAGGAGTCGGCGGCATAGCCGATCCACTGCCCGTTGACCCACAACGCGACGGCCGACTCGGCCCCCTTGAAGACCAGGCTGAGGCGCTCGCCCTCGGCCAGCGGATGGCCCAGGGTGAAGCGGCGCCGGTAGCTGGCGATCGGGTTGAAACGCATCGGCACCTGGCCGGGCTCGATCGCCTCATGTCCATCCCAGGGGTACTGGGTGTTCACGTACTGGGGACGGTCGTGGCCCTCCAGCTGGATGTGGGCCGGCACCCGGATCTCGGACCAGCCGGAGTCGTCCAGTGCCGGGGCCTCGAAGCCGGGCACGGTCGCTGCCGGATTGGCGGCGTAGTGGAACTTCCAGCGCCCGTTGAGCACCTGCTCGAAGCTGCTGGTGCCCGTCTGGAGCTCCTGCTCGTCGGCGAACCAGCGATGGTCTGAATGGGCAGGCATCCGGTTCTCGGCGAAGTAGCCGGGCTCGGCGATGCGGTCGATGTAGCTCACTTGACTGCTCCTGTGATTCCTTCGGTGAACGTGCGCTGCAGGATGAGGAAGATCACCATCGTCGGGATCGAGGCGATCAGCACCGCCAGCATGAGGGTGCCGTAGTCGGTGACGTAGCCGGCGGTGAGGTTGGCCACCAGCATCGGGATGGTCTGGAACTGGTTCTCGATCAGGATGATCTTGGGCCACATGAAGTTGTTCCAGGCCGCCATGAAGGTGACCACCGCGGCCGCGGCATAGGTGGCGCGCATGGTGGGCACGAAGATCGTCGCGAAGATCCGCAGCTCCCCCAGGCCGTCGAGCCGGGCCGCCTCGATGATCTCGTGGGGAAAGCTCCTGGCCGACTGCCGAAAGAGCAGGATGAGCAGCGGCGTCGCCACCGTCGGCAGGATGACGGCGATCATCGAGTTCACCAGGCCGGCCCGGGCGAACATCCTGAACAGCGGGATCATGGTGGCCGCGAAGGGGATCATCATCGCCAGCAGCAGCACCGCCATCAGGCGGTCCTTGCCGCGGGAGTGGTAGACCTCGAAGCCGTAGCCGGCGATCGAGCACACCAGCAGCGCCAGCACGGTGGTGCCCACCGCGATCACGGCCGAGTGCCACAGCGCCGCCCACAGGTCCTGCGAGGCCGTCAGCGCGCGGTAGTTCTCCATCAGGTGCGATCCCGGCAGCAGCTTGGAGTTCAGCACCTCCTGGCTGGTGTTGGTGGCCGAGACCACCATGAAGAAGAGCGGGAAGACCGAGGCCAGCGCAGCCAGGGCCAGGAAGAGGTAGCCGGGGATCCGGCGCATGCGAGGACTATTCACGATTGTCACCAACCTTCATCTGGACCGCGGCAAAGAGGGCGACCAGCAAGAGGATCACGTAGGACAGGGCGGAGGCGTAGCCGAAGTTGGGGTTGTTCTGGAAGGACACCTCGTAGAGGTAGTGGCTCATCGACATCGAGCCATAGGCCGGGCCACCGCCGGTCAGGTTCCAGGACTCGTCGAAGAGCTGGATGGTGCCATTGGTCGACATGATCGCGCACAGCAGGATCATCGGCTTGAGCTGCGGGACGGTCACGTGCCAGAAGGTGCGCAGGCTGTTCGCGCCGTCGACCCGGGCCGCCTCGATCGTCGAGCGGTCCACCGTCTGCAGGCCGGCCAGGAAGAAGATCATGTTGTAGCCGGTCCATCGCCACAGCAGGCCGAGGATGATGACGATCCGGGCTGTGGACTCGGTGCCCAGCCAGTTGACCGGGCTGTTGACCAGGTGCAGGCCCATCAGCGCGTCATTGACCAGGCCGTCGGTGGCGAACATGGTGCGGAAGATCAACGAGTAGGAGACCAGGCTCACCGCACAGGGCAGGAAGATCGCGGTGCGCCACAGCCCCTTCCAGCGCAGGTTCGGATTGTTCAGCAGGTTGGCCAGGATGAGGGCCAGGACGAGCATCACCGGCACCTGCACCACCAGGTAGAGCAGCGTGTTGGTGAGCGTTTTGCGGAAGATCTCGTCCTCGAACAGGCGCCCATAGTTTCGCCACCACGGGTCGGCCCAGTCCAGGCGAGTGCCGCGTCCGGACTTGAGGGAGAGGATGAAGGCTTCGGCCATCGGGTAGAAGTTCATCACGCAGATCATGAGCGCGGCGGGCATCAGGAAGTACCAACCTATGCGGTTGTAGCGCTCCTCTGCCCGACGCACGCCTCCGCGGCGGCGGGGAGCCGCTACGCCCGGGTCTCCCGGGCCGTGCGGTGTCGAGATTGCTGTTGTCACGACGATGTGACCTTTCTTGTCAGGAGGATCGGTGTCCGGTCTGGTGGTGGGTCCGAGTGCTCACTTCATGGCGAACTCGACGTTCTTCTGCGCCTCCCCCAAGGCCTTGGCCAGCGGTACCCCGCGCAGCACCTTGGCGATCGCTGCTCCCACCGCATCACGCGCCTCGTAGTAGAAGACGCCGGTGGTGTTGCTCGGGACCTTGGTGGAGTACTCGACGATGCGCGAGTAGATCGGCTGGTTGTTGAAGAAGGGCTGCGGCTCGCGGTAGACGGCGCTCGTGCCGGCGGGGATCCAGTTGGCCAGCGCCCCCGAACTGGGGAGCACGGTGTCGTAGAGCTTCGTGGAGCCGGCGAAGGTCTCCTTGAGCAGGTCGACGGCCAGCGAGGCCTGCCCGTGGGCGCTGACCGCCCAGGAGCTGCCGCCGTTGGCGGAGTAGTTCGTCGCCTCCTTGAAGCCGGTCAGGCGGGGCATCGTGGTGATGTCCCACAAGCCCCTCTGGTCCTTGGCCGTCTGCACCGAGCCGAGGATCCAGGCGCCGTTGAGCGCGGAGGCGACGCTGCCGTTGACGAAGCTGCCGATGTACTGGTCCCAGGAGTTCACCTCGACCATGACGCCGCTGGCCACCAGCTCCTGGTAGGTCTTGACCACCGACGCGAGCACGTCGTTGTTGCTGATCTGCGCATTGCCCTGGTCGTCGAAGAGGCTTGCGCCGGCGCTCTGCAGCATCATCATCACCAGGTCGGTCTCGCCGGCCATTCCCGACAGCAGCGGCTTGCCGACCTTGGCCTTCACCTGCTTGCCCTTCTCGAGGTACTCGAGCCAGGTGATGTCGGTGAAGTCGTCCAGGCTCAGGCCTGCCTTGTCGAGCAGGTCGATGCGCATCGGGTTCACCACGGTGCCGCTGTCGAAGGAGACGCCGTAGCGACGGCCCTCGACGGTGGAGTAGTTGACCACCGAGTCGGGGTACTCGTCGAAGGCGAGGTCGGTCTCGGTGAGGTCGGCGAAGAGCTCCGGGTAGTTGGTGACGTTCTTCTGGAAGGCATTGTTCTGCACCAGGAAGACATCAGGCAGCCGGTCGGCCTCCTTGGACAGGGCCAGCGTGGTGAGCTTGGTCTGGATGTCGTCCCAGGGGGTCTCGGTGACGGCGACGCCGACCTTGGGATGCTGGGCGGTGTAGAGCTTGCCAGCCTCCTTCATCGCGTAGATGTTGAAGGCGGGGTCCCAACACCACGCGCGCAGCGTCCCGGTGTCTGGCACCGCGTCGCCGGCACGGGGCGGTTCGGACTTCTGCTGTGTCCGGCTACAACCGGCGCTGGCGAGCAGCCCGATCGGCAGGGCTGCCTGCATCAACGTGCGCCTGGACAGTGAGGCCATGACGGACTCCTTCTGTGGTTGACATGCCCGTTCGCGCGCCGCCCACATCGGTGTGGGCGGGGATCCGTGGCCATGTCGACTGGACCAATACTGTTTACGTGAACATTACTCCTTGCGGAGATTCTTGGGGGACGGAGAGTCCAGATAGTTTCCGGGCGCGCCCGGGTCTGTTCCCCCATCACCTCCTGACTAGGCTCGACCCATGGCTGCCAGACCCAAACCCTCCATCCGGGACGTCGCCCGCGCTGCCGGGGTCTCGGCCCAGACCGTCTCCCGGGTCGCCAACGGGCACCCGTCGGTGCGACCCGCCACCCGGGAGCGCGTCGAGCAGGCCATGGCCGAGACCGGCTACGTGCCCAACCGGGCAGCGCGCGTGCTGCGCACCGGATCGTCGCGCACCATCGGGGTGATGAGCCACCGCTTCGAGCGCACCGGCGAGAGCCTGACCCTGGGCGCGGTGGTGGAGGCCGCCGAACGGCACTCCTTCAGCGTCACCCTCACCACCCTTCCCGACGCCAGCCACACCGACTGGGCACGGACCCGGCAGCGGCTGGAGCTACAGGGACTCGATGGCCTGGTGGTGCTGCGGCACGAGGCCGCCACCGAGGACTCGCTGCTGCTTCCCGACGGACTGCCAGTCGCCGTCTCGGACTCCCGCCTGGTCGGGGCGCACCCGGCGGTGGTCACCGACCAGACCGGGGGGACGCGCGCGATGGTGCACCACCTGCTCGAGCTGGGGCACCGGACCGTCCACCACGTCGGTGGTCCCGAGGATTCCGAGCCGGCGCAGCAGCGCGCCGAGGCCTGGCGTCGCACTCTGGAGGAGGCCGGCGCGCCCGTGCCCGAGGTCGCACAGGGCGACTGGACTGCCGCTGCCGGGCTGGAAGCTGGACGACGACTGGCCGCCGAGCCGTCAGCGACGGCCGTTTTCTGCGCCAATGACGAGATGGCTTTCGGAGTGATGCGGGCCTTCACCGAGGCGGGGCTGCGCATTCCGCAGGACCGCTCGGTGGCGGGTTTCGATGATGTCGGCCTGGCCGCCTATGCCCCCACACCGCTGAGCACCATCCGGCAGGACTTCCGACGGATCGGGCGGGAGCTGGTGGCGCTGGTGATGCGCCAGCTCGACGGCGTTCCTCCCGAGGAGCTGGACCGTGTGGTGGTGCCCACCGAGCTGGTGCTGAGGGCCAGCACCGGGAGTCCGAGGTCGGTCAGGCGCTGATCTCCAACAGGTCCAGCGGGTCGTCCTCGCCGGCGTGGACGCCCGGGACCGTGCTCCACGGCGGCGCGAAGTGCGGGTCGCTGACGTGGCCGTCGAAGCGGACGAGCTCGTCGAAACTGGCCAGTGCGGTCGCCATGCAGGAGGCGACGGCCTTGCGCGCGTGGGGGTGTTCGGGGTCCAGGGCCTCGGTGAGGATCTCCGGTGGCCGGTCAGCGGGGAAGACGAAGGCGATGGCGACGAGTGGCCCGTCGATGGTGCAGCCGACGCTCCTGTGGGGGTCGATCTCGGCCACCAGGTCTGCGAACAGTTCGACGAGGACATCGTGCGGGGCGGTGGGCGACCAGTTGCGGTGGATGACCTCGTACCAGTCGGTCCACAGCCCAGACAGGTCCTGGCCGTCCAGACTGGCGACGGGCAGCAGGCGATGGCCGTCACACCACTGCTTCACCGCTGCTGCGGAGGCGTCGACCTGCAGCAGCGGGCACTGCTGGTAGACGGTGGCCCCGGCTGCCATCAGACGAACGTGCTTGCTGGTGCCGGGAACGCCCTTCTGCGCCAGCGGCAGCGGGTTCCGGCGTGCGGCGGTGGCCACCTCCTCGGCGGTCCAGGGATCGCGCAGCACGGCGATGTCGCGCGTCGGGTGGTAGGGGTTGGGCCGAACCTCAACCGGCATGGGAGCCCTCCTGGTGCGTGAAGGGAGAGGACAGGCCACACCGTATCCTCCGAGCCTTTCCTGCCCGGCCACCAGCACGGCGAGGAGCGCCCATGCTTCGCTGTGGCCTGCATCCTCGCCGCTGCGCCGCTCGTCAGCCCAGCGTGAAATGCCGACGTCGGAGCTTGGAGAGGGGGCGCCCCTGCCCGCACACCGAGGATCGGCGCGCGTGATGACGCGGGCTTCGCCCAGAAGCCAGTCCCGAGCCGACCCTCAACAATCAGGAGTTCAGCATGACCGAACGCAACCGCGCCGTGGTCTTCCACGGCACCGGCACCATGAAGGTCGACACCCTCGATTTCCCGAAGCTTCAGATGCCTGACGGCCGCAAGGCCCCTCACGGTGTCATCCTCAAGATCGTCGCGACGAACATTTGCGGCAGCGACCTGCACATCTACCGCGGATCCTTCCCCGTCCCGGAGGGGACGGTGATGGGCCACGAGATGACCGGCCAGGTCGTCGAGGTGGGCAGCGACGTCGAATTCCTCAAGGAGGGCGACATCGTCTCGGTGCCGTTCAACGTTGCCTGCGGACGCTGCCGCAACTGTCGCGCCGGTCACACCGAGGTGTGCGAGACGGCCAACCCGGAGAAGGCATGCGCCGCCTATGGCTTCAACCTGGGCGGCTTCCAGGGCGGGCAGGCCGACTACCTGTTCGTGCCCTATGCCGACTTCCAGCTGCTGCGCTTTCCCGATCCTGACCAGGCGATGGACCGGATCCTCGAGCTGGCGGTGCTGTCCGACATCCTGCCGACGGCCTTCCATGGCCTCGTCGAGGCTGGCGTCGGTCCGGGCTCGACGGTCTACCTCGCCGGCGCCGGCCCGGTCGGACGCTGTGGGGCCGCAGCTGCCCGGCTGATGGGTGCCTCGTGCATCATCGTGGGTGACCACGACAAGAAGCGACTGGAGCTGGTCCGCAAGGCCGGCTGCGAGACGATCGATCTGACCAAGGATGTGCCGCTGACCGACCAGATCGAGCAGATCCTGGGCGAGCCGATGGTGGATGCCGCGGTGGACTATGTCGGCTCCGAGGCCCATGGACTGGGCAAGGACTCGAAGAAGATGGACCCGGCCGCCGCAATCAACCAGGTCATGGACGTGACGCGTGCGGGCGGCGCGACCGGCATCATCGGCATCTACGGGCCCGACCCGCTGGCCAAGACGAAGGAGGGCAAGGAGGGCACCTTCCCGCTCGACTTCGGCCAGGCGTGGATCAACTCGCCGCGCATCACGGGTGGCCAGGCGCCGATCATGCGCTACAACCGTCAGCTGATGATGTCGATCCTGTGGGACCGCATGCCCTACCTGCTCGACATGCTGAACCCCAAGGTGATCAGCCTGGACGAGGCCCCGAAGGCCTACGCCGACTTCGACAAGGGCTCCGACCTGAAGTACATCATCGACCCGCACGGCATGATCAAGAAGTGATGCGGTAGTCGCGGGTTCGAAGGCATGTCGACGAACGAGAGTTCGTCGGGAACCCCAGGCCTGGGCCGAGACCCTTGGTATGCGGCAGTTTCCACACTGCCCCACCAAGGGTCTCGGCCCTTGTCGTCACGGCTGAACTCAGTCACAGTTCGCCATGGCCCGGCACTCGGCCACGCACTCCTGGACCCAACGACGTGGGTCCGTCGTCCAGAAGTCGTGGACGAGCCCGGCAAGGCTGCGGAATCGACCACGCGGGACGAGGACCGCCAGCTGCTCCACGGGCCAGCTGGGGCGGATGTCATCACCGGCAGCCACGAAGCTCATCGGCACATCGCAATCCGCCAGCCGGCGCCAGAGTGCCGGCGTCCGGATCCAGTCCTCCTTGAAGGAGGACCACAGACTGGCGTGCACCTCGGGGACGAAGTCGATCGGAATCTGTTCCTGGGTTCCCACGCCCGCTCGGTAGGCGGCGGCCCATCCCCGGTCGTCGTGCAGGCCGTGGCCGCACATGCCCACGACGCCCCGCACGCTGCGGGGATGGTCCAGGGCGTAGCGGACGGCGAGGTCACTGCCCCAGGAATGGCCCAGCACGATCCAACGCTCGACGCCCAGGGCTCGGCGGATGTCCTCCAGGTCGGCAATGGCCCGACCCATGTCATGGGGGCAACCGCCGGACCGGCCCACGCCACGCGGGTCCGGGTACCAGCAGCGCAAGCCCTCCAGTGCGAGTTGCTCGCCGGCAAGGTAGTGGATGCAGCCGGGGCCGCCCGACAGCACGACCACATCGGGGCCACTCCCCCGGACACCAACATGCAGCCGCACGCCATCGTCCGTCGTGACCGTCCTGGAATCCATGACCCAATCCTCCCAGCGCCCCGCCCGGGAACGTCGGCCTCGCTCGAAAATGCGTCGCGCCTCCCGCAGTGACTGTGTGAGCATCTGGCCATGGACCCCGTCACAAACCACCAGCAGACCGAGAGCGCGGCCCGCACCCACCTGTCCCAGATCCCCGAGTTCACGTGGACATCCTTCGACCGTGACGACCTCCCCGAAATTGCGGACTTCTACGCGACCGTCGAGTCCTTCGACCGCAATCCCGAGCGCGCCTCGCTGGCCGAGCTCCAGGACTTCTGGGACTCTCCCCGTTCCGTGCCGGAGGAGGACACCCTGGTCGCGCGCGACGAGTCGGGCCGCGTGATGGCGACGGCCTAGTCGGGGTGCAACCGGTCGGTCACCGACGTGCGAGAGGTCTTCCTCGGTGGGGCCGTCCACCCCGGCCTGCGTGGCCGGGCATCGGACGGCTGGTGCTCGAGTGGGAGCTGGCACACGGAAGCGCCTGGCACGAGACCAGCCGCCAGGACGGCTTCGGACCGCTGCAGATGCGCCTGCTGGCGCCGGTGGACCAGGACGACATCCGGGACCTCGCCACACGAGCCGGTCTTGCCGTCGCCCGCTACTACTTCGAGATGGAGCGCCCCCTCACCGACAGCCCCAACCGCGACCGTCCCGAAGGCATCCTCATCACGCCGTGGGATCCGGACCTCGCGGACGAGGCGCGCGAGGTGAGGAACCAGGCCTTCCGCGACCACTGGGGCCACACGGATGCCAGCCCGCAGATGTGGGCCGATCGCCTGGCCGCCACCGCCTTCCGCCCGGAATGGTCACTGCTGGCACGGGACGCCGACACCCTGGCGGTGGTGGGGGTCGCGATGAACTGCGCCTACGAGCAGGACTGGAGCGACGACCACCGGCAGGGTTACACCGACGAACTCGGCGTCCTGCGGGACTACCGGGGACGAGGTGTCACCAGGGCGCTGCTGGTCGAGTCGATGCACCTGCTCACCTCAGCAGGCATGGATGCGGCCGCGCTGGGCGTCGACACCGAGAACCCGAGCGGCGCCGTCAACCTCTACGAGGGCCTCGGCTACCGACGCAGGGCCAGCACCTGCATCCACGAGCTGCAGGAGTGAGCCGACGCGTCCCGGTTCACGAGGTGGTGCCCGAGCCCGGCGCGAGCAGCTCACGTGCCCGGCAGCCCCGCCACTCCAGCCCGCTGATGATCTTGCTCATCCCACCCGACCAAGGCCCCGCACTGCGGGATGCGCCACTGCAATCAAGGCAGTGACGGCGATCGCCGCAAGGAAGGGAGTGATCGCCAGTTCCCAGGGAAGGCCCACCGCGATGCCGGCGAGTCCCGTCGCGACCGGCGCTAGCCCCAGCGTGAGGAATCCCATCGCACCCACGACCCGCCCCTGCAGTTGGTTGGGGGTGATGGTGAGTTGGAAGGCCTGGATCCCGGCCATGCCGGGGGGCAGCACCAGGCAGGCCAGACACAGCAGGGCGATGATCTGAACCGGTTGGTTCCACACCGCCATCGCTGCGGCGCAGGCGCAGTTGACGAGCACCCCGCCAATGAACAGCACCGAGACCCTGGAGCGCCGCAGGAGCCACGGCCCGGCCAGCGCCCCCAGCAACCCGGAGATTCAGTAGGCGGTCTGCATGCCGCCAATGACCGCGTCGGGAACCCGGTGGGCCTTGAAGCTCAGGGTGATCAGGGCGAGCAGGCCACCGAAACCGAAGGATGCGATGGCATTCATCAGGACGACGGCTCGCAGGGCCGAGTGCCGCGCGATGAAATGCCCACCGGTCACCAAGTCCGTCACGATCCGCGACGCGGCTTGTGTTCCGGCGGCGTCTAGCGGGGGATGGATCCGACTGACCAGGAATGCCGCGACGAGGTTCAGCAGGGCGTCCGCGAGCAACGGCAGCGACCCGTCCACGGCATAGAGTGCACCGGCCAGCGAAGGCCCCAGCAGGTTCGCAACCGCGGAGCGGGCCTGGTTCACCGAGGCGGCTGGTGCGAGCTCCTGCGGTGCGACGACGACTTGCAGGCTTGCCTGCTCCGCGGGCGCAAAGAAAGTCCGCAGGGCACCGACCAGCACCGAGACTGCCACCAGGTGCCAGGGGTGCGCGACGCCAACGGCTGCGGCGATAGGCACGGAGACCAGCAGCAGGGCAAGGCCCAGGGAGGTGCCGACCATGGTGGTGCGTCGATTCCACCGGTCCACCAGCACCCCGGCCGGAAGACTGAAGACAAGCGTGCCCACTGTGGAGCCAGCCATGACCGCACCGGCCCATCGACTGTTGCCCGTCGTGTCGAAGGTGTGGAGCATCAGGGCGAGCGCGGTCATTGCGCCGCCGGTCATCTGGCAGGTGCGTCCCCACAACAAGAACTGGAAGTCGCGATTGCGCGACAACGCGGTGGGCCCCATGAACCATTCCGATCATTCTTACAGTGTATGAATGCCCTATTCGTACACCATAAGTTTCGGAGCAGATGAGGAGGCACCGATGGGGCGCAGTCGAGGAGTGCCCGCAGGCTTGAACCGCACGGTGCTGCGCCGAGCGGTCCTCGCGCTCGCCGACCAGCAGGGAATCGAAGCCCTCACCGTTCGCGGGGTCGCCCGGTACCTGGGGGTCGAGGCGATGTCCATCTACCACTACTTCCTCACCAAGGACGCCCTGCTGGAAGCGGCCTGGGACGAGATCGTCTGCCAGCTCGACACCGAGGCACTGGAGGAGACAAAGACCCCCGAGGCCTATGGCAAGCACTTCGCGCAGCAGTTGCGCAGCCTCCTGTTGCAGCACCCGAACGCATTGCCGATCATGCTGGGACGTCACGTCCACAGCACCGAGGCCATGACGATCCTGGACCAGATCGTCGGGGGGCTTCACGAGCGGGGACTCCCCCTGCCCACCGCGGTGCAGCTGGTGAACACGGTGAGCATGTTCACCATGGCGCACGCACTCAACCAGGTGCACCTGCCGAAGGCGCCAGCACCCGAGCCCGACCCCCAGCTCCACCCATCACTGTGCGCCGCACTGGAGGCTGGGATTCCCACTGGACCCGCGGTGGAGGACCAGAGCTTCCGCGACGGGATCACGGCGCTCATCCGGGCGACCGTCGGCTGACGAGCCGATGCCCCGGCACCGGAATCCCTCAGCCCAGCAGCGCCGACCTGATCGCGACGGCCGCGGCACCACGGGCCCACTCGTCGAAACCGACCGCCTCGATGCTCAGCTGCGCGGCATCCAGGGACGCGAAGACACGTGCTCCCGCCAGCACCTCGTCCAACCGGTCCTCCACCAGGTCAGCACCCTCGCCCGAGACCAGCACCCGCTCGGGAGCGACGACCGCGCCCAGCTGGCCGACCAGCTCCCCCACCACGCGCGCCACGTCCTCGGCCACCTGCCCGGGCTCGTCAACAGCCAACCTGGCCTCAACCGCGGAGGTCTGCAGCACGTCCGCCATCCGTCGACCGTCGGTGCCCACCAGCCAGCCCACCATGCCAGCGGCACCTCGATGCCCGACCACCGGCTCATCCCGGGCGATGATCCCCGCACCCACGCCGGCGCCGATCGTCACCACCAGGAAGTCACGAGAACCCCGCCCCACCCCGAACCAGTGCTCGGCCACGGTGAAGGCGTTGACGTCGTTCTCGACCGCACAGGACAGGCCGGTCGCCTCGGTCACCAGCGCTCCCAGCGCCACGTCGGGCCAGCCGAGCAGGTCGGCGCTGCGCACCACGCGGTCCTCCCCCACGGCCGCGGCGAGGCTGACCCCGATCGCATCGGCGCGGCGTCCCCGATGACGCACCCCCTCGACGGCATCCACCAGCGCGGCCACCGCCGCCTCGGGGGTCTCCAGCTCGCAGTCACGACGTTCGGAAACCAGCACCTGCCCCTTCAGGTCGGTGAGCACCAGGTGCATCGCACCGGGCACCAGCTTGGCGCCCAGCACGAGGGCACGGTCGGCCTGCACGTCCAGCGGCACCGAGGGACGGCCCGTCTCGTTGAGCGCCACCGGATCACCCTCCACCAACAGGCCATCGGCTACCAGCGGCTTGCACAGGCGGGTGAGGCTGGGCGAGGACAGCCCGGTCTCGCGCGCCAGTTCGACGCGCGGGACCGGGCCGTGCCGCAGCACCGCCAGGACGACTCGGCGGGTGGTCGGGTCGAGTCGTTCGGCGATGTCCATGGGGTGAGGTTACTTCGCGGTGATCTCGTAGAGCTTGTTCACCTGGTTGTTGAGCTCTGTGAGGTCCTCCGGCTTCTTCGTGCCGATGTAGACCGACTCGAAGTAGGGCGCGGTCAGGGCGTTCAGGTCCGCCGCGTTCTGCACCACGGGAAGCAGCACCGTGGTGCGGTCCTTCACGTGGTCGGTGAAGGGCGCCACGTCCAGGCCAGCCTTGCGGCGGGCCTCGATCGACTTCTGGGTGCCCGACGGACGGGCCGGGAAGACGACTCCCGCCTCACCGATGACGTCCTGGCAGGAGTCGGAGGCCAGGTAGGCCACCCACTTGGCGGCCGCCTCAGGATTGTCGCTGAAACGGGTGATGGAGTCGGCCAGCCCGTTGAAGGGCGACGACCGCTTGCCGTCGACGCCGGTGGGCGTGGGGGCCAGCTTCAGGTCGACCTTCTCCAGCGACGAGAAGCTGGAGATCATCCACGAGCCGTTCATGGCCAGGGCAGCCTGCCCGGCAGCGAACTGGGCATAGGAGCCGCTGCCGCGTCCGAAGGTGGAGAACTTCGGCATGTAGCCCTTCTCGGCCAGCCCGTAGTACCAGCCCAGCGCCTTCTGGAACTGCGGGTCGTCCATCCGGAAGTGGGTTCCCCACGGGTTCTTGTCGGTCGGTTCCCAGCCGAGGGTTCCGGTGTAGGCACCCCACTGGGTCTGGCCGAAGTTCTCGCCACCGGCACCCTCACTGGCCAGGCCGAAGACGGCGACATTGTCCTTGTCGAAGCCGGGCTCGTCGCCGCGCACACCCTTCTTGTCCACGCTCAGGTGCGCGATGACCTTCTCGAAGCTGCCACCGTCGTCGGGATTCCAGGTCATGTTCTGCAGCTGCTCGGTGCTGATCCCGGCCTTGTCCGTCATGTTCTTGTCGTAGAAGTAGGCGACGGTGTCCCAGTCCTTCGGCGCCCCGTAGCGCTTGCCGTCCTGGCCGATCCACAGGTCTCCGAGCCCCTCCTGGAAGTCCTCGGACTTGATGTCCCTGGTGGCCTCGAAGTCGTCCAGGGGCAGCAGCACGCCGAGGTCGACGAACTGGGCGTACTTGGACAGGTGGTTGGTGAACACGTCGGGGGCCTGGTCGGCGATGAAGCCGGCGGTGAGCTTGCTCCAGTAGTCGTCCCAGCCCATCTGGGTGATGTTCACCTTCAGCCCGGGATTGGCCTTCTGGAAGTCATTGGCGCACTGCTGGTAGCCGGGCTGCTGCGCGGAGTCCCACAGCCAGTAGTCGATGACATTGCTGCTGGTGCTGGTGCCCTCCTGCTCGGCGGGCCCGCTGCATCCGGCCAGCCCCAGGCTGAGGGTGGTGGCGGCGGCCACCAGGGCCGCGGCGATCTTGTTGGTGGGTCGCATGGGGTGCCTCACTTGATTCCGCTGAAGCCGATGGAGTTGACGATGCGCTTGGCGAAGGCTGCGAAGAGCAGCAGCATCGGCAGCGCGGCGACCAGGGTGGCGGCCATCAGGCCGGCCCAGTCGGGGCCCGTCTGCGGGGTCTGGGACCGGAAGATGCCCAGGCCGACGGTGAGCACCCGTGACTTGTCGGTGTAGCTCACCATCAGCGGCCAGAAGTAGTCATTCCAGGCCGCGATGTAGGTGAGGATCGACAGGGTCGCGATGGGCGCACCACTCATCGGCAGGATCAGGGTGAAGAAGTTGCGGATCTTGCTGGATCCGTCCAGCAGCGCCGCCTCCTCCAACTCGACGGGGATGTTGGCGAAGAACTGCCGCAGGAAGAAGACAGCGAAGGGCGTCATGATCATCGTCGGCAGCGAGATGCCCAGCACGGTGTCGAGCAGGCCCAGTTCCTTGATGAGCACGAAGTTGGGCAGGAAGGTGAAGATGGACGGCACCATCAGCCCGGCCAGGAAGAGGCCGAAGAAGAAGTCGCGGCCCTTCCAGTGCAGTCGGCTGAAGGCGTAGGCGGCCATCGCGGAGAAGAAGACCTGGCCGACGGTCACCAGCGTGGCCACGACGATGGAGTTCTTGAGGTAGAGCCAGAAGTTGATCTTCTGTCCGGAGCCTCCGGCGGCGATTGCGGCCTCGCCGGTCTGCAGGCCGAAGACGCGGCGGAATCCGTCCAGGCTGGCATCGGGCGGGGTGAAGTGCGTGGGGTTGGCGATCAGCGACGGGTTGGTGGAAAGTGCCGTGCGCAGGATCCAGTAGAAGGGGAACAGCGTCACCAGGATGATCAGGCCCATGACGAGCCAGGCCAGGGCCTTGCCCCAGCTGAAGTGGCGCCTGGGTTTGGCGGCGGCGGCGAGTTCGTCGTCGGTGACCGGCGCGTGGGTGCGGGTCTCGGGAGCGGTGTGCGACATGGTGGCCTCAGCTCAGATCGGTCTCGCCGGCCCTGGTGAGCCGGTACTGGATGACGGTGATGACCATGAGGATGACGAGCAGCGCCACCGACAGGGCCGAGGCATAGCCGAACTGGAATCGTCCGAAGGCCATGTTGTAGATGTACAGCTGCAGCACCCGCGAGGCATTCACCGGACCGCCATTGGTGGTGACGGCGACGGTGTCGAAGACCTGGAAGGAGCCGATCACGGTCATGATCAGCACCAGCGCCAGGATCGGTCGCAGCAGCGGCATGGTGATGCGGAAGAACATCTGCACCTCGCTGGCGCCGTCCATCTTGGCCGCCTCGTAGGCGGTGGGCGGGATGGTCTGGAGGCCGGCGAAGATCAGTAGTGCGGTGTAGCCCATGTGCCGCCACACGTTGATCAGCGCGATGGTGGGGATGACCCACTTCTCGTCGGTGAGGAAGGGGATGCGGTCGACGCCCATCCACACCAGGAACTGGTTGCCGATGCCGAGCTGGGCGTCGAGGATCCACAGGAAGACCATCGCGGCCACCACATTGGAGACCAGGTAGGGGGTCAGGACGATCCCGCGCACGAAGGTGGACTTGGTGAGCCGGTCCATCATGACGGCGATGACCAGCGCGGCGATGGTCTGCACGCCGATGTTGATGATGACGTACTGAATGGTGACCGCGGCCGAGTTCCAGAAGATCGGGTCGTTGACCATGCGCTCGTAGTTGGCCAGCCCGACGAAGCTGGGCGGGGTGAGCAGGTTGAAGTCGGTGAAGCTCAGGTAGATGCCGCGCACCGTCGGCCAGGCCAGGAAGACCAGGAAGCCGATCAGGGCGGGCAGGATGAAGGCGAAGGCCAGCGCCTCGTCACCACCGCGCTTCACGCGGCGGCGACCCGGCGGGCTCGCCGGGCTGGGTGCTGCGGGGACTGACGATGACATCGTCGACTCCTTTGTCGAGAGGATGGGGCCGCCCCTGGGTGGGGCGGCCCGTGGGATTCGGTTGTGCTGTGGGGTTCTGTGCTGCCGCGGCCTCCCGGCCTCAGGCGATCCGCTCGGCGACCACGAGCCGGGTGCGCTCGGGGTTGACGTGCGGAGCGCGGATTCCGTGCGTGGCCAGCTGGCGGCCGGTCATCTCGACCGGGGCGGGCAGCTCGCGGCCGTGCGCGGTGAGCTCCAGGTGGGTCACCCGGTAGCGGGCGTCCGGGTCGAGACCGGGCAGCGGTACCATGCCGCGCGACCAGACCGGTGCCAGGTCCAGCTCGGTGTAGGCGTAGATGGCCTTGTCGGGGGTGACGGTGCCGTGCAGGTAGACACCCTCGGGCAGGTCGACGCGTACGGTGCGACCGGCCAGCAGGGTCTCGCGGTTCTCCTTGTACCAGGCGATCCAGGCACCGAGCTGGGCGATCTCGTCGTCGGTGGCCTTCGCCAGGTCCCACTCGACGCCCAAGTGTCCGAAGACGGCGGTGGCGGCGCGGTAGGCGATGTCGTGGAAGCGGCCGGTGGTGTGCGAGGCGCCGGAGGCGATGTGGCTTCCGAGCATCTCGGGCGGCAACAGCTGCGCGGTCCAGCGCATCATCTGCTGGCGGTCGGTGGGGTCGATGTTGTCGCTCACCCACACCCGGTCGCAGTGCTGCATCACCTCGAGGTCGACGCGGGCGCCGCCGGAGCTGCACGACTCGATCTCGAGCCCGGGGTGGGCGGCCTTCAGCTCGTCGACGAGCCGGTAGAAGGCCAGGGTCTGCTCGTGGACGCCGGGACGGCCGTCGGGGCTGGTGCCGCCGTCGACGATGTCGCGGTTGTGGTCCCACTTGATGTAGCCGATGCGGTACTCGTCGAGCAGCGCCATCATCTGGCTCTTGACGTGCTCGTAGGCGCCGGGAATGCCGATGTTGAGCACCCACTGGTGGCGGGACTCCAGCGGCATCCGGCCGGGCACCTGCATCACCCAGTCGGGGTGGGCGCGGGCCAGGTCGGAGTCGGGGTTGACCATCTCGGGCTCGAACCACAGGCCGAACTCCATGCCCAGCTCGTTGACCCGGTCGACGAGCGGGTGCAGCCCCCCCGGCCACACCTGGTCGCTGACGACCCAGTCACCCAGGCCGGCGTGGTCGTCGCGGCGGGCGCCGAACCAGCCGTCGTCGAGCACACAGCGCTCGATGCCGACCTTCGCGGCGCGTTCTGCCAGGTCGAGCAGACGGTCGGTGTCGTGGTCGAAGTAGACGGCCTCCCACACGTTGAGGGTGACGGGCCGCTTCGCGTCGACGGGCTGATGGCCGGCGACGTCGCTGCGCTCGCGCAGGTAGCGGTGGTGGACGGCGGCGATCTCGTCCAGTCCGGTTCCGTGGGTAGCGACGACCCAAGGGCTGGTGTAGCTCTGGCCGTGGTCGAGGACCATCTCGCCGGGCAGCAGCAGCTCTCCCCCGCCGATCACCTGGTCGCCGGTGAGGATCTTCTCGGCGTAGTGGACGTGGTTGCCGCTCCAGGCGGTGTGCACGGCCCACACCTCCCCCTCCTGGAAGCCGAAACCGGGGGTTCCCAGGTGCAGCACCAGGGCGGAGTCGGCACCGGTGCGCCCGTGCCGTCCTTCGCGCCAGTGGGTTCCGATGCCCAGGGTGCCGCGCTGCGGGCTGCGCTCCTTGCCCCAGCGTCCGGCGAAGTCGAGCACCTCGCTGGCCCGGCTGGGCACCGGCAGGCACAGCAGCATCTGGTCGAGCTGGTAGCCGTCCTCGCCGGTGTTGGTCAGTGTGGCGCGCATCCGGATGGCGTCGCTGGAGGTGAGTTCCACGACCAGGTCGAGGGCGAGCTGCGCGTCGGGGTCGGTGGCCTTCCAGGTGATGGTGCCGCGCTCGGCCCGGACGAATCCGTCGACGGGCTGGCCGTCGAGCAGCACCTGGTCGACGGTGAAGCGCGGGGCCCATCCGTGGCCGCGACGAGAGCCACTGATGCCGGGGTGCCCAGTCCAGGAGGCCCACTGTTCGGGCAGGATCGCGAGCCGGTGGCCTTCCTCCTCGGGGATGCCGTTGTTGGCGCGTGGGGGCTTGGCTGCCGTGACGAGCGTGTCGATGCCGGCGGCGTCGGTGATGCCGATGGGGGATCCCCAGTGCACCACTTCGGGCAGGTGTCCGTCGCTGGTCAGTACGAGCGAGACGGCGTCGTTTTCAAGCACCACGCGGGATTCCACGGCATCCTCCATTGGACGGTGTTTCTGTTGCGATGAAACTAACATGTCGACTGCCGCAGGTCCAGAGTCGGCGGCGGCACGATGATCTGCACCGGGATCACCGGGCTGAAGGATGCCGACGGCAAGCCCTTCGAGCTCGGTGGCGTCGCCCTGCTCGACATCCGCACCGGCAGCCTGGTCAACGAGGTGCCGATCCAGCTGTTCAGCGATGACAAGCACGTCGTGACCCGCAATCCGGTCACCTTCGAGGCCAAGGGCCAGACGCTCACCATGTTCAGCGCTCCCGATGACGGCGAAGAGGGCTCGGAACTGTTCGTCCACACCACCCCGGTGTGACCGGCGTGTGAGAGCGTGGAGCCATGGCGATCCTCGACTACGACGTGCTGGTCATCGACCAGGTGACCAGCTTCATGCGCGATGACTTCGCGATCCGGGATGCGCACGGCCAGCAGGTTGGGCACATCCTGACGCAGGGCTCCGCGCTCTCCCGCATGTTCATGGGCTCGCGCCAGCTCACCGTCGCCAATCCCGACGGTGGCACCGTGCTCATGGTCGACGACGTGCCGAACTTGGGCCGCGACACCTTCGACCTGCTCAGTCCTGATGGTGAGCGCTTCGGCGAGGTGGTCAAGGAGTTCACCCTGTTCAAGAAACGGCTCAGCGTCCACATCGGCCAGGAGTCGATGGAGCTGCAGGGCAGCTTCTTCGAACGCGAGTTCAGCATCGTGGGCCGCGGCGGGGAGGCGGCCAGGGTCTCGCGCAGCTATCCCGGCATCGGCGCAGCCCTGCTGGGCCACGAGCGCTACGTCCTGAGCTTCTCCCCCGACCTGCCCTTCGGCCTGCGCGCCGGGTCGCTGGGCGCGGTCATCGCCTTGGACCTCATCCGCCAGAAGGAGCGCAACGCGTCCTCGTCAGCGGCCAGCAGCAGCTGACCAGGCGCAACTGTGCCCGGAATCGTCCGACATCGGACGATTCCGGGCACGGTTCGTGTTGCGGGCCGATCAGCAGCCGACCAGGCGCTGGGCGAGGTAGCCCTCCACCTGGCTGAGCGCGACGCGCTCCTGGCTCATCGTGTCGCGTTCGCGGATGGTCACGGCATCGTCCTCGAGGGTCTCGAAGTCGACCGTGATGCAGTACGGCGTGCCGATCTCGTCCTGGCGGCGGTAACGCTTGCCGATCGCCTGGGCGTCGTCGAAGTCGACATTCCAGTTGCGACGAAGCTGTGCGGCCAGGTCGCGCGCCTTGGGGCTGAGCTTCTCGTTGCGGCTCAGCGGCAGCACGGCGGCCTTGACCGGCGAGAGGCGATGGTCGAGCTTGAGCACGGTGCGCTTGTCGACGCCACCCTTGGTGTTGGGGGCCTCGTCCTCGGTGTAGGCCTCCGCCATGAAGGCCATCAGCGAGCGGGTCAGGCCGGCTGCCGGCTCGATGACATAGGGCACGTACTTCTCGTTGGCGGCCTGGTCGAAGTACTCCAGCGAGACACCCGAGTGCTCGGTGTGGGTCTTGAGGTCGAAGTCGGTGCGGTTGGCGATACCCTCCAGCTCGCCCCAGTCGCTGCCGGCGAAGCCGAACTTGTACTCGATGTCGACGGTGCGCTTGGAGTAGTGCGAGAGCTTCTCCTGCGGGTGCTCGTAGTGGCGCAGGTTCTCGGGCTTGATGCCCAGGTCGGTGTACCACTGGGTGCGCTGGTCGATCCAGTACTGGTGCCAGTCCTCGTCGGTCCCGGGCTTGACGAAGAACTCCATCTCCATCTGCTCGAACTCGCGGGTGCGGAAGATGAAGTTGCCGGGCGTGATCTCGTTGCGGAAGCTCTTGCCGATCTGGCCGATGCCGAAGGGCGGCTTGGCGCGGCTGGACTGCACCACGTTCTTGAAGTTCACGAAGATGCCCTGGGCGGTCTCGGGACGCAGGTAGTGCAGGCCGGACTCGTCCTCGAGGACGCCCAGGTAGGTCTTGAGCATCATGTTGAAGTCGCGGGGCTCGGTCCACTGGCCCTTGTTGCCACAGTTGGGGCAGTTGACCTCGGCCTGGCTCTCGGGCAGGCGTCCGTGCTTGGCCTCGAAGTCCTCCTCGAGGTGGTCGGCGCGGAAGCGCTTGTGGCAGCTGAGGCACTCGGTCAGCGGGTCGGTGAAGACGCCGACGTGACCGGACGCCACCCACACCTGCTTGGGCAGGATGATCGAGCTGTCGAGGCCCAGGACGTCGTCGCGTCCGGTGACCATGAAGCGCCACCACTGCTTCTTGATGTTCTCCTTGAGCTCCACGCCCAGGGGGCCGTAGTCCCAGGCGGCGCGGGTGCCGCCGTAGATCTCGCCGCAGGGGAAGACGAATCCCCGTCGCTTGCACAGGCTGATCACGTTGTCGAGTGTGCTGGGTGCCACTACATCTCCATGTCCTCAATGGGCCCGGCGACTGGATGACGCCGGGGTGCGAAGCACCGCACGTGGCGGGGTCTTCACGCTGCGGCCAGCCTATCGGCTCTGCGCCGTGGAGCCGTCAGGCGCGAGTCCGTGGACGGGTCTCACACGTTGCGCGGCAGATTGAAGCCCACTTCTTCGCTGTCGTCATAGGCGCTGGGCTCGTCGATCGACAGGCTGAGCAGGGGAACGATGGTCATCTTGGACTCGAAGCCACCCAGGGCGCGGCGATAGCTGCCGACGTTCTCCCAGCGGGTCACCAGGGCCCACAGTTGCTCGTCGTCGAGGTTCTGCACCAGGTCGACCGACTGCAGGCCCGGCTTGGTGCGCAGCAGGTCGACGGCGGCCTGCGCCTGGTGCTCGAAGCCCGCGCGTTCGGCGGGGTGGACGCGGAAACGGTTGATGACGATCACGGCATGAGCCTACGGGCCGGTGCGTGCGGAGCCGGACCGCGCCGCGGCGACCTCCCCCCGTGGCGAGCCGACCCGATTTGCGCATCATTCTCAACAAGGCCGATAATCATTCTCATGAATAACGCACTTCGTCGCCTCTCAGTGATCGCCGCCTGCTCCCTCGCCCTCACCGCCACAGCGTGTGGCAACAGCACTGACACGGCCGGCGGCAGCGACGACAAGCTGAAGGTGGTCACCGCCTTCTACCCCTTCCAGTACGTCGCCTCCTCCGTCGCCGGAGACAAGGCCGAGGTCACCAGCCTCACCGCCCCCGGAGCCGAGCCGCACGACCTGGAGCTGACGCCCAAGCAGATCGCCTCGCTGGCCGAGGCCGACCTGGTCGTCTACCAGAAGGGCTTCCAGGAGCAGGTGGACAAGGCGCTGGAGGAGCAGCAGCCCAAGAATGTCGTCGACGTCGCCGAGGTGGTCGACATGCAGCCCATGGAGGCCGCCGACGAGCACGAGGGCGAGAGTGCCGAGGAGCACGAGGGCCACGACCACGGCAGCACCGACCCGCACACCTGGCTGGCCCCCACCAACATGGTCAAGATCACCGCGGCGGTGCAGGACAAGCTCAAGCAGGCCGATGCCGCCGACTCCGAGACCTTCGACGCCAATGCCAAGCAGCTCAGCACCCAGCTGACCGCGCTCGACAAGGAATTCAGCACCGGCCTGTCGCAGTGCACCCGCAAGGAGTTCATCACCTCGCACGCCGCCTTCGGCTACCTCGCCAAGTCCTACGGCCTCACCCAGATCGGCATCAGCGGGCTGTCCCCCGACGAGCAGCCCTCGCCCGCCCGCATCACCGAGGTGCAGAAGCTCGCCAAGGAGCACGGCGTCACCACGATCTTCTACGAGACCCTCGTCTCCCCCGCCCAGGCAAAGGCCATCGCCGGCGACCTCGGGTTGAAGACCGACGTGCTCGACCCGCTCGAGGGCATCACCAAGGACTCCCGCGGGTCCGACTACATTGCAGTGCAGCGGGCAAACCTTGCCGCGCTCAAGACCGCGAACGGATGCAAGTGACACCACCACCCCACACATCCCACGAGGTCGCGCCCCTGGCAGAGGGGCGCGACCTCGTGGTCACCCTGCAGGGTCACGAGATCCTGCACGGCGTCAATGCCAGGATCATGCCCGGCGAGACCGTCGCCCTGCTCGGCGGCAACGGCTCAGGCAAGACCACCCTGGTGCGCACCCTGCTCGGGCTGAACGAGGCCACCGGCAGCCGCACCCTGATGGGCACGCCGCTGTCGGGCTTCCACGAGTGGCACCGCATCGGCTACGTGCCGCAGCGCGGCCAGCTCCAGGTGAGTGCCGCGACGGTGGGCGAGATCGTCGCCTCCGGCCGCCTGGCCCACCGCAAGGCCTTCCGTCCCCTGTCGCGCGCCGACCGCGCCGCGATCGACCTCGCCCTCGACAAGGTGCGCCTGACCGAGCGCCGCAAGGCCTCCTTCAGCCACCTGTCGGGCGGCCAGCAGCAGCGCACCCTGATCGCACGGGCGCTGTGCGGGGAACCCGACCTGCTGGTGCTCGACGAACCCCTTGCCGGGCTCGACATGCGCACCCAGGACGGCCTGGCCAAGGTGCTCGGCGGGCTCAAGGACGAGGGGCTGGGCATCCTGGTGGTGCTGCACGAACTGGGCCCGCTGGCCGGACTGATCGACCGCTCCATCGTGCTGCAGAACGGCCGCGTCATCCACGACGGCGACCTGCTGCCCGGCCCCGGCATCGGCGACCACCACCACATCAGCCACCAGCCCAGCAGGGTCATCATCACCGAACCACGCTTCGGCGCCACGGACAGGAACTGACCGATGGACTTCCTCGAACCCGCCTTCATGCAGCGCGCCCTGGTGGCGGCGCTGCTGTCCGGCCTGCTCTCCCCCGCCATCGGCACCTACATCGTCCAGCGCCGGCTCTCGCTGCTCGGCGACGGACTGGGCCATGTCGCCGTCGCCGGCGTGGGGCTGTCCTTCCTCACCGGCACCGCACCGCTTCCGCTGGCCATCGCCGTGTGCATCGCCGGAGCGGTCATCGTCGAACTGCTGCGCCAGCAGGGGCGCGCCACCGGCGACGTTGGCCTGGCCGTGCTCTTCTACGGCGGCCTGTCCGCCGGCGTCATGATGGCCGGCATCGCGGGCCAGGGCACCGGGGCACTGAGCCAGTTCCTGTTCGGCTCCCTCACCACGGTGAGCTCGGCCGACGTGTGGACGGTCGCGGCACTGACCGTCGTCGTCCTGGTGCTGTGCCTCGGGCTGGCACCGCAGCTCTTCGCGGTCTGCGCCGACGAGGACTTCGCCCAGGTGCTGGGGCTACGCGTCAAGCTGCTGAACCTCATCGTGGTCGTGGTGGCCGCGATCACCGTGACCCTGAGCATGCGCACCGTCGGGCTGCTGCTGGTCAGCGCCATGATGGTGATCCCGGTGGCCACCGCGCAGAACCTGTTCACCAGCTTCCGCGCCTGCCTGCTCGGCGCCATGGGCGTCGGCATGCTGGTCGCACTGGGTGGCACCGTGGGTTCCTTCTACTGGAACACCGCCTCCGGCGCCACGATCGTCGTGGTCGCCATCGCCGCCTTCCTGGCGAGCTGGCCCGTCACGGCACTGCTGCGCCGGCACCACCGCCACACCGACGACGACCTGCACGACGACGAGGACCACGTGGTGGCCTGCGACCCCGACCACGAGCACGAACCCGACCTCCACCTGGCCGTCCAGCACGGCGACCATGTCGACTACCTTCATGACGGACACCGTCACGCACCCCACGGAGACCACTTCGATGAGCACTGACCGCACGAGCAGCCACCCCGGTACCGCCGCACGCCCCGTCCAGCGGGTCACCCGGCAGCGGCTGGCGATCCGTGCCCTGCTGGAGGAGGTGCAGGGCTTCCGCAGCGCGCAGCAGCTCCATGAGCAGCTGCGCAAGGACGGCGACTCGGTCGGGCTGGCAACGGTCTACCGCACCCTGCAGTCGATGGCCGATACCGGTGAGGTGGATGCCATCCGCGCCGACGACGGCGAGATGGTCTACCGCCAGTGCGCGGCCACCGGGCACCACCACCACCTGGTCTGTCGCAACTGCGGCCGCACGGTGGAGATCAGCGCCAAGGCGGTCGAGGCGTGGGCGGACGAGGTGGCAGCCGAGCACGGCTTCCGAGACGCAGGCCACGACATCGAGCTCTTCGGCCTCTGCTCCAACTGCTGAGTTGGCTGGAGTCGCTCAGCCGCCGATGTAGTGCATGGAACGCAGGCCGCGCTCCAGGTGCCACTGCACGAAGGCCTGCACCAGGCCCGTGGCCTCGCGCTGGTTGGCCACGGGCAGGTCGCGGGTGGCCTCCCAGTTCCCGGTGAGCAGGCTCTGCAGGTAGCCGATGGTGCCCGGCCGTGGCCGTGCCGATCCCGGGGGGCGGCAGTCGACGCAGACCATCCCGCCGGCCGAGGGGTTGAAGAAGTCGTGCGGGCCCTCGGTGCCGCAGCGCGCGCAGTCCTCCAGTGCGGGCGCGTAGCCGGCGATGGCCAGTGCTCGCAGCAGGTAGGAGTCGAGCACCATCGTGACCGGGCGGGGCCCGTCGGTGGTGCCCTGTCCGAGCACCCGCAGGGCCCCCACCAGCAGCCGGTACTGCTGCAGGGCTGGCTCGCGCTCCTCGGCCACCAGGCGGTCGGCGGTCTCGAGCATCACCTGTCCGACGCAGAAGGCGTCGTAGTCGCCCAGCAGCGGCTCACCGTAGGCGTTGATCGTCTCGGTCTGGGTGACGACGTCGAGGGCGCGGCCTTGGGCCAGTTGCAGGTCGACGTGGTTGAAGGGTTCCAGCCGCCCGCCGAACTTCGAGCTGGTGCGCCGCACGCCCCTGGCGACGGCCCGCAGCTTGCCGTTCTCGCGGGTGAGCATTGTGACGATCCGGTCGGCCTCGCCCAGCTTGTGGGTGCGCAGCACGACGGCCTGGTCACGGTAGGTGGGCATGGACTCCAGTCTAGGTCTGGCGCCCAATGGCTTGCCCTGCTGGAATGTCGGCATGGGACTCGGGTTCTTCGAAAGCGGCCTGGTTGCCGTGCTGGCGATCGCCAGCTGGGTCGTCGTGCCCCTGCTCGCCTATGTCGTGATCCGCGTCGGCGTGCGCCACGGCGTGCGCGATGCCTTCGACGAGCGCGATGCCAGGGGCCAGCGCGACCGTCATCTGCCCAACTGACAGCCCGACCTCGAGGAGCCCCCATGGCACGACACAAGATCTTCGACATGCCGTTCGCCGAGATCTGGCCGCACTATGTGGCCAAGGTGGAGCGCAAGGGCCACACCGTCGAGGAGTTGCACACCGTCATCGAGTGGCTGACCGGTTATGACCGGGCCGGGGTGCAGGGGGCCGTCGAGGACCGTCGCAGCCTGGACGAGTTCTTCACCCGTGCGCCGGCGATGAATCCCAACAGCGGCAAGATCACCGGCCTGATCTGCGGCGTGCGCGTCGAGGACATCGAGGACCCGCTGATGCAGCAGATCCGCTGGATGGACAAGCTCGTCGACGAAGTGGCCCGTGGCAAGAAGATGACCTCCATCCTGCGCGCCTGATCCGACCCGCCACGCCCACCGCGAACACCGTGGACGCGGGCCTGATGCACCGGAAAGCCTGGGGGCCATGGACGCCAAGAAGACCTCTGCCGCGCTGGCGGCCGCCGCCACCGCCGGGCTCGCCGCCCAAAACCTCCTGCAGACCAAGCACGCCCTGAGGCACAACTTCCCCGTCATCGCCCGCGCCCGTTACGCGCTGGAGGCGATCGGCCCGGAGCTTCGCCAGTACATCGTCACCGGCAATGACGAGGAGCGACCCTTCAGCCGCGACCAGCGCCGCTGGGTCTACAGCTCCGCGAAGGGCGAGAACAACTACTTCGGCTTCGGCACCGACAATGACGTCGAGAACAGCACCTATCCGATCGTGCGCCACCGCACCTTCAGCCAGGTGGCACCGTCGGCCTCCCTGCACGCCGACCCCACCAGCCCGCTGCCCGTCGCCAAGGTGATGGGCGGGCCGCGCGGGCGCCGCAAGGCCTTCCGCCCCGACTCGGTGGTCAACGTCTCGGCGATGAGCTTCGGCTCGCTCAGCCCGCAGGCGATCATGGCGCTCAACAAGGGTGCGCTGCTGGGCGACTTCCTGCACAACACCGGTGAGGGCGGCCTGTCCGACCACCACCGCCAGGGCGGCAGCCTGACGCTGCAGATCGGCACCGGCTACTTCGGCTGCCGCGACGAGCACGGCAACTTCGACATCGACGAGTTGGTGGCCGTCGTCGAGTCGGCACCGGTCAAGGCCATCGAGATCAAGCTGAGCCAAGGCGCCAAGCCCGGCCTGGGCGGGCACCTGCCCGGCGCAAAGGGACTACTCGTAGTTGAGCGTGGTGGGTCGTTGATGCAAGGGCTCGTGGCCTTGCGCTGGGATGGGTGTTGCGAAGCATCCTCCCGGACAAGGACCACGAGCTGTGACCGAGCCTACGTGCTTGCTGCGTGACGCTGCGAGCGTGATCTTCAACCTGCCCGACTACCACGTGATCGACGCGGTTGACTTGCCCTCGGGCG